>NZ_JBGTYX010000007.1:0-115962 GCF_041807785.1 Mannheimia sp. E30BD
ACAAAAAAGAACGACGCACTGAACTTAAAACCTAACCGTTCACAACAGCGCGTCGTTGTGTGGGGTGCATTATAGAGAAATCTGAAATGAACGCAAGTGTTTTTTGTAAAAAATTTTAAAAAAATGGCCGCTTGCGTATTTTTACGGCAACTTGTTTATTTATTGTGAGAACTTTATTGATATTTCAGCATTCAATTTATAAAAATGTGATCTATATCACAAAATTATTTACTCTTTTGAAGTACTTGCTGTTATTATTTACTAACTCGATTAGTTATTAACTTCATATATAAGGAATAAATATGAGCCAATTAGATGAATTGCGTAAAGTAACCGTTGTTGTTGCCGATACAGGCGATATTGAAGCGATGAAGCTTTATAAACCTGAAGACGCAACCACAAACCCATCTTTAATTTTAAGTGCATCAGCATTACCGCAATATGCTCCATTAATTGAAGATGCTATTGCTTATGCAAAAGCACAAAGTAGCGATAAAGATCAGCAATTAGTTGATGCTGAAGATAAGTTAGCAGTAAATATCGGTTTAGAGATTCTAAAACTTGTTCCAGGGCGTATTTCTACTGAAGTTGATGCTCGCTTTTCTTATGATACAGAGAAAACTATCGCTAAAGCACGCAAATTAATTGCATTATATAATGATGCTGGCATCAGCAATGATCGCATTTTGATTAAAATCGCGTCTACTTGGCAAGGTATTAAAGCAGCAGAACAACTAGAGAAAGAAGGTATCAACTGTAACTTAACCTTATTGTTCTCTCAAGCTCAAGCTCGTGCTTGTGCAGAAGCAGGAGTTTACTTAATTTCTCCGTTTGTTGGCCGTATTTTAGACTGGTACAAAGCAAATGAAGGCAAAGAGTATGCTCCAGCTGAAGATCCGGGTGTAATTTCAGTAACCAATATCTATAATTACTATAAACAGCACGGCTATGATACTATCGTAATGGGTGCAAGTTTCCGTAATGTTGGAGAAATTATTGAATTAGCTGGTTGCGATCGCTTAACCATCTCGCCTTCTTTATTAAAAGAGTTACAAGAAAGCGATGAGAAATTAGTTCGCAAGTTAGATTACAAAGGCGAAATCAAACCTCGTCCAGAAAAAATGACAGAAGCTGAATTCTATTGGGAACATAACCAAGACCCAATGGCAGTTGAGAAATTAGCTGAAGGTATTCGTAAATTTGCTATCGACCAAGAGAAATTAGAAGCAATGCTTGCTGGAAAACTATAACAGTTGAATGAATGATAAAACCCACTTTAGCATTTTAGTTTAAAGTGGGTTTTCTTCTTATTGATGGATAGGTTGTAAAACTAATGATAAGTCGTTATTAATTACCTTGAATAATAAATCAATGTTTGGGTGTTTACCTACATTTTCCTTTGCATCTTCAGTATGCTCTGCAAACCATTCAAGACCTTGTTTTGCTGCAGTTGTGTCTAATTTCCCATCAAATTTCTCATAAAGTGCATAGTAGAGTTTTAGTGAGCCTAGTTTGCCTTCAATTGCTGGAATATGTTGCATTACCTCTCCGCTATTAATCACATCTAAACCTGAAAGATGATCGATGGTTGGAAAAGTTGCTAAGTAATCTTTAAATTGCATTTGGTTCTCCCTGATAAAGATAAAGGCAGATACGACATCTGCCTTTTGATTATATGCTATTATGATTAAAATTTGTAGCTTAAAGATCCGTTAATTTTACGTTCTTGCCCATAATAGCAATAAGTATCGCAAGCAGCTATATAACGGCGGTTTTCCACATTATCAACATTCACTTGTGCTGTCCAGTTGTTATTAAAGGTATAGCGAGCCATTAAATCTACTACTGTTGCTGATGGTACACAAGCATGTGAATACACGGAGTAATTTTTGGCTGTAACACTATGGCCTAGATAACGTACACCTGCTCCTATTGTTAAGCCATCAAGTACACCTTTAAAACTGTAAGTCGTTTTTGCTGCTAAGGTTGATGTTGGTATTAATGCATTACGCACATTGCCTGCTGTCGTTTCAGTATATGATTTCAAGTAAGTATAAGCTAAGACGGTATTCCAGTTATCAGTAATATTAGTATCTATCTGAACCTCTACTCCTTTCCTACGCACAGGCTCTACACTACTAATAATAGAACCCATACCTGTTGAAGAAGCCACTAACGCCCCTTTATCTTTCGCACGAAAACCCGCAATCGTAATTGTCGCATCTAACCAAGTAGGAACATATTTTAATCCCACTTTATATTGACGAGTAATATTTGGATCATAAAGAGTTTGAGTACCACTCAATCCCATTGGTAAATTAAACGATTCGCTATAGCTAAAATATGGATTTAGCCCATAAGCTCCTTCATACATAAAAGAAGCTGCATACGATGTATGATTATCTTTTACGGTTTGCGTGCTAGTGTATTCATCTTGTTTTACTCGGTCGTGCCGGACACCTAAACCTTGCACATATTTATCCGCAATACGGGCATTATTTTGTAAATAAAATCCTAATTGGCGAGCTTTAATTTGAGTTTGAGGTGCATTGCTTACATTTTGAGCCTGACCATAACCACTTGTAGCATTAATAACATTCGTTGCTGAGGTACTCCCAAATAAAGTATAAAGAGCATCAACTTTGCTATGACGATAATCTGTACCAACTACAACGGTATTTTTTAACCAATCATTTTTATAATCCCAAGCTAGACGATTATCTACTGCATTGATGAAGGCTTTACCATCATTAAATACTACACCACGATTTAACGAATATCCTGCTAAACTTGGTGAAATTGCTGTCCAATTTGCATCATAAGCACTTGGATAGGCATAAGAACCGCGATGGTAACTGGTTAAAATACTTAAACGAGTACGTTCACTAATATCCCATTCAAAACTTGGGGCAACATACAGCGCTTCATTTTTGGTTAAATCCCAATCTCCATCACGAGCACCATAGCTGGTGACAACACGGTAACGAGCAGATTGGTCAGAATTCATTGCTCCTGTGTAATCGGCAGCAAAACCATATTGAGTATGATTTCCCATATTTAGCTTGAATTCACCTGTACCAACTTTCTCTTTACTCGCTCTTTTTGTAATATAATTTACCAAACCAATCTGCTAATACCATAATTAATCCACCTAATAGAGCTGACATTAGCAATTGCTGATAAGCCTTTGTTATCCCTAAAAATCGTGCGATTTGTGGTACAAGTAAACCGATAAAACTAAGTGGCCCAATAATCAATGTGGCTAAAGCAGTTAATAATGCACTAAATAAAATCAACACCCAACGAACCTGTTTAAGGTTCAGCCCTATTGATTGAGCCACTGGAGCTTGTAAAGATAATATGTCTAACCAACGACTAAATATCAAACTAGTCAATAATAAAATAACACTCGCGATAGCAAAAGGTAAGGCAAGTTCTGCATTCACACTTTGGGTCGAACCTGATGTCCACGCAATGAGTTGATTGGCTCTTGGACCGCCAGTGGCAATAGCAATACGTTGTAAAGTATCAAAAAAGGCCGAAAGGGAAATCCCAGTCAGTAACACTGCTAATGCCCCTAAAATACCAGCGAGCCAAAAATATTCTATTTGTTGGACAGAAAACAGAAATAGCACTGCCAAAATCCCCATTGATGTACCTGAAGATACCCCAAGTAATTCAGGACTTGCCATTGAATTGAGTGTTAATCGTTGTAAAATAAGCCCTGCTATGGCTAATAAAATACCAACTGATAACACAATCAACACTCTCGGATATCGAATTTCCAGTAACACTTTTCTCCATTGCGTTTCCATTTCAATAATCGATAAACCACTATTACCATTACCCATAAATAAAGCAAGCAACACTGCTACCATAAAGCCAAATACAATCAAGGCAATTATAAGCGGTGATATTTTTCGATTATTTTGCAAATGTGTTTCTTGCACTCGCCCTGCGTGAGGCAATGCTTTAAACATTAACCACAATAATAATGGTGTGCCGAGTAAAGCAGTTACTGTCCCTGTTGGTAAGTTAATTCCTTTAAAATGAGCCAAAAGTTGCAAACATAAATCGGTAACACAAAGCAATAACGCTCCCAAAACAAAGGCAGAAATCAACTGCCCTTTCAAGGTTCTGATACCAAACTGTCGAACCATTGTTGCTGCCGCTAGCCCAATAAATCCGAGCATTCCAACTGCCGAGACCACCACTGCAATTAACAATGCTGACACCAATACGCCAACTAGCCCCAATTTCCCAACTGATACTCCTAAACTTTGAGCATTATTGTCATTTAGAGATAAAATTGTTAAAGGGCGAATTAGCACCACAACAAGTAAAAAAGCGGGTACGGTTTGGGCTATTAGCCAAAGGCTGTCTCGCCAACTTTCTTGAATAAGAGAACCGGCTCCCCATTGCGATAATCCTCTTGCCTCTTCCAGGTAAAATAGCATCATCATTGCTGAGAATGAGCCAAAGTAAAGATTAACGACTAACCCCGCTAAAATCAGTAATAATGCCGACATTGTTTTTCTCATTGCAAGACTTAATACCAATACCAAACTTAATACTGCACCAAAGAGAGCAATCACACTTGAGCCATTTTCTAACCATTGCGGAGCAAAAATCGCTGTAAGAAATAAAGCGAATTGTGAGCCACTACTGATGCCAAGTGAATAATCCGAAGCCAGAGGATTAGCTAAAACTTGTTGTAATAATAGGCTGGCAAAACCTAAAACGCCGCCAGCCAGTAACGCCATCAGCACACGTGGGAGAGTGTAGTTTTACACTAAAAGTAGATCTAAATTTTCTGTAGCTTGAAACAATGCATCAAAATGTATTTCATTCGGCAATTGAGCTTTAATTAAAATGGTAAATAATCCACAAAAAATGACCGCTAGTAATAAACCTAGCCGTAAAATAGGTTTTATCACCATACTTCGCCTCCATTTACTAAGGCTTCTGCTAACATTTCAGCAAAACGCTGTGCCGATGGGATCCCATCAAAAGTCCAGACTTCAGGCAAAATCAAGGGTGTTTTTGCCATTTCCAAACGTTGCCAAAGACTGTTATATTTCAATGCTGATGCAATATTTGCAGGATAGGGTTTAACTATCACAAATCGGCTATTTTGTGGCAAACTGGCTAATTGCGTTACATTAATTACTTCAAAACCCCAATTGTTGTACGAGCCTTGCCAACTATTTTCAAAACCGAGTTGTGAAAGTACCGTACCAAAAGAGCTATTTTTCGCATAAATTCTCAAATGACGAGTGTCAATAAACTGTACTAATGCAACAGGTCGGTTAAGATATGGCTTTACAAGCGGTCGAATTTTCTCAATTTTTTGCCAATAGCCTTGTTTGAGTGTGTGAAAGGCTTCTGTCTTTCCAACCAATTCTGCTACTTTTTCCGATGCAATCAGAATATTTTGCCACGCTCCGCCCTCACGATAGAAATCTACAATATCCACTTGCTGAGCAAAGCGTTCCAACAATGGTGTGGCTTGTATTAATAAAATGCAGTGGCTGAGCTTTCAAGCTGTGCGAAAGCAGTAATAGTTGCTCAATATTAGGCTGTAAGCGAATGCCAAGATCTTCCACCTTTTCAGGTAAAGCAGGCTCTTTTACCCATTTTTGATAACTTTCTACATCACCTACTGCAATAGGTTTTTCGCCTAATACAATTAATGTTTCGGCAACCGTCCAATCCAACGTAGCAAATCCTTTTTGCGGTTCGATTGCAAAAATAGTATTAGTAAAAAAGAGAGAAAAAACGACCGCTTGTAATAATTTCATCAGATTAGACATCAATAAAAACTCACTGGGCGTTTAGTTTTAGGGTGCTCGATCACATTAAGATCGATGCCATAAATAGATTTCAATGAAGAGGCACTAACAATCTGGTGCGAATTACCTTCTGCCAATAATCTTCCACTATGTAAAGCGATAAGATGATCACAATAACCTGAGGCTAAATTGATATCGTGAATCACAATAATAATACCTAAATTGAGTTCGTGAGCAAGTTTCTGTACCAACTGCATTACTTCAATTTGGTGAGCAATATCAAGGGCTGCAAGCGGTTCATCAAGCAAGAGGAATTGACTTTATTGGGCAAGCAGCATAGCCAGCCAAATGCGAGAACGTTCTCCGCCCGATAAAACATCAACTAGCTGATCTGCAAATTTTTCGGTATGCGTTAAGGCTAATGCTCGCTCAATGGCAGCATTATCTTGTTGCTTATTTCGACCAAATAAACCATTCCACGCATAACGCCCCATTGCAATCAGCTCACGAGCCGTTAAGTTAGTGGCTTGCGGTAAATGTTGAGGTAAATAAGCGACGTGTTTGGCAAATTCACGGCTAGACCATTCATTTAGTTCTTTTTGATTAAACGTAATTTTGCCCGACAAATAAGCGTTTTGCTTTGCCAGTAATTTGATTAAGGTAGATTTGCCCGAGCCATTATGCCCAATTAAACCATAGACTTTACCTTGCTCAAATTGCAACGAGATTGGGTGAAGTAAACGCCTATTGGGGATATCAAAGGTTACATTTTCAACGCTAAACACGTTTTTTCATTAAACGATAAATAAACTCATCTATTCTATTTAAAAACGATTAGCATTTAAACCCTTTTTATGAAGTGCCATAACAAAAAGGCTACATAAAGTGTAGCCTTTATCAATAAAATCTTAATTCCAATGAAATTGTCCATTTACTGCTGTAGCCTTGACATTAAATTGGTTATCGAAGACTGCTAAATTCGCAATTTTACCCACTTCCAATGAGCCAAGTGTATCTTCCACGCCAATCGCTCTTGCAGGATACAGTGTACTCATTCGGATTGCTTCATTGAGGCTGATATCACAATGCTGAACCACGTTACGGATAGATTCAATCATCGTAATCGCCGCACCACCTAGTGCCCCAAACTCATCGAAACATTTACCATCCTTTACGGTTACTTTTTTGCCGACAAAAATAAAAGACTCAATATCACTGCCCGCAGCGGCTACCGCATCACTCACGATCAACAATTTATCGCCTTTCGCTTTTTTCGCAATGCGGATATTGCCCCACTCAACGTGCAAGCCATCGCAGATAATACTCGCATAAATATCGCTATCTAACACAGCCCCCACAACGCCGCCTTCACGCCCGTTACTGACTGGCGACATAGCATTGTGCAAGTGTGTAGCAAAGGCTGCCCCTTCCGCAATACGCTCTTTGGTTTTCGCATAAGTGGCGTTAGAATGCCCAATAGAGACAATAATGCCTGCATCATTAAAGCGTTTAATATGATCTGCGGTTGGATTTTCTGCCGCAATAGTAATTTTAGTAATGACATCGCCATTCGCACAAAGGAACTCAAGCATTTCAGGGCTAATTTCACGGATAAACTCAGGGCGGTGAACACCTTTTTTCTCCACACTTAAATAAGGCCCTTCAAAGTGCAAGCCTAACGCTTGGTTTTTATATTTGGCTAAATATTCACGCATTACAGCAACCGCTTGCTTCATTCCCTCATCAGGCGAGGTAATGAAAGTCGGTAAATAGCTGGTTGTACCTGAACGCAAGTTCGTTTCTTGCATAATTTCAAGAGTACGAATGTTAATCTCTTCATTAAACGTAACACCGCCACAACCATTAAGCTGTAAATCAATAAAGCCGGCAGACAAATTCGCCCCACCTAAATCAATTTTTTGTAAATCTTGTGGTAAATCAGCTTCAAGGATAATCGTTTCAATTTTATCGTCTTTTACCACTAATGCGTGCTGATACAATACTTGTTCGCCTGTGTAAATGACGCAATTTGTTAAGGCATAATGGTTCATATTCTGTTCCTTTTAGGAATGTAGGGGCGTATGTCATACGCCCATTATTAATTAAAATAGGGTGTACGACGTACGCCCCTACCAATAATTAACGAGCTACGTTTTTCTCTAATTCTTTGAAATACTTAACTGTTTTAACTTTAAGCTCTTGAGTGGCTGGTTCATCACATACCACAATACCACGACGGTGTAATTGTAGGCAACTAATAGTCCAAAAGTGATTTACCGCCCCTTCCACACAAGCCTGTAAGGCTAAGGCTTTGTGATGACCTGTAACTAAAATCATCACTTCTTCTGCATCTAATAATGTACCAACGCCCACTGTTAAAGCAAATTTTGGCACTTGGCTTACATCATTATCAAAAAAGCGAGAATTTGCGATACGGGTATCTTCGGTTAAAGTTTTAATGCGAGTGCGCGAAGAAAGTGATGAAGCCGGCTCATTAAACGCAATATGACCGTCCACTCCAACACCACCCATAAACAGATGAATCTTACCATAAGAACGGATTTTTTCTTCATAGCGTTCACATTCTGCATTCACATCTTCCGCCATACCGTTCAGAATATTAATGTTTTCAAGCGGAATATCAACGTGGTCAAAGAAATGTTTGAACATAAAGCTGTGGTAACTTTCAGGGTGCTCTTTCGGCAAACCAACATATTCGTCCATATTAAACGTAACCACATTCTTAAAGCTCACTTCGCCTGCTTGGTAAAGTTTAATCAGTTCTTTATAGGTTTTTTCAGGCGTTCCCCCCGTTGGCAAACCCAGCACGAAAGGGTTTTCTTTGGTTGGTTTGAACGCATTGATACGATCGACAATATAACGAGCTGCCCAAACACTCACATCATGGTCTGTTTCTAATGGAATTAAACGCATAACATCTCCTTAAAATTCTTGAACAAATTACTTCATTTTTTACTATTTTAATGAAATATAACTTCAAATTCTATTTTTTATGCTGTTTTTGTGATCTGGATCACAGAATATTTATAGATTAAAAAAGTCAATCCTCAAAAATTATTTTTGGGATCGAGATCGAAAAAATAACTTTTCCTGCTTGATGTAAATCTCACAAATGCTATACTTTTACTTGTTTTTATATACAGTATTTTTATTATGCAAGAAATTAAACTTTTTGAACAGAAATCGGTACGCAGCCACTACGATGAAGAGAAAGACAAATGGTATTTCTCAATTATTGATGTGATTGAAGTATTGACAGAAAACGGACGTCCTCGTAAATACTAGAGTGATCTTAAAGTGAAATTAAAGAGTGAAGGTAGCGAACTGTCCGAAGAAATCGGACAGTTGAAAATGCCCTCTGCTGACGGAAAAATGCGTTTAACTGATGTGGCTGATACCGAGCAACTCTTTCGTCTTATTCAATCAATTCCGAGCCCAAGGCAGAACCATTTAAGCAATGGTTAGCAAAAGTGGGTTACGAACGCTTACAGGAAATCAATGATCCTAGCCAAAGCCTTGATCGAGCCAGAGAAAATTGGCAGAAAATGGGACAAAGTGAAAAGTGGATTCAACAGCGAATGATGGGACAAGAAACCCGCAATAAACTGACCGATTATTGGAAATCATCAGGGGTGGAACAACCACAAGATTTTGCCTTTTTAACAAATGTAATTCATCAAGAATGGAGCGGGTTATCTGTTCAAAAGCATAAATCGCTTAAAGGTTTACAAAACCAAAACTTGCGAGATCATATGACAGAAGCCGAATTGCTATTTACCGCTCTTGCCGAACTTTCTAGTCGCCAAATTGCAGAAAGTATGCAAGCCGTTGGCGTTGATGAAAATGCTCAAGCAGGAAAACAAGGTGGAAATATAGCCAAAAATGCTCGTCAGGAATTAGAAAATAAAACAGGGAAATCTGTTATTACAGGAGAGAATTTTTTTGCCACTATCTACAAACGAAGAAGAAAGCTAAATACTGATAGGTTTTCTTTTATCAACAAAGGTTGGATATACACCAACCTTTCCCTGAATATTTGCAAAAATTTACAAAAAATAGACCGCTTGTCGCCCTTAAATCGACTGTGCTGCCACCGCATTTTGATAGCCAAACTGCCGCCACGCCTCATAAACTACAACTGCGACAGAATTGGATAAATTCATACTGCGGCTGTCTTTGCACATCGGAATACGGATTTTTTGCGACATCGGCATTTCCGCCAATAACGGCTTCGGAATACCTCTGCTTTCTGGCCCGAACATTAAGAAATCGCCTAATTCATATTTCACATCGCTGTGGTTTTGTTCGCCACGAGTAGTTAAAGCAAACAGGCGTTTTGGTTTAGCTCGTTCTAAAAAATCCTCAAAGTTTTTATATTTTTGAATATTTACAAATTCGTGATAATCCAACCCAGAACGACGAAGTTTTTTATCGTCCCAGCCAAAACCAAACGGCTCAATCATATGTAAACGAAAACCACAGTTGGCACAGAGACGGATAATATTGCCGCTGTTTTGTGGGATTTCTGGTTCATATAAAACAATATCTAACATTTTTACCCTTACTCTCTCCCTTTGTGGGAGAGAAGACAGAAAAATATTTCGTTCAGAAATATTTTTCAGAGAGAGGGGCATTACAAAACTTTTAAGAAAAAGAACCACTTGCTTCCCCTCTCCCTAATTTTTCTTCTGAACGAAGAAAAATCTATCCCTCTCCCACAAGGGGCGAGGGTATTATCTATATCTATACATTCCTCACAATCCAACAATTATGAATTTGTGGATTGCGTTCAAAATCCAGCGGTAAAGTTTTATGCGAAATATTTTCCGCTGTTAAACCTAATGCTGCCAAGCCGTCAAAGTCCATTTTAAAGCCACGCTTATTATTCGAGAACACAATAGTACCATCAGCAGTTAAAATACGTTTAAGCTGTTTCATTAACTCAATATGGTCTCGTTGCACGTCCCAACTGTTTTCCATTCGCTTTGAGTTGGAGAAAGTCGGCGGATCAACAAAAATCAGCTCAAATCGCTCACGACATTCTGCCAGCCACTGCAAGCAATCCGCTTGGAATAAACGATGATGGCGGAGAGATAAATTATTCAACTCTAAATTCTGCTCTGCCCAATTCAAATAGGTGTTAGACATATCCACCGTCGTCGTTGATTTCGCCCCATTTAATGCGGCGTGAACCGTTGCTGATCCCGTATAGGCAAACAGATTAAGGAAGGTTTTCCCCTTCGCCATTTCGCCTACCATTTTACGAGTTAAACGGTGGTCGAGGAACAAGCCCGTATCCAAATAATCGGTTAAGTTCACCCAGAGCTTCGCCCCATATTCGTTCACATAGAAATAGTCGCCTTTATTGGCTAATTTTTCATATTGGTTCGTGCCTTTCTGTTTTTGGCGAACTTTCAGCACCAATTTATTCGTTTCTACCCCTGTTACATAAAGAGTTGCTGAAACGGCATCAAGCAAGCGTTGGCGAGCTTTTTGCTCGTCAATATTTTTCGGAGCTTGATACTCTTGTACCACGATGTGATCGCCGTATCTGTCCACCGCTAAATTATACTCAGGCAGATCCGCATCATATAAACGGTAGGCATCAACGCCTTGCTGTTTCGCCCATTTTTCGATCTTTTTGATGTTTTTCGCTAAGCGATTAGCAAAATCAGGAGCAACTTGAGCATTTTGCTCAAATTGTAAATTTTCGTCAAAATCTGACCGCTTGTTATGCTCGCTGATAGAATAATTTTTCTGTACACAATCGAGCGGACCATTTTTCGCCTTAAATTGACGAGCAGAACGTAAGCGTAAGCAATTTAGCAACTCAGGTTCGCCACTAAAAATTGAGGCATTCCAGCCTGCAAATTGCTGTTTTAAACGCTGTCCAAATACCGAATAAAGCGCAATTAATGCAGGCGTTGTGCCTAAACGCTCACCGTAAGGTGGGTTACAAATGACCGTGCCGATTTGGTCTGGAACTGGATTTTTCAATGCTGCAACATCGCCTTGTTGCCATTGAATGAGATGATCTACCCCTGCGTTTTTAGCGTTTTGTTTCGCTTTAGCAAGGACTCGGTGGTCAAGATCGAAGCCAAAAAATGTTTTTTGTAGGGGCGAATTACAATTCGCCTTTACATTATGAGCTTCCTCCAACACTTCACACCATAATGCCAAATTATGCCCCTTCCACGCATTAAAGCCCCAATGTTTACGGTGAAGTTGTGGGGCAATATTTGCCGCCATTTGAGCAGCCTCAATCAATAGCGTGCCTGAACCACACATCGGATCAACCAATGGCGTGCCTTTTTGCCAACCTGAACGCATCACAATGGCAGCCGCTAAAGTTTCACGCAATGGGGCTTTGCCTGTTTCCTCACGATAGCCTCGAATATGTAAGGCATCGCCACTTAAATCAAGCGAAACCACCACATTTTCACGATCTAAATAGACGTGAATACGCACATCAGGGTTATCTTTATCCACCGTTGGGCGTGCAGATCCTTTACGCTCAAAATAATCAACAATACCGTCTTTCACTCGCATCGCCCCAAATTGGGTGTTGCGGATCTCTCGGTTCGTGCCGTTAAAATCCACAAAAAAAGTATCGCGAGGATCGAACAGTTCCGCCCAATTAAATGAAACAATGGAGGCATATAAATCACTATCACTAAAAATTTTAGTTGTGATTAACGGTAGTAAAATCCGAGAGGCTAAACGGCTATGCAATAATGCTTGATATACGCCCTTTTGGGTGGTTGTAAAATGTACCCCACCCTGTGCAACTTTGCATTCTGCTTGGCAAACTTGCTCTAGCTCGGTTTTGAGCGTTTCCTCAAAACCTCGTGCGGCAGTGGCAAAATAAGTTGTTTGATTTGTCATTCTTTGTTACTCAAATAAAAATATCGCCTCATTATAGCCGAACAAGCGGTCTTTTTCTTGCAAAGTTTTGCAATTTCTTAATTACTTGAAACTTAGCCAAGATCAAAAAAGGGAGATTTATTCAATCTATAAACTTGCTATTTTGAAGCAATAATTGCAGAATTAGCCGATTATGAAGAAAGACAGGAGAAAGAAATGACAACTCCAACCACGATTTTATTAATTGATGACCACCCCTTAATGCGTCAAGGTATGCGTCAGCTATTGGAACTTGACGATCAATTTTCCGTTGTGGGCGAAGCTAGCAACGGCACAGACGGCATAAAACTAGCCTTACAACTTGAGCCTGATGTGATTATTTTAGATTTAAATATGAAAGGCATTTCAGGGCTTGATACGTTACGTTCATTACGTTCTCAAGGAGTAGATGCTCGCATTATCATACTAACGGTTTCTGATGAGCAATCCGATGTGTTTGCTTTAATGGACGCAGGTGTTGATGGCTATTTATTAAAAGATACCGATACGCCAGAGCTGTTAGACAATATCCGTAAAGCTGCCGCAGGCGAAGTGGTGTTAAACGAAACCGTTCGTCAGCACTTGCTAAACCGCCAACCAGAAAATGATCCGCTAAGCTGCTTAACCGATCGTGAGCTTGATGTTTTACAATGGATCGCAACCGGTATGTCAAACAAACAAATTGCCGCCCAGCTCTTTATTTCAGAAGAAACGGTAAAAGTACATATCCGCAACTTACTGCGTAAGCTCAATGTCCACTCCCGTGTGGCAGCAACCGTTCTCTATTTGGAGCAGCAGAAAGGCTAATCTAAAATACAGAAGAGATAAGAAATGCTGAATAACTTAACATTATTCAGCATTTTTGTTTATTGTTTGAATAGAATTCCGTAACACCAATTCTGGCTCTAGCATTATGGTTTGGAAATCCGTTGTTTGAGAGCGTATCCGCTTTAACAAGGTTTCAACCGCAAGTTGCCCTAATTCCGCTTTAGGCTGGCTGATGGTAGACAGCGGTGGTGAGAGATATTTTGCAAGTTCAATATCATCATAGCCAATAATTGAAATATCTTTCGGTACACTTAAGCCGTGCTGCCAAATGGCTTGGTAAGCACCCAGAGCGATAGTATCGCTACAGGCAAAAACTGCTGTTGGTTTCTCAGGTTGAGCAAGCAACTTATTCATTCCTTCCACACCACCTGCAAAATCAAAATGGCTTTCAATAATCCAATTTGGATTAAGCGGAATATTGGCTTCTGCTAGGGCTTTTTTGTAGCCCTCTAAACGATTTTTTGCCAATGATTTTTTTAGGCTTCCTGTAATAATCGCAATTTTAGAATGTCCTGCATCAATTAAGGTTTTTGTGGCAAGATAGCCACCAGATGTTGAATTCTCAAAGATTTTATCCGCATTTAACTCTGTAAACCACCAGTCTAAAACCACTGTTGGCAGTGGAATATTGAGGCTTTCATCAACATTTAACCTTGCATCGCCACACATTAAGAGCAAACCATCCACTTTACGTTGAATGAACGTTTGCAAATGGTGTTGTAAACGTTCCGCATCGCCATTGGTGGTAGCAATAATCAGATTATAGTGATTTTGCTGGCAATAACGCTCAACACCTGCCATCACTTCCGCGAAGAATGGGTTGCTCGTTGCGGTAACTAGCATACCGATGGTTTTAGTTTCATTCACTTTCAGGCTGCGAGCCAAGGCAGAGGGCGTATAATTGAGCTCTTTGACTACCCTCTGCACTTTTTGCCGAATTTCCTCACTTACAAATCGACTATTATTGATAACGTGAGAAACGGTCGAAGTTGAAACCTGTGCAAGCCGTGCAATATCTTTCATTGTTGCCATTTGCAAAATTTCCCTAAAAGACGACCGCTTGTTACTGCTTACTCAAAAAATCTAAGGTTTCTTGACGAGTAGGAATTGATGGCTGAGCCCCTTTTCGGGTGACGCTAATTGCGGCTGCTGCGTGTGCAAAACGAATTGCCTCATTAAGCGGTTTATCTTCCAACATTGCAGTGACTAATGCACCATTAAAAGTATCGCCTGCTGCGGTGGTATCAACGGCATTTACACGAAAACCTGCCACAATTTCCCCTTGCTCACTTTCGCTCACAAAAACGCCTTTTGAGCCGAGTGTAATTAGCACTTTTTCAATGCCTTTTTGATGGAAGGCTTGAGCTGCTTGTTTTGCACTTTCTTCATCCACGACTTTCACGCCCGTTAAAATTTCCGCCTCAGTTTCATTTGGGGTAATCATATCTAACAGACTTAATAATTTATCAGGTAATTCTCTAGCTGGTGCAGGGTTCAACACAACTTGTGTATTATTTTCTTTGGCTATTTTTGCTGCTTGAATAATCGCTGGTAAAGGGGTTTCTAGCTGCATTAATAAGCAATCTGCTTGAGCAATTTCCGATTGAAATTCCGCCACAACAGCTTCATCTAAATGTCCATTTGCTCCGGCTGAAATCACAATGCTATTTTCGCCAGATTCTGCCACTTGGATCATTGCAATGCCTGTCATTTCATTTGCTACAGATTTGATCGGTTGAGTGTTAATACCATCTTTCTCAAAAGCGGCTTTCATTGCTTTGCCGATGTCATCATCGCCAATACAGCCAATAAAAGAAACCTTCGCCCCAAGTCGAGCCGCTGCAACGGCTTGATTTGCACCTTTTCCACCATAAGCAATGTGGTAGCTATGCCCTGTTAAGGTTTCGCCTGGTTTAGCAAAATAGGGAACGGAAATAACGTGATCAGCGTTAATGCTGCCGAGAACGGTTAGGTTTTTCATATTATATCCTTGATATATGTAGGGGAGGGTCTTGTTCCCTCCCAAACAATATAACTACTACGGACAGGCACAGGACCTGTCCCTACGCTATAATTATTTTGAAATTACTTTTAAATCTACGGGGATTTTTGCTTCTACTTTTTCGCCTTTAATGACTTTATCCGCAGTTTCCACACCTAATGAACCGATTAATTCTGGTTGTTGTGCGATAGTTGCACCTAATTTGCCACTTTCAACCGCTTTTACGCCGTCATCAGTGCCATCAAAACCAACGATTAATACCTCTTTCTTCACTGCCCCCACTGCACGCAATGCACCTAATGCCATTTCATCATTTTGTGCGAAAATCGCTTGTACATCGCCTTTGCTTGATAATAAATTTTCCGTTACATTCAAGCCTTTTGTTCGATCAAAATCAGCGGGTTGAGATGCTAATACATTGAATTTATGCGCATCAATCGCTTGTTTAAAGCCCTCTCCACGCTCACGTGCAGCTGATGTACCCGCAATTCCTTCTAATTGGATAACTTTTGCGCCTGCACCCAATTTTTGTGCGATGAAATCACCCGCCATTTTACCACCAGCTACGTTATCTGATGCGATGTGGCTGACTACTTCTCCTTTGGCTGCACCACGATCTAATGTAATTACAGGGATGTTATTACGATTTGCAATTCTCACTGCATTTCCAACCGCTTCTGAATCTGTTGGGTTAATCAATAACACTTTAGCCCCACGCACGGTTAAATCTTCCACGTTAGAAAGCTCTTTTGCTGGGTCATTTTGAGAATCTAGCACCACTAATGTGTAGCCTAATTCATCCGCTTTCTTTTGAGCCCCATCTTTAAGGCTCACGAAAAATGGATTATCTAAAGTTGATACCGCTAATGCGATTGTCTCTTTCGCTGAAGCAGTTGCCGCTACAGAGAAACTCAACATAATAGCTGAAGCGAGAGTTGTTAATTTTTTCATAGAAAATCTCCTTTGAAGATGATTACACTTTTTTAGTACCTAAATAATTATCAGCTAATACGGCTGCTAAAATCACTAACGCTTTAGCAATCATCTGATAATATGAAGAAATATCCAATAAGTTAAGGGCGTTGTTTAAGAAACCAATTATTAATGCCCCAACTAATGTACCCATTACACGTCCTTTACCGCCCATTAAGCTCGTACCACCTACCACTACTGCGGCGATTGCATCAAGCTCATAAGAAACACCTGCTGTTGGCTGTGCAGAAGAAAGACGCGAAGTGATAATTAAGCCTGCTAGTGCAGATAAGAAACCACTTACAGCAAATACGAAAATCTTGATTTTATTTACATTAATGCCTGAAAGGCGGGTTGCAGATTCATTACCGCCTAAAGCGTAAATATAACGACCTATCGGTGTGTGTTTTAAAATATACCAAGCCACAGTAAATACAACTGCCATAATCCAAATAGGAAAAGGAATGCCAAATAAATACCCTGTGCCAATGAAAGAAAACGCGTCTGCTTGGTCAGAAAAACCAGTGCTGATTGGTCGTCCGTCAGTATAAACCATTGTTAAACCACGTAATAACGTCATTGTCACTAAGGTAGCAATAAAGGCTTGCACTTTGCCTTTTGCCACAATCACGCCACTCATACCGCCAAAGGCTGTTCCTAGTAATAAAACTAATGGAATGACAAGGAAAATCGGCATTTCCGACCCCACTAATGAGGCTGCCACTGCACCTGTTAATGCCAAAACCGAACCTACTGATAAATCAATCCCTGCAATTAAGATGACAAACGTCATTCCCACTGCAATAATCGCATTCACCGAAGTTTGGCGTAGAATATTTAAAATATTATCCACGCTGAAAAAATCAGGGTTAATCATTGAAACAATAATGATCAAAATAAATAAGGCAACAAAAGAGCGTTGCTCTATTAAAAATCTGCCTAGTTGAAATTTATTTGCTTGAGTTGTCATAAGAACACCTTAATTTAATACTGTATTTTTACCGATAGCTGCTGCCAGTAATTTTTCTTGAGTCGCTTCTTCACGAGAAAATTCTGCACTAATTCTGCCTTCGTGCATTACTAATATGCGATCACTCATTCCAAGCACTTCCGGCATATCAGACGAAACCATCAAAATACTTAATCCATCTTTTTTAAACTCATTGATTAATTGGTAAATCTCTTTTTTCGCCCCAACATCAACACCACGAGTCGGCTCGTCTAAAATCAACACATTCGGGCGGGTCATCAACCCTTTGGCGATTGCCACTTTTTGCTGATTACCACCGGAAAGCAGCCCGATTTGTTGCTCCCGATTCGGGGTTTTGATGTTAAACATCTCAATAAAATCATCGACCGCCAGTCTTTCTGCATCGTGTCTGATTGACCCACCTTTTGAGAAATGATCGAGAGAGGTCAAAGACATATTCTCTTTTACCGACATTCCTAAAATCAGCCCATCGCCTTTACGATCTTCTGAAATATACACAATGCCGTTATCCAATCCATCTTGCGGGCATTTATTGGAAATTGCTTTTCCTTTTAGCTCAATCGTGCCAGCCGTTTTCGGTAACGCACCATAAAGCACTTTCATTAACTCAGTACGCCCTGCTCCCATTAAGCCAGAAATGCCTACAATCTCGCCTTTGTGTAACTGGAACGATACATCATTTACACCGCTTCCACTTACATTTTTTACATCAAGAAGAAGTTCACCACGCTCTTGCTGCAAATGAGGGTATTGCTCTTCTAAGCGGCGACCAACCATCATTTCAATCAATTTATCTTCATCAATATCCGCAATCACTTGCTCGCCAATAAATTGACCATCACGAAGCACAGTAACATCATCGCAAATTTGGAAAATCTCTTTTAGGCGGTGTGAAATATACACAATGCCTCGATTTTCCGCTTTCAGCTCGTGAATTACCTTAAATAAGGCTTCGGTTTCGGTATCCGTTAAGGCATCAGTTGGCTCGTCCATAATAATCACTTTAGACTCAAAACTGAGTGCTTTAGCAATTTCTACCATTTGCTGTTCGCCAATCGATAATTCAGAACAGAGCTGATGACTGCTATGTTTCACACCAAGTCTAGCAAGCAATTTATCTGCCTCTGCGTACATTTTTTTCCAATCAATCGATCCCCAAGCGGTTCTAAATTCACGCCCAAGAAAAATGTTTTCCGCAATGGTTAAGTTACCGACTAAGTTAAGCTCTTGGTGAATAATGCTAATGCCTGCTTCTTGAGAATGTTTCGGGCCTTTAAAAGTAACTTCTTGACCTAAATAAGTGATTGAGCCTGCATCTTTACTGTAAATGCCCGTCAATACTTTCATTAAAGTCGATTTACCTGCACCATTCTCACCCATTAATGCCATTACTCGCCCTGCATACACAGATAAGCAAGCATTACTGAGAGCTTTAACGCCCGGGAAAGATTTATCAATCCCATTCATTTTTAATAAGGTTTCCATCATTCCACCTTAAAACGGTACACCTGAATATAAAATAATGTTGGCATAAGGTGAGCATTCGCCTGTACGCACAACCGCTTTGCTATAGTGTGTTTGCTCTTTGAAAATTTCGTGATTTACATAATCTACTTGAATTTTATTCTGTTGAAATTGCTCAAGTTGAGCTAAACGCTCTAACAAATCCGCTAAAATCTGCGGATTTTTTTGCTTAATTTCTTCTGCAATCAGCACTCGCTCAACAAAAAGTTCCTGTACTACCACATCAAATGTCTGTAAAAAACTCGGTACACCTGCGGTTAAAGCTAAATCTATTCTCTCCACTTCATTTGGAATAGGCAATCCTGCATCACAAATGGTTAAACTATCTGTATGACCAAGTGTGGCAATGCTGTGTGAAAGTTTTGCATTAAGATTTGTTGTTTTTTTCATCTCAATTTCCCTTTATCTCGCTTCATTATATTTGGAAAACACTCCATCGAAACGTTTCGATGAGATCATAAAAAATTTTCTGCTAACGATAAACAACCAAATTGCAAAAATGTGAAGTAGTTCAAATTATTTTGCTTTATAATAGGCAAAATCTAGTTACAAGCGGTCGGTTTTGTAAATTTTTTTGCAAATCTAACCGCTTGTTTAATTTTATTTTCTCAACACAAACTTATGGCTTTATTAATTACTCACAAATGTACTAACTGCGATATGTGCTTACCCGAATGCCCGAATGATGCGATTTCGGTGGGCGATGATATCTATGTGATCGACCCTGTATTATGTACAGAGTGTGTTGGGCATTACGACAAGCCAACCTGCCAGAAAGTTTGTCCGATTACTAACTGCATTATTACCGACCCTGATCATATTGAAACCGAAGAGCAACTTTGGGAACGCTTTGTGATGATCCATCACCCTGATAAGATATAAAAAACGGTCATATTACTATGACCGTTTCTTTTACTCGCTTTCTTCCAAACTATACGGCAGTTTTGCAATCTGTAAACTCACGCCGTTTACTCTAAATTGAGCATCAAGTTCTACATCTTTGTTTAGCACAACTTGCACCCATAGCGTGTTGTCATGCGTTGAGCTGGCTAATACTGTGCCTGTGCTTTTCCAGTTTTCGCCCAGTTGCATTTCTACTGCGGAACTTGGTTCTGGTAGAGCAACTTCGCCTTCAAATTTGCCAGCAAGGGTAAATAACGCTCGTTTATTTGCCCCACGATATTTAGCTCGGGCTACGGTTTCTTGTCCGATGTAGCAACCTTTAGTGAAAGAAATCGCATTTTCCAGTAGCTGTAAATTTGCAGCCTGTGGAATCAGCTCAAATTGGTTGGCTTTCAATAAGACAGGAACGCCGTCTTGAATGTCCATTAACGTCCAAAGGTTCTCATCAGCTGTTGTTTCAAGCACTTCGCCCCAGACAATCGCTCGAGACTGCCCTGTAGTTAAACGTAAAGCGGTCGAATTTTCGCTTAATTTTGCAAATGCTGCTTCACCTGCCATACCATAAAGTGGGTTGTCTAATTCCGTGAAGGTCACTTTTGAAAACACCGCATATTTTTTAAGTTGGGTCAAGGCTTCAGGCAATAAACTGCGGTGAATGACCGCCATAAATTTCTCATTTTCTGCACGATACAAACGCAGTAACGCACTCATTTTGCCTTTCGGATCACAATGGCTGGTTAGCGTATGTTCGCCCACCGAAATTTTTGCCACATCGCAGGTTAATTGCCCTTGCAGATATTTCTCAGCATCTACCCCTGCGATTTCAATTAAACGATACTGAGAAAGCGGCACGCAGAGATTTGGGTAGCCCTGGCTCACTTGCTTGAAATTCATTGCCATAATCTGTCCTATTCTAAATTCTGAATTTGCTCACGCATTTGCTCAATGAGCACTTTGAGTTCCACTGCAGAATTGGTTACTTCCGCATTAATTGATTTTGAGGCAAGCGTGTTCGATTCACGGTTCAGCTCTTGCATCATAAAATCAAGTTTACGCCCAACCGCACCACCTTTTTTCAGGATATTGGTGGTTTCTTTCACGTGCAGTTGCAAGCGGTCTAATTCCTCCGCCACATCAACACGTTGGGTGAGCAGTACCATTTCTTGCTCTAAACGTTGTGGATCGAGCTGTAAATTCAACTCATCAAAACGCTGTTGTAAGCGATCTTTCTGCCATTGCAAAATCTCAGGCATTAGCGCCTGTACTTTCGCCGCTTCAACCGAAATTGCCTCTAAACGCTGTTGAATTAAGGCTTGTACATTTTCGCCCTCTCTCGCACGCATTGCGATAAAGTCCGCTAAAATCTGCTCAAATCCCTCTAATAGATCTTGGGCGATTTGGTCTAAATCTTGGCTTTCATTATCCACTACACCCGGAAAACGTAATACATCAACGAGGTTGATTTCGCCTTCATTCGCCGTCTCTTTTAACCATTTTAATGATTGAACCACTTGCGTTGCGTAGTCTTTGTTTAATGCAATTTCACTGTTTTGTGTTTTGCTTAAATCAATGCGTAAACTGCACTCTACTTTGCCACGAGTTAAGGCTGAACGCAGACGTTCACGCAAGGTCATTTCAAGGTTTCGAAACTGCTCTGGCAGGCGAAAATAGGTTTCTAAAAAACGTTGATTTACCGATCGAATTTCCCACACCGCATTGCCCCACTCTTTCTTGATTTCTAAATGGGCAAAGGCTGTCATACTATAAATCATTGGTATTCCTCATATTATTGTAACCCTCTCCCCTTTGCGGGAGAGGGACAGATTTTTATTCGTTCAGAAGAAAAATCAGGGAGAGAGGAATTTGCAAAAAATTTCATAAAATCAACCACTTGTTACCCCTCTCTCTGCTTGTTTCGCCAAACGCTTCAACAAGCGCTCTCTCTCCCACAAGGGGAGAGAGTAAAAAACGATTAATAAAAGAAAAATCACATTCTACTGTTTTCTTTGTTAAAATGGTAAAAATTTTAGCAAAAAGGAAAAGAAAATGCGTCCAAATAATCGAGCAAATAACCAAGTTAGAGAAATTAAAATTACCCGTAACTATACACGTTATGCGGAAGGTTCAGTATTAATTGAGTTCGGCGAAACCAAAGTATTATGTAATGCCACGGTGGAAGAAACCGTTCCTCGCTTTTTGAAAGGTCAGCAACAAGGTTGGATAACAGCTGAATATGGAATGTTACCTCGTGCGACCCACTCTCGCACACAGCGTGAAGCCGCAAAAGGCAAACAAGGCGGACGCACAATGGAAATTCAACGCTTAATCGCCCGTTCTTTACGTGCGGTAGTAGATTTAAAAGCCTTAGGCGAACGTACTGTAACGGTAGATTGTGATGTAATCCAAGCCGATGGCGGCACTCGCACCGCCTCTATCACTGGAGCTTGCGTGGCGTTATATGATGCAATGAATAAATTAGTGGCAGACGGCATACTTAAAACCAATCCGATGAAAGGCTTGGTAGCAGCAATTTCGGTGGGGATTGTAGAAGGCGAAGCGGTGTGCGATTTAGAATATGTGGAAGATTCCAACGCTGAAACCGATATGAACGTGGTAATGGTAGAAGATGGTCGCTTAGTCGAAGTGCAAGGCACAGCCGAAGGCGAGCCATTCTCTCACGAAGAGTTACTCACTTTATTAGATTTAGCAAAACAAGGAATTAACCAGTTGGTTGATGCACAGCGTAAAGCGTTGACTGAATAATCTCTTCCCTATTAATCTTACTAAAGAATCTACATTAGGCGTAATTGCCTGATGTAGATTTTTTTATTCCCCTTACTCTTAAATAACCATTATTTTTTTATAGATATATTGCCTTCTTTTAAAAATCAATGTAAATTTCGTTTTCCATTATTTATTTATGGTTTTTACTTTTGAGGTTTGAAAAATGTTTAAGAAAAATAATCTTGCGGCTGCAGTATTTATTGCAATTAGTGGGATCAGTTATGCAAATGAAGCTGTATTGGAGACAATCAATGTTGATGGCAGCATACCTTCAACAAAAGGAAAATTACTCGGCGATGAGTTAAATAGCAATGAAGCTATTGTTGATGAAAAAAGACTAAAACAAGGTGGCGTTACCTTAGGTAATGCCCTTTCTGGTGAATTAGGGATTCACTCTAGCCAATTTGGGGGTGGAGCAAGCACGCCAATTATTCGTGGGCAAGAGAGCAAAAGAGCGAAGATCTTACAAAATAACGGTGAAAATTTAGATATGTCGGGAATGTCACCCGATCATGCAGTTACCGTTGATGCCTTACTAGCTAAACGCATTGAAATTTTACGTGGCCCAACAACCCTGCTTTATAGTGCAGGAAATACCGCTGGTGTGATTAATGTTATTGATAACAAAATTCCAACAGCCATTCCGGAAAAAGGCTATGAAGGGCAATTTGGTGTACGCTTTGGTTCAGCGAGTAAAGAGCGTTTAACCTACGGCGGTTCAACCTTTGCACTGGGTAACAATCTTGCATTGCGTGTACAAGGTATGTATAACAAAGCCTCTGCATATTATGCTCCGAATTTTACCATTGAAGGAAAACCATATCACCGAGTGCCAGACAGCGATGTGCAGTCCCAAACAGGTACAATCGGGCTTTCTTGGATTGGCGAACGTGGGCATATTGGTTTAGCCTACACCGACCGCAAGGATAAATATGGATTGGTTGGGCATACGCATAAATATGATCACCACACCATCAGTATTATTCGCCAAGCAGTAATGTTTGCGAAAGGCTATTTACGCTTCTACCCACACTTAGCAGAAGAAGGCGATATTGATTACAACAACCCGGGCATTCGTTTACTTCACACCCATATTCCTGGTGGTTCGCACTATGGGCAAGATAACCACGAGCACGGTAAACCTTGGATTGATATGCGTTCCAAACGATTTGATCTTGATGGAAGTTTAAAAAATCCACTGCCGGGCTTTGAAACATTAAAAATCTCAGGAAACTATGTTGATTACTATCACGATGAAAAAGATGGCAAACGGGTAGAGAACTACTTCAAAAATAAAGGTAAAAACTTACGCCTTGAGCTTGTGCATAAAGAATGGAATGGCTTGAAAGGGGCTGTTGGTGTGCAATACACCGACCAATTAACCTCCGCATTAGCCCTTGAAGCCTCACGAGCAGCAAGAGTGTTTAATAAGCAACCTTTACTTAATAACCCAAAAACAAAATTGTGGAGTGTGTTTGCGATTGAACGCTTAAACTTAGGCGATTTTACCTTTGAATTAAGTGGGCGAGCGGAACGCCAAAAAATTTCAATGGATTATGATGTGAAATTAATTGACCGTTGGTTAGGTTTCAACACTCCAATGCCAAATCTAGATCCGCACAAAGATAAGGGTTACTCCTACGGATTTGCAACCCATTGGTATTTTGCCCCGAACCATAAACTTACGTTAAATGCCGCTCATCAAGAGCGTTTACCGAATGCACAAGAACTCTATGCTCACGGTAAACATATTGCCTTAAATGCCTTTGAAGCAGGCAATAAAAACTTAACAAAAGAACGTTCTAACCAAGTTGAGCTTTCATTAGCCTATGTTGGTGATAAATGGGATTACAAATTTAATGTATTCCACACTCGTTACGGTAACTATATTTACCCATTAACCCTTAACGATAATCGTGGGCCGAAGTCCTTTACCGATGAATATAACTTAAAAGTAAATCGTTACTATCAAGGAGAAGCACGCTTTAGCGGCGTTGAAGGAGAAATTGGTTATCTATTTACACCAAATTATCGCTTAGCCGTATTCGGGGACTATGTTCGTGGAAAGTTAGTCAACTTACCTAATATTGCAATGAGCTACAATATTTGGACAGGTGAAGTTGACAAATGGGCATCTCAGCCGGATATTTCTGCACCTCGTATACCACCATTACGTTTAGGAGCAAGATTTAATGCAAACTTCAACCAAAACTGGTCTGGAATGCTTGAGTATTACCGTGTTTTCGATCAAAACAAGGTTTCAAAATATGAACAGCCAACAAAAGGTCATCACCAAGTTAATCTCGGTGTAACTTACAGCAATCAGTTTAATCAGACGGATTACCAAGTTTTCCTGAAAGTGGATAATCTGCTCAATCAGAAAATGTACCAACACGCCTCTTATCTACCACATATCCCACAAATGGGTAGAAATGCAATGCTTGGTTTAAATGTAAACTTCTAATTGCAAATTTTTGGCAAAAATTATTCACAATTCTTGTAAGGATTGCTCACAGCTTTGCTGCCGTAGGCTTTGCCAACGTTCAAAAGCGATGCTTTTTGTAACCGCTTGTAAAGATTAATTACAAGCGGTTATTTTTCTACATTTTTTACCAATTACAGATCGTCGATCACCAGATAAATTTTATTCACCGGGCCGTGTACACCAACAACTTTAATCAACTCAATATCTGCAGTAGCAGAGGGACCTGAGATAATGTTCACACAAGATGGCATTCTTTCACCTCGTTGTGCTTTTTCATGCAGGATTTGAGCTAATTGTGCCACACGAGGTAGCACTGTGCTTTTGCGTAATACCACCACCGATTTTTCAGGCAGTAAGCTCACCGAACGACCGAACTCTTTATCAGAGAATAACACTATACCGCCAGACTCCGCCAATCCATATTCGCCATATACCACACCTATATTTGCATTTTGTGCTTTCTCGAAGTTAGTTTCTGATTGGTTGAAATCCCAAATATAGCTGTCTTCGTACTTCGCTTGAATAGCTGAAGTGATACCCAGATCTTTTAAACGTTGATCGTTATTGATGATCACACTTGCTCCCCCATATTTTTCGCAGATCTCGATGATCAATTTAGGTACATCTGCTTCTTTCGTCTCTATAACATCTGCCATCATTACTCGAGCAAAGTCAATAAACTCTTGGCAAAGTTGTGGTTGAACAAGATCAGTTAAACGTGTAATAGCGTGGTTATTTTCCAACACAGGCATTGGTTCAGGCACATTCTGGCGTGGTCTACCCATACGCTGTGCTAATTTATTTAAGAAATTTTCACGATTTTGTAAATCCATCTTAATTTTCCTCTTAACCTCTGTTGTTGAACCAATCACGGAAGCTCTCTCCCTCAGGTTGAGGTAAATCACGGGCTTTTGTCCATTCGCCTAATGCACCAAAATTCACAGGAGCTTTACCGTTTTTAATGAATTTGCTTGCGACTTTTGCCCCTACATTCATACCTACTTTCCAAAGTGCCGGGTGTGAATTAGCAAAATTGAAGCCGAAAATAGATAAGCGTTCTGCCATTGGCGTTAAACCTGCCTCGGCAATTTTCTCACGGTGTTTTAAGATTAACTGTGCAAGTGGGATTTTCACTGGACAAACACTGTTACAAGCGGTACAGAGTGAACAAGCATACGGTAGTTCTTTAAACTCTTCGTAACCACCTAATAGTGGTGAGATTACCGAACCAATCGGGCCCGGATAGATTGAGCCGTAGCCGTGTCCGCCAATTTGGCGATAAGCTGGGCAAGTGTTCAAACACGCACCACAGCGGATACAGCGTAAAACCTCTTGGAATTCACTTTCTAAGATTTTTGAACGGCCATTATCCACAATCACTAAATGGAACTCTTCAGGACCATCTGTTTCGCCTTCAAGGCGAGGACCGGTTAGCCAAGTGTTGTAAGCCGTTAATTTTGCCCCTACCGCACTGCGGGCAAGCATTGTAATTAACACATCAACTTCCTTGAAAGTTGGTGCAATACGCTCCATACCCATTACCGCGATGTGTGTTTTTGGCACGGTGGTTGCCATACGCAAGTTACCTTCATTGGTAACTAAACAAACAGAACCTGTTTCCGGCACCGCAAAGTTACAACCTGAAATACCAATATCCGCTTCTAAAAAATCTTCACGAATTTTTTGGCGAACGAATGCTGTCATCTCTTCTGGGGTTTCAGAGCCTTCATAGCCTAATACATCGTGCATTTCTTGGCGGATTCTATAACGGTCTTTGTGGATTGCTGGCACAACAATATGAGAAGGTTTATCTCCCACAATTTGTAGTAAATATTCGCCTAAATCGGTTTCAACTATTTTGATGCCTTCAGATTCTAAAACGTGGTTCATACCGATTTCTTCGGTAACCATTGATTTTGATTTTACGATTTTCTTCGCATTTTTAGCCTTTGCCACGTTTTTGATGTAATCGGTGGCTTCTTCGGCAGTCTCGGCAAAGAAGACGTGTCCGCCGTTTTGGGTGACTTTTTCACTTAATTGGTAGAGATAAGCATCAAGGTTCGCTAAAACGTGATTACGGATTGCTTTCGCATCATCACGCCACTCTTCCCAGTTACCAAGTTCATCAACCATACGCTGACGGTTTGCACCGATAGTTTCTTGAGCTTTCACTAAGGCTTTACGAACAATTTCGTTATTTACTTGTTGCTCAACACGTTGCTTGAACGGCAGGGTATTAGTTTGTAAATAAGACATATTATTTTCCTCCCTGCATTAACACTTCGGAAATGTGCATTACTTTGATCTCTTTACCTTCACGGCTTAAGCGACCACCAATGTTCATCAAGCAACTCACATCAGCCCCGATTAAATAATCAGGCTCGTCTGTATCAATATTTGCGACTTTCTCTTTTACCATTTCGCCCGAAATTTCCGCCATTTTTACCGAGAATGTACCACCAAAACCACAGCAAGTTTCTTGGTTTTTGATTGGTAATAACTCCAAACCTTTCACATTTTGTAATAAGGCGATCGGTTCGTCTTTAATGCCTAATTTACGGAATAAGCTACAAGACGGATGATACACGGCTTTACCAGGTAAGTAAGCACCTACATCAGTAACACCTAATTTATTGACGATAAAATCGGTTAAATCGTGAAAACGATCTGCCACTTTCTGTGCACGGGCAACCCATTCTGATTCACCAAAACGCTCAAAATGCTCAGGGTAAGTTTTAATCGCATAAACACAAGAACCTGCAGGGGCAACGATCGGATAATCATTCGCTTCAAAGGTTTCTATCAAGTTTTTCATACCCGATAGGGCTTGTTTGGTATAGCCGCTATTAATTGCAGGTTGCCCACAGCAACCTTGTTTTTCTAAGAAAGTGATTTTGCAACCTAATTTCTCTAATAAAAGCACAGTGTTTTTTGCAACTCCTGCTTTCATCACATCTGCAATGCAGGTAACGTAAAAATTAACGTTCATAGAGAACTCCCACAATAAAAATAAGAATTAAACTCAGACTGCCCTATTTAAGACAGAGAAAGGAAGGGGGATTTGCAAAATATTCGCAAAATCTGACCGCTTCCTTTTTTATTCACTAAATACTAATTGTCTAGTTATTACACAGTATAGAAGAGTGGCACAATAAATAGTGCTGCAACTGCTGCAATAACACCATACACAATCATAGGTACAACTGTTTTCTTAATGATGTTACCTTCTTGTTTCTCAATACCTGTTACAGAACATACTGCTACGATATTATTGATACACACCATATTACCCATTGCACCACCAACTGATTGTAATGCAAGAATTAAGGTTACTGATAAACCAACTTGTTGGGCTGTTGCGTATTGTACTGTACCGAAGGTTAAGTTAGATACCGTGTTAGAACCCGAGAAGAACGCACCAATTGCACCTAAGAATGACGCAAATAATGTCCAAGATTGACCTGTAAATTCTGCGAAACTTCTACCGATAACTTGTACCATTGACTCTGAACCGCCAATTAACATTAATTTTACCATAATAATCGCACCTAAAAGGGCTAAGAATGGCTTTTTAACTTGGCTAAATGATGTGCCGAAAATATCTTTGGTATTTTTACCTGATACCGAGAAAATCGGTAAACAGATTAATACCGTAATCACGAACGGAATTAACGCCGGTACATAAAGTAATTTATAGCTGGTTGCAACATTCGTGCCTAAGATATTTTTCAATGCGAAAATTAAACCTTGGCTGATTTCAAAGTTAGCAAAGCCTACTGAACTTGTAATCCAAGTTGTTGCATCATTTAACCAAGTTTTAAATGGAATTTGTTGAATACGGGTAATCACTAAAATGAAAATTAACAAACCTGTTGGTAATAATGCTTTCGCAACTTCACCTGTTGTGGCTTTTTCACCGACTAAATTATTCTCTACTTTAGCCAAGCCGATCCCTGCATTTGCCACAAATACAGACACCAATAAACCAATTGCACCCGCCACTAATGAAGGGAATTCATAGTTGAATTGAGCAATAATGATATAAGGAACAACACAAGCTAAAATACTAATGTAGATAAACACGATATTCTGACGAATTTCTTTCCAGCTCACGATTAAACGTAGTGCCATAATCGGAATAATTAATGCCGCAATAGCGTGAATTAATGCTGTCATAGAACCAATTTCAAGCACTTGAGCATCTGTCAATAAGCCATCTTTTAATAATGGACCCATACCGAACCACGTTGGTGTACCTACTGCCCCGAATGATACCGGTACAGAGTTCATCACAAGCGCCAACATTGCCACTTGTAATGGTTTAAAACCTAAACCAACTAAGATAGGCGCAGCGATAGCTGCCGGCGTTCCGAAACCTGACGCACCTTCAATCATAAACGCAAATGCCCAACCGATAATCATTAATTGTGCGATTGGATTTGGATTAATTGCCCCTAACCATTTACGGATTGTATTGGTTGCACCTGATACTTCAGAGAAGCGGTTAAATAAAATTGCACCAAAAATAACCGTAATTGGCGTTAATACATCGCCTAAACCTGCAATAATATTTGCAAAGATTAAGGTAGTATCATTACCAAAATAGGTAAGTTGAAGAATAAAAATGAGTAATGCGGTTAGTGGAAGAGCCACATAAGATGGCAACGCATTGCGTTTTACCATTAAATAAATAAGTAAAACAATAGGAAAGACGCTCAGAAATAGAGCCATAGAACACCTCTTTTATGATTATAAAATGACCTTACTGGTCTGACAGGTGCGCATTTTACTCCTAAAGCAATCTAATGTAACTTGGTTGTTACAAATTTGTGATCTAATTCAAATTTTTAAGGTTCGTATGATTAAAAAAAAGACTAATTTTTTATGAATAACCCCCAATAGTTATTCATTTTTGGAGTTTATTTTGCAAAAATTTTATAAAAATTGACCGCTTGTTATCTATTTTTAAATTCAATCAAATATAATAAGTCAAAATTATTTTATTCTTTAAGGAAGTGTTATGTCTTTAACCTCTAACAACCGCTATCTTGCCATTTTTGGCGTTATTTTGGCTATCGGCTTAATGGCAGCCGCCTTTATTCTCGGGCATCAATTCAAAAACTTACAGCAAACAGGCGTTATTACCGTAAAAGGTCTTGCCGAAGCTGAACATAAAGCCACGCTAGGTACTTGGCGAGTGTCTATTTTTGGTTGGGGTTTAACCTATAACGATGCAATGAAAGCCAATCAGCAAAACTTAAATCAAGCAGTGAAGTTTTTGAAAGAGCAAGGCTTTTTGGATACGGAGCGTGAAATTACCGAGCTTTCAGTAAATGAAAGAACCGAATATTATGTGGACGAATTTGGTAAAGATCGTTCTCGCAAAAACGGCTATAACGCGACACGTTCAATCGTTCTCTCTACCAAAGATTTAGTCAAACTACAAAACGCCTTATCAAAAATCCAATTCTTACGAGCGGAAAATGAAGCGATTGATTTTAGCCAGCCCGATTATTATTTAGAGAATTTGGAAGAAATCAAACGTGATTTAATCGCAAAAGCAACACAAGATGCCTATGTACGAGCAGAAGAATTTGCCAAAACCAGTAATGTAAAGGTTGGCTTACTACGTTCAGCTTCACAAGGTTCTTTTGATATTAAATCCAGCCGCCCGAACACAGAAGATAGTGATGATAGCTATGGCGGAAGTTACGATACTTCAACTATCGATAAAAAAGTACGTTTAGTCGTAACCATTCAATACGCAATTAACTAACAAAAAAAGACAAAAAAAGACCGCTTACAAGCGGTCTTTTTTTCGGAAAATTTTACACATTGAAACGGAAGTGCATTACATCTCCATCTTGAACGATATACTCTTTTCCTTCTAAACGCCATTTACCTGCTTCTTTTGCTCCAGCTTCGCCTTTGTGGTCGATAAAATCTTGGTAAGCAATTACTTCCGCACGGATAAAGCCTTTCTCAAAATCGGTGTGGATAACTGCTGCTGCTTTTGGTGCGGTTGCCCCTACTGAAACCGTCCACGCACGCACCTCTTTCACACCTGCGGTAAAGTAGGTTTGTAGGTTAAGTAAGCGGTAGCCCGCACGAATTACACGGTTTAAACCCGGCTCTTCAATGCCTAAATCTTGTAAAAACTCGACTTTTTCTTCGTCATCAAGTTCTGCAATTTCAGATTCAATTGCTGCACATACAGGCACAACCACCGCTCCTTCTTTTTCAGCAATTTCACGCACACGATCAAGATATGGGTTATTCTCAAAACCGTCTTCGTTTACATTTGCGATATACATCGTTGGTTTTAGGGTTAAGAAGTTGTAACCTTTAATCGCGTGAAGTTCGTCTTTATCTAAATCGACCGAGCGAATCATTCCAGCATTTTCAAGCACAGGTAAGATTTTCTCCATAATCGATAATTCAAATTTTGCCTCTTTATCGCCGCCTTTTGCACGTTTTTGTAAACGCTGAATGGCACGCTCGCAGCTGTCTAAGTCAGCTAATGCTAGCTCGGTATTGATGATTTCAATATCATCGGCTGGGTCAATTTTACCTGCAACGTGAACAATATCATCATTTTCAAAGCAACGTACAACGTGCCCGATTGCATCTGTTTCACGAATGTTGGCTAAGAATTTGTTACCTAAGCCTTCGCCTTTACTTGCCCCTGCCACTAAACCTGCAATATCCACAAATTCCATTGTGGTTGGTAATACACGCTCTGGTTTTACAATTTCTGCTAATGCGTCTAAACGCGGATCAGGCATTGGCACAACACCTGTGTTTGGCTCGATGGTACAGAACGGATAGTTCGCCGCTTCAATACCCGCTTTTGTTAATGCGTTGAAAAGAGTTGATTTACCCACGTTTGGTAAACCGACAATACCACATTTAAATCCCATTTTTTGTTCCTTTAAATTACAAAATTTTGTGTAAATTTGACCGCTTGTAGAGGCAAATTGCAATTTGCCCATCAATCGTGTGAATTGGGCGAATTACAATTCGCTCCTACATTCTATGCTTTAAAACTATTTAAACGATTTGTTGCTTTGACTATGCCGTCTTTCAGCAAAATGTCAGTACAGCGAGCTGCTTCATCAACCACCGCATTAATCAGATCTTTTTCTGCTGGAGCGGGCTTGCCTAGCACATAAGAGGCTACCATATCTTTATGTCCCGGGTGTCCGATGCCAATTCGCACACGGTAAAACTCTTTGTTATTGCCAAGAGCTGCAATAATATCTTTCAAGCCGTTATGCCCGCCGTGTCCGCCGCCTTTTTTTAACTTAACCGAACCGGGCGGTAAATCAAGTTCATCGTGAGCCACTAAAATTTCTTCAGGCTTAATACGATAAAAATTAGCTAATGCCCCTACCGCTTTTCCACTTAAATTCATAAAAGTGGTTGGCACTAATAAACGTATTTCGCCTTGAGGAGTATTAATTTTAGCCACTTTGCCAAAATATTTGGCTTCTTCTTTGAGGCTTACATTATACATTCGAGCAAGTTCATTAATTAGCCACTCACCAGCGTTGTGGCGAGTCTCTTCATATTTTGCTCCAGGGTTGGCAAGCCCGACAATCAATTTAATTTCTGACACAATCTTGTCTCAATTCTCTAAATTAAAAAGCAATAGTTAAAAGGCGATATTGTAGAGAAAAACCGCTGTTTTCTCAAGGTAGCCATTAATCATACTGCCTATACGGGTTTGGTATACATTGATATTTCGCCAACATCGACTCGGTAAAATCAGAGCGTGATGAGGCATTGCTATTATTCAAGCTCACTACGCCAATTTGTTTCCCTCTACAATCGCCTTTTGCAATAAAGGCTAAATTATAACCCGCTTCACGAGTGTAACCCGTTTTGCTGACTAAGGCTTGGTATGATTGAGAACGAACCATACTGTTAGTGTTCCTCATTGACAAATAGCGACCACCTGCATACACACTCACTAATGGTGAGTTAGAAAGCTGCTGAATTTCAGGTTTACTTGCTGCATAGCCTGCTAATTTTGCGAGATCGACTGCCGTTGAAACATTATTAGGAGACAATCCCGAACTATCGCCAAAGTAGGTTTGCGTCATACCAATTTCTCTTGCTTTGCTGTTCATTCTAGCTAAAAACTGAGCTTTATTTAAATGCGTGGCGTGAGCCAGTGCATGTGCAGCATAGTTATCTGAGCGGACTAACATCGCTTTTAATAATTCGCTACAAGCAATGTTGGTATTTTTGGGTAAAGGGCTAGTTGTGCCTTTAATAAAATCTGCATCAGAAGGCAAAATTTGTGTTTGGCAGCTTGACCCGTAACGATTTTCTTCTAAAAACACCACTGCGGTCATCAATTTAGTGACAGAGGCAATCGGGCGAACTAAGTTAAAGTTCTTTCCTTCCAAAAATTTTTTCTGCTTTAAGTCAAACACCACATAAGCTGAATTTTCAGTTGGGATATAAGCCACTTTCGCTTTAATACGAGGGCTTGGCTTCTTTGCCGGCTGGGAGGAACAAGCACTCAGCACCAAAGCTGCAAGAATAACGGGAATAAATTTTTTCATAAAAGATTCGTCGAAATAATAAAGTCAAAGTTTGGTATTTTACTCGCTTTCTTGCGTTGTGCCATAGCAAGCGGTCGATTTTTACAAAATTTTTGCAAATGCTATTTGCAAAATTCTCTCAAAATTTAACCGCTTGCCCTCTTCCCTCAAATCAGCGAAAATATCAGCGAATTTTCGGCGGACTTTCCGCCCTTTTTATTTTTTAGTTATCGAGAACAAAATGTCATATCCACAAGAAATTAATAAACGTCGCACCTTTGCGATTATTTCCCACCCCGATGCGGGTAAAACCACCATTACCGAAAAAGTATTGCTTTACGGAAATGCCATTCAAACCGCAGGTTCGGTAAAAGGTAAAGGCTCGGCACAACACGCAAAATCGGACTGGATGGAGATGGAAAAGCAGCGTGGTATCTCCATTACCACCTCTGTAATGCAATTCCCTTACAATGATTGCTTGGTAAACCTGTTAGATACGCCCGGACACGAAGACTTCTCGGAAGATACTTACCGTACTTTAACCGCTGTAGATAGCTGCTTAATGGTTATCGACTCGGCAAAAGGGGTTGAGGAACGTACCATCAAATTGATGGAGGTTACCCGCCTGCGTGATACGCCAATCTTGACCTTTATGAACAAGCTTGACCGTGATATTCGTGATCCAATGGAGTTATTGGACGAAATAGAAAGCGTTCTGAAAATCAACTGTGCACCTATTACTTGGCCGATTGGCTGCGGTAAGTTATTCAAAGGGGTTTATCATATTTATAAAGATGAAACCTACCTTTACCAAACAGGTCAAGGGCATACTATTCAAGAAGTTCGCATTATTAAAGGCTTAGATAATCCAGAGTTAGACCAAGCCGTTGGCGATGATCTAGCCCAACAACTGCGTGATGAATTGGAGTTAGTACAAGGTGCTTCTCACGAATTTGATCACGATGCCTTCATCAAAGGCGAATTAACGCCAGTATTCTTCGGAACGGCATTGGGTAACTTCGGGGTAAATCACTTCTTAGATGGTTTAACCGAATGGGCTCCTGCGCCACAATCTCGTGAGTCAGACAGCCGCACAGTTGAGTCAAGCGAAGAAAAATTTAGCGGTTTCGTATTCAAAATCCAAGCGAATATGGATCCAAAACACCGCGACCGTGTTGCCTTTATGCGTGTTGTTTCAGGCAAATATGAAAAAGGAATGAAGTTAAAGCACGTCCGCATTGGTAAAGATGTAGTGATTTCTGATGCTCTTACCTTTATGGCTGGCGACCGCTCACACGCAGAAGAGGCTTACGCAGGCGATATTATCGGCTTACACAATCACGGCACAATCCAGATTGGCGATACCTTTACGCAAGGCGAAAACTTGAAATTTACCGGTATTCCAAACTTCGCACCAGAATTGTTCCGCCGCATTCGCTTGAAAGATCCACTTAAGCAAAAGCAGTTACTAAAAGGCTTGGTGCAACTTTCGGAAGAAGGAGCGGTGCAAGTATTCCGTCCACTCATTAATAACGATTTAATCGTAGGTGCGGTGGGTGTGCTACAGTTTGACGTGGTGGTTTCACGCCTAAAATCAGAATATAACGTAGAGGCGATTTACGAAACCGTAAACGTGGCAACCGCTCGTTGGGTAGAATGCTCTGATGCGAAAAAATTCGAAGAATTTAAACGCAAAAATGAGGCAAACTTAGCCCTAGACGGCGGCGATAACCTCACTTACATCGCTCCAACAATGGTAAACCTAAACCTTGCACAAGAACGTTATCCAGATGTAACTTTCTTTAAAACAAGGGAGCATTAATCATAAAAGCTCGGCACTAAAAGTCGAGCTTATTTTTTGCTCAAAATTTGACTAAACTAGAAAATAAAACTAAACTAAGAAATCAAACTAAGGAGAATAATAAGATGCATGCACCGATTGAAACTATCAATATACACGAAGCCAAAACCCATCTTTCTCGCATTGTAGAAGAGGTGAAGAAATTTGGTAAGCCGATGATTATCGCCAAATCAGGTAAAGCTCAGGTAAAAATTGTCCCTTTAGATGACAATACTCCACAAAAACGTTTTGGTTTTATGAAGCAATCAACTTGCAAAATCCCTGATAATTTTGACCGCTTTTATGAAAATGAAATAGCAGCAATGTTTGGTGGGGAAAACGAATGAAAATCTTGTTAGATACCCATATCTTACTTTGGATGGCTTGGGATAAAAAAGACAAATTTTCATCACAAGTGCTTGAATTATTAGAAGACCCGAATAACGAGCTCTATTTTAGTTTAGCGAGTTTATGGGAAATTTCGATTAAATCTTCGCTTGGTAAGCCTGATTTTGATGTTGATGTATCAGCATTCGAAAATGGTTTAGTTAATGCTGGTTTTCGCACTTTACCCATCACGTTAGCACATATTTTAAAGCAATCAGAGTTACCGCTAATTCATCGAGATCCTTTTGATAGAATGCTTATCGCTCAAGCAGAAATTGAAAGGCTCTTCTTTTTAACTGCAGATAACATCATTTTACAATATCACAAGCCTTTTATAATGAATGCCAGCTAATCTATTTTGCTATGAAAAAATATTTCCTCCCCTTATCACTCTTTCTAGCGAGCTTTTGCTACGCCGAAAACCAATGTATTGAGTACTCAAACCAATCTCCTGTTCATATTACACGAGTGGATCTCAACTGCGGCAATATTCAACTGATTGGCTCACAGAAAAGTGATAGTGAATCTACCGTATCTCAATTCGCTCAGAAATATGAAACTGATGTTGCGATTAATGCCAATTTTTATTGGAAAGATTACACCCCTATTGGTTTAGTCGTAACTCAAGGCAAACGCTGGTCAAAATATAACGATGTGAGAAATCGAGTGATTTTTGCGTGTGATAAAGCAAATAAATGCTTAATTGAAGATAAAAATAAAGCGACTCCCCACAACCCAAAATGGCAAGTTGCTATTAGCGGCTGGCATTGGTACAACGCAAAAAGTAAAAAGTTTGAGTGTGCCGATACCGACAAAGTAGGTTGTGTTCAAAGTATTTTTCACGATAAACACCCTCGCACCCTGCTTGGTTTGAACGATGAGAAAAACTGGCTCTATCTTGTTGTGGTTGAAGGAAGACAGTTTGCCTTCGGAGGCGTAACCCTAAATGAGCTAGCAGAAGCCGCTCATAAACTTGAACTCACAAGGGCAATCAACCTTGACGGTGGCGGAAGTTCAACGATGGTAATTGGTAACAAGCGGGTAAATTCACTGCCTGTTTTACAAAAGGAAGAACGTAAAGTTGCCAATCATTTTGGGATAAAAATTCTTCCTGTGCAAAAATAAAATTCACTTCACACTCTTGCTCATTAAATAACCAATTAAAATACTCAACTAAAAATAGCTCTACTTTTTTTATGGAAATATGCTAAAGTTCCGCCGTTATAGTAATCCCTTATTTTTTTATGGAGACAAATAGAATGAAAAAATGGTTAATTCCATTAACAATGGCGGCATTTTGCGTTGCAGCTTGTGATGATAAGAATAATGCACAAGCAAAAGTAGAGCAACCAGTGGCACAACCTGAACAATCGAAAAAAAATCCAGAAACTTTACCGCTTGTAACTATTGTTGCTCCTTGGGAATTAAATAGCTTAGATTTAAACCAATCTGGCGTGATTTTCCAACGTATGAATATTGCTGAAACCTTAGTTGAAGCCAACCTTGAAGGGCAATTAGTAGAAGGTTTAGCAACTAAGTGGGAAAGTAATGCTGATGCTACAGTTTGGACATTCTCTCTGCGTACTGCAAAATTCCATAACGGCAAGCCTTTAACCGCACAAGCGGTCGAAAAATCATTAAAAATTGCACTTTCAAAACCGGGTGTTTTGCAAAAAGCCTTTATCAAAGAGATCAAAGCGCTTGATAACAACCAAATTCAATTTGAATTAACGAAATCTTTTGTGCCGTTCCCTTCTTTCTTAACCCACTACACCACCTTAATTTTGGCGGAAGAAAGTTTTGATGAAAAAGGCGATGTGGCACAGGTAATCGGTACTGGTGCATTCAAAGCAACGAAAATTGAAGCACCACAAAAATTAGAGAGCGTTCGTTTTGATGAATATTGGGGCAGTAAACCACAACTTCAGCAAGCGAATTATTTAGCAAGCAGCCGTAGCGAAACCCGTACTTTAATGGCACAGAGCGATAAAACCTCGTTAGTCTTCAACTTAGATAAAGCGAGTGTGGCTCGTTTAAAAGCTGATCCGAATTTACAACTTATCAATACGTCTATTGCCCGCACGACTCAGCTCAAAATGGACGTTGCAAAGCCATTCTTTAACGATTTAGTCATTCGTCAAGCCTTATCGCAAGCAATTAACCGCAAAGCGATTGCTGAGCAGATCTTAAAAATTCAAGATGGAATGGCAGACCAAATTTTACCGAAAGCGTTTGCTGACTGGCGTGTTGCAACAACAGAATCAACCTTAAGCCACGATGAGACAATTGCAAAAATTAAGGAAAATTTGACCGCTTCCGGTTATGAATATAATGCAGAAGGCAAATTAACCAAAGAGGGCAAACCGTTTAGCTTCACATTGAGAACCTATTCAGATCGCCCTGAATTGCCGATTATTGCGACTATTTTACAAGCTGAATGGAAGAAAATCGGGGTTGATGTGAATGTATCTGTCGGTAACTTCAGTGAAATTCCGCTAGGGCATCAAAATGGTACTTTAGAGATGGCTCTTTATGCGTTCAACTATGCGAAAACCCTCGATCCGTTCGCCTTATTAGTGCAAGACTTTGCTAATGGTGGAAGCGATTGGGGAACAATGAACTGGCGTAATGAAACGCTAGATCAAGCCCTAAAACAACTTGAAACAGAAATCGATCCTGCAAAATCGAAGCAATCAAAGCAACAAGTGAGCCAAATTATTCACGATGAATTGCCGATTATTCCGATTGTGTACGATCAACAAACAGTTGTAGGGCATCAAGGTATTAATGGCTTGACACTTGATCCGTTTGAAAGACGTTTTTATTTGGAAAAGTTAAGTAAATAATTTGCGTAGGGACGCACTGCGTGCGTCCATAACGTCATATTTTCTATATTTGCGGACACACGCAGTGTGTCCCTACATCAAAAATCATTACCTTTTAAACTATAAAACAAATGCTAAAAATCCTCCTCCGCCGTCTTACCCAACTTTTATTAGTGATTTGGTCTGTCGGCACATTAACTTTCATTATTACCCGCCAACTGTCGGGCGATATGGCATACCGTATTGCCGCTAGCCGCTATGGTTATGACCAAGCGGATAGTATGGCAGCCGAAGCGGTGCGTGCCGAGCTTGCCTTAGATCAGCCTTGGTGGCAGAGCTATTTCAGCTGGTTAGGCGATTTATTACAGTTCAATTTAGGCAAATCGTTGGTAACTGGCGATTCTGTCTGGTCTGAAATTCAGCACCAATTCGGGCATACCTTAAGCCTTGCGGTTGTGGCACTTATCTTAGCAATCCTGATCGGTCCGACACTTGGGTTACTCGCCGCTCGCAAACCAAACGGATTTTTTGACCGCTTGACATTGGTATTCAGCACATTATTCCGCTCTGTGCCAGCCTTTATCATCGCTATCGGTTTAATTACGCTTTTTTCAGCACAGCTTAAATGGTTACCTGCGGGCGGATACGGTAGTTGGCAGCATTTTATCTTACCAGCTTTAACTCTTGCCATTGGCTTGAGTGCAGTTTCGGTGCGAGTTACTCGTTCTGCGATGGTGCAGGTAAAAAATGCCGAGTTCTACCAATTCTCGCAATTAAAAGGACTAAGCCGTTGGAAAACCTTTGTGCGACACGGTTTACCCAACATTGCCGTGCCTGTTATTGCTTACCACGCAGTACAGCTTGTCTATTTAATTGAAGGGGTTGTGGTGGTAGAAAGTTTATTCGCTTGGCCGGGCAGCGGACACGCATTGGTTCACGCCATTATTGCCCGTAATGTACCGATGATTCAAGGCACAACCTTAGTAATGGGCGGATTATTTGTTGTATTAAACACTCTTGCTGATCTACTCAGTGCTTGGATTGACCCACGAATTAAGCGATAGGACAGAAAATGAAAATTTCAACTTCACAATATTTAGGCGGCGCAATCCTATTGATTATGCTCGGGTTCGCCTTCTTACAACCTTATTTTTATCCGATGGATATCGGCTTTCAAGATTTAACCAATACGCTTTCTAATCCAAATGAATTAGCGTGGTTCGGCACAGATCATCTTGGTAGAGATATGCTCGCTCGCCTTTCCTCTGCGATTCGCCTCTCTTTTGGTTTATCGCTCTTTAGCGTGTTTTGTGCTTTAGTAGCAGGCTTGATTACGGGCATTATGGCAGGCTTTTTTGGCGGTTGGATTGACCGTATTTTCAGCTTTATTTGTGATTTAGTGATGGCTCTGCCGGGCTTACTATTAGTGCTACTCTTTGCTGCCCTCTCTCCAGGTTCGTTCTGGACACTTTACTTAGGGATTTCTCTGGTAATGTGGGTGGAGTTTTTCCGTGTGATCCGCTCAATCAGTTCAACAATGGCAAACAGCTCAGAAATTCAAGCCTCTCTCTTAATGGGAATGGGCTGGCTTTACAGCTTCAAACGCCATTTATTACCACGTTTATTACCAATGATTGCAACCTTATCTGCATTCTCGCTCGGCAATGCGATTTTAGCCCTCGCAACACTCGGCTTTGTGAGCGTAGGATTACGCCCACCAACAGCAGAGTTAGGCCTGATGATGACAGAATTATTCCCTTATTACTATGAAGCTCCGATTATCTTTTTACAGCCTGTCGTGGCGGTGTTTTTAATGGTACTTAGCCTACAATTATTGTCTGGGAAAGTTAAATAATTACGTAGGGGCGGGTCCTGTGCCTGCCCGAAAACTCCTATTATATTTATGGGCGGGCACAGGACCCGCCCCTACAGTAATAAAATAAAGATGAAACTACTCAATACCCAAAATCTCTCTGTTAAAACTACAAGTGGTTTAGAACTTGTTAAACCAATCAGTTTACAATTAGAAACAGGTAAAAATATTACAATCTTAGGCGAAACTGGTTCTGGCAAAAGTTTACTCATTCAAGCCATTATGGGTTCTCTTCCTGAGGGGCTAATTGCAAGCGGTGAAATTTCTGTCGAAAATTGCAAAATTTCTGCTGAACCTGACCGCTTGCAAACGCTTTGGGGCAAAACCTTAGTAATGCTGCCACAAGAGCCACGCCGCTCGCTCAATCCAATTATGGCAATCGGCAAACAGTTATGGGAAAGTTTTCACTATGTGGCAGGGAAATCATCTCCCCAAGCGAAAACGGAAAGCCAAACCTATTTAGCCAAACTCGGCTTGAAAGAGTCGGTGGAAAGCTATCCCCACCAGCTTTCAGGCGGTATGGCACAACGAGCTTCTTTTGCTATTGCAACCGCTGCTGGGGGAAAAATTTTACTTGCCGATGAGCCGACCAAAGGGCTTGATCCAACGAGCAAAGGTAAAGTAATTGAGCTGTTGAAATCCGCTTACCAAAACGGTGGCGGCTTATTAACTATAACTCACGATATTGAAGTTGCCGAGCAACTTGGAGGCTACATTCTGGTAATGAAAAAAGGCGAATTGTTGGAACAAGGTGAGGCGGAAGCACTATTAAGCAATCCTCAGCACGCTTATACCAAAGCCTTAATTGCAGCAGATCCAAAACATTGGCAACCCTTGCAAGATTTGCAAAATTTGAGCCAAAAACAACCGCTTGTATCGGTTAAAAATCTGAGTGTCGCTCGTGGCAAGAAAACCCTGTTTAACAATCTCTCCTTTGATCTGCACAAAGGCGAAGTGCTAGGCATTATCGGGCATAGTGGAATTGGTAAAAGCTCTCTTGCTGATGTATTGTGTGGTTTGCTAAAACCAAAATCGGGAGAAGTAAAATGGCACAGCCAAAGCCACAAAAAGCACCAAGTGTTAAAGCTCTACCAAGATCCACCGGAAGCCTTTGCCCCGAATGTCAGCCTACAAACTTTGCTTGATGATGTGATCAACAAACATCACTTAGATCGTAAACCAATCCCAAGCTTGTTAGAGCAACTCTCACTTAACCCTGAGATTTTGCAACGCAATGCGGAAAATGTCTCCGGTGGCGAGCTACAACGGGTGGCGATTTTACGAACGTTATTGCTCGACCCTGTATTGTTGTTTGCTGATGAGGTAACTTCTCGACTTGACCCAATCACGCAACACGAAACCATTGAATTGCTGATAAACCAATGCCGTGCCAGAAATTGCAGCTTGATTTTAGTCAGCCACGATCCTTATCTAATTGAAAAATCGTGCGATAAGGTGATTAATTTGGAAGAGTATGTAGGGTAACAAGCGGTTCAATTTCTGAGATTTTTTACGTCTCTACAAACAAAAATGCGAAGACACTATTTTGTTACATTAGTTCTTCGCATTTTTCCTTACTTATTCTTTATTATAGAGCCAGTTTCTGCCGCACAATTTCAAACAAACAAACGCCTGTTGCAACCGATACATTCAATGATGAAACCGATCCTGCCATTGGAATACTGATGAGTTGGTCACAATGCTCACGAGTTAAACGACGCATTCCATCGCCCTCTGCTCCCATCACTAAAGCGATTGAGCCTGTGAGTTTTGCTTCATAAATGCCCGATGTAGTTTCGCCTGCAGTCCCTACAATCCACACATTGTGGCGTTCTTGTAAATCACGCATTGTGCGAGCCAGGTTGGTTACACGAATAAGCGGCATTACCTCTGCCGCCCCACAAGCGACTTTGCGAGCGGTTGAAGTGAGTTGAGCTGATTTATCTTTCGGCACAATCACTGCATCAACCCCAGCAGCATCAGCAGTACGCAAACACGCACCGAGATTGTGTGGATCTGTTACGCCATCTAAAATAAGCAGTAACGGATTTTGTTTTTGGCTTAAAATTGCCTCTAGATCGTGTTCGTTTAGCTCTTTTTGTGGCACAACTCTGGCAATAATGCCTTGATGCACCTCACCCTGCGATTTGTTATCTAAGGTTTGGCGATTAACCTGCTGAACTGAAACACCTAAGCGTTGTAGTTCATTTAATAGTGGTAGTAACCTTTTGTCCTCACGCCCTTTCAGCACCAGCACTTCAATTAAACGCTCCGGGGCATTGTCTAAAAAGGCTTTCACGGCGTGAATGCCATAAATTTGTTCACTCATAATTTTCCTTAATAATCGGGCGAACACATCGGTTCGCCCCTAAAGTAAATACTTTACAACAATATCTTCACAATTTTATCGAGTTTTACTCTGCCAAATTTTTTCAGCAATTTACGCACATTTTCAGGGTAATCTGCTAACACTTCTAAATCGCTATAGTGGCTTAAAATCTGTGTGTGTTGGCGAATTTGGCTCAGTTCCATTTCCGCTTTTTCGCTGAGTTCAGCTTTTGGATCAGAAATTAAAATCGCATTTTCAGCATCTAATCGCCACGCACGAGGGTTTAAGTTATTGCCTGTGAGCAAAATATAGCGGTTATCAACCCATACACCTTTAAGATGATAGCTATTTTCGCCATCTTTCCATAAACGAATAGTAAGCTGCCCATTTTGAATATAAAAATTTAATCGCTTAGCGAAAGCCCGTAAATTCTTTTCATACAAATAAGGCAGAGCTGATGCCATCGTAAATTTTTCATCAGGTTTGGTGTAGAAATCATTAGCGGTTTTGTCGCCCACAATAATTTCAACCGATTTACCATTTGCCAGTAACCATTCAATGCGGGTTCTTAACGAAAGCGGGAAATTGAAATAAGGCGTACAAATCGTTAATTTTTGTTCTGTTTGGTAGAACAACGCCTCAATCACTTTGTTAAGCTGATTTCTACGGCGACCTAAGCCAAATAATGGTGAAACGAGCAAGTCGTCACTTTTCGTAATACCATTAAATTGATATTGCTCACGGCTTAGCTGTTTACGAAAAGCCTTAATCTGTGTGCGAATATCAACCGTCTTAGCACGATTTGTTTGATCTAAACGTTTGACTGCTTCATTCGGTAAAATATGTTGCTGAATAAAACCTACCCAACTATCTGCAAGTGCTTTATTTTCAATAACATGGTAGCGGTCGTAACGGTAGCGATCTAACTGATGTAAATAAACGTTATTAATGCTTGCTCCGCTATACAAAATCGTATCGTCAAACACGAAACCTTTTAAATGCAACACGCCAAACACTTCTCTCCCGTTAATCGGCACGCCATAGAACTCAATTTCTTGATCTTGAGGCAAATCTTGCTCAGATTTAAATTTTGTGTACCAATCGGCATTCGAGAGACTTCCCACTTCGCCAATACGTCCACGTTGGGCTCTGTGCCAATCAACCAAGATTTTAATTTCTAAATTTGGGTTGCTTCGTTTCGCATCATAAAGAGCGGTTAAGATCTCTTGCCCAGCTTCATCTTTTTCAAAATAGAGAGCGGTTAAATAAATGCGTTCTTTCGCCGCTTGAATCAGCTGTAAAATTTGCTGTTTAAACGCTTGGCTTGACTTAAGAAAATCCACTTGTTCTGCCGTTTGTGGCAAGAACGGTAAACTTTCTATCAGCTTTTCGGCTTTGCGTTGTTTATTCAAAATTAACATTAATGATTCCCGATTTTTAATAACTGCCCGCTATTTTACACCGAAACAATTAATAAAGCGATTTTACATTAACGGCACTCGTAGCTTTCGGGGTTGTTTGGCTCGCCTTTGGTGTAATAAGCCGCTTTCGGGTAAGGACAAAGTCGGATCTGTTTTGCCTTATTCGGATATAATTCGCCTGCTTTGGCAATGATTTGCTCTGGAGATTTACCCTTCTCCACCCAATTTTCAAGAGCGGTGAGCATATCAAAATCATTCACTGTTGCCCCTCGCCCACAATGGTTCATTGCAGGCACAAAAAACAATTTTGCAAAATTTTGCGGATTTTCGACCGCTTGTTGTAGGCTCTGATACCAATCTCGCAAATCAACCGCCGAAAAAATCGGGTCTGAAACGCCTTGATAAATCAGCATTTTTCCGCCTCTTTGCTCAAAAGTTGAAAAATCTAATTTATCCGCATCGTGAATACCGCCAACCGATTTTACTTGCTCGCTGGCAAGATCTAAATCCACTTCAAGTGGGTCAAAATTAGGCTGGAGAGGCGTTAAATAGTAATGAGTTAAACTTTTTAGCCCCATTTTAAAGCTGATGCTATTTGGTTCAGCGGTTTTGCTATCGCCTAATTTCCAATCCCGCCAGCCTTTTGCATTCACACCTGAATCGTATACCCAAGGACTGTAAATTAACTCGCCTTGGCTATTTTTTGCTCCACTAAAAGTGGTTTCAATAAGTGTAGCTTTCTCTTTTCCAAGCTCATTTTCTACCATTTCAGGCTTGAAATCGCACTTTTCCCACGCATTAATTAAGCCATCTTCTAAACCATCGAGTTTATCGTAACGCTTAAGAATGGCGTTGGCAAGAGTATCGAGATCCTGCTGTGTTAAGGATTCTGCTAAAATTTTCTGCCCGTCTTGATTGGTTGGAGCGGCTGCCAATAACGCTCGGTTATCCCATACCTCCGCCAAAACAGAAATAGGCTGGTAACTCTGCTGATTTTTCAACCCATTCGGCTTTGTAAATGTCGGTTTGGTAAATCGAGGAAGATTTGAGCTGTTGGCATTGCTCAGAAGAAGCCGCTACCGTTTGGGTAAATATTGAGATAAAAGAGAGGAAAATCAGTATTTTTTTCATTTTAATTATTCTAGGTAAATACAGGCGGTTATTTTTTAGGAAATTTTTGCAAATCTTAGAATGGGTGTCTATCTATCGCTGAAAAAGCTAAGGCAGGGAGAACCCTGCCTTAGAATAATTAATTTTGCGATTAAGCAAACAAACGTTTTTCGCCTTCGCCTGCAACGTTTTCCACACAACGTCCACATACTTCTTCGTGGCCTGCGTGTGTGCCGATATCGGTTGCATAGTGCCAGCAACGAGGGCATTTTTCGCCATCTGCATTTTCTACTTTTACTGCTAAGCCAGCTAATTCGCCTTCAGCAATATCCGCTTCTGCAAGTGGTTTTACAATCGCTTGTGAAGTAATTAATACAAAGCGTAATTCATTGCCTAGTTGCTCTAATAACGGACGAATTTCATCATTCGCATATACTGTTACTTTCGCTTCTAAACCTGCACCAATCACTTTATCTTTACGAGCTTGCTCTAACACACGGTTTACTTCCGCACGCACTTTTAAGATTTGCTGCCAGTAAGCATCGTCTAATTCATCTTGCTCGGTTAAAGCAAATAAACCTGTGTAAAACTCTTCGGTAAAGACAAATTCGCTTCTGCCTTCAACCTGTGGCAAGTAGCCCCAAATTTCATCTGCAGTAAATGAAAGAATTGGCGCAATCCAACGCACAAGGGCTTCTGCAATGTGCCATAACGCAGTTTGGCAACTACGGCGAGCAAGGCTATCTGCTTTGGTGGTGTATTGACGGTCTTTGATAATATCTAAGTAGAATGAACCCATCTCAATTGAGCAGAAACGCATTAAGCGTTGCACAACGGTGTGGAATTGATAGTTATCATACGCCTCTTTAATTTCATTTTGGGCTTCTAAGGCACAAGCTACCGCCCAGCGATCTAATGCGATCATCTCTTCCGGTTTGACGAAATCACGTTTCGGATCAAAACCGTTTAAGTTCGCTAACAAGAAACGTGCGGTGTTACGAATACGGCGGTAAGATTCCCCAGCACTATTTAAAATGTTGTGAGAAACGGCAATTTCGCCTGTGTAGTCGGTTGAAGCGACCCATAAACGTAAAATATCTGCACCGTTTTTGTTCCACACTTCGCTTGGCACAATCACATTACCGAGTGATTTAGACATTTTTCTGCCTTTTTCATCTACGGTAAAACCGTGCGTTAAAACTTGTTTGTATGGTGCTTTGTCATTCGTTGCGGTAGAAAGCATTAATGATGACATAAACCAACCACGATGTTGGTCTGAGCCTTCTAAATACATATCTGCTGAATTGCCGTTGAACTCTGGGCGTTGTTCTACCACAGAGGCATAAGTTGATCCTGAGTCGAACCATACATCAAGCGTATCTGGCACTTTGCGGTAATCTCTCGCTTCATCACCTAAAAGCTCTGCTGGGTCTAAATCCCACCACGCTTGAATGCCTTTTTCTTCCACACGTTTTGCCACTTCTTCGATTAATTCAAGCGTGCGTGGGTGTAATTCTTCGGTTTCGTTATGTACGAACATTGCCATTGGCACGCCCCAAGTACGTTGGCGTGAAATACACCAGTCTGGACGATTTGCCACCATATTATCAATACGAGCTTCACCCCAACTTGGAATCCAACGAACGGACTTAATTTCGCCTAATGCTTGTTTGCGTAAGCCTTGTGTTTCCATACCGATAAACCATTGCGGAGTTGCACGGAAAATAATCGGGGTTTTATGACGCCAGCAGTGCGGGTAGCTGTGTTTAATGCGAGATAATTTTAATAACGCCCCAACTGCTTGTAATTTCTCAACGACTTTATCGTTAGATTCAAATACACCTAAGCCAGCAAAGAATGGAGTTTCCGCTTTGAATTTACCGTCATTTGAAACCAAACCTGCCATTTCAATGTTGTATTTGCGAGAAACCACAAAGTCGTCCGCACCGTGATCAGGAGCAGTGTGTACTAAACCAGTACCGCCATCGGTGGTAACGTGATCGCCTAACACAAACGACACGCTATAGTCATAGAATGGGTGGTTAAAGCGTAATAATTCTAAGCTTTCGCCTTTTGCTGTGCCTAACACTTCAAAAGTTTCAACGCCTGCTGCTTTTGCAACATCTTCGACTAAATCGACCGCTAGTAGCACTCGTTCGTCATTAAATTGCACTAACGCATACTCAAGGTTTGCATTAATTGCGATCGCACGGTTAGACGGAATTGTCCACGGGGTTGTAGTCCAAATCACCGCAGAAATTTTGCCGTTACCTTTTGCATTGAATTTTGCTTCAATCTCTGCAGAATCCACCGCTTCAAAACGCACATAGATTGATGGAGAAACTTTGTCTTCATACTCCACTTCAGCTTCTGCAAGTGATGAACCACAATCTAAACACCAATGTACCGGTTTTGAACCTTTGTATAAATGACCGTTTGCAATCACTTTGCCTAACGTGCGGATAATACTCGCTTCAGTATGGAAATTCATTGTCAGATATGGATTATCCCAATCGCCTAAAATTCCCATACGGATAAAATCGGCTTTCTGCCCTTCAACTTGTTCTTTTGCGTAATCACGGCACGCTTGGCGGAACTCTGCAGCTGAAATTTTTTCATTTGGCTTGCCGACAATGCCTTCTACTTTTAACTCAATCGGTAAACCGTGGCAGTCCCAACCCGGCACATAAGGGGTATCGAAACCTAATGCGGTTTTCGATTTCATAATAATATCTTTTAAAATTTTATTTACTGCGTGGCCTAAATGTAGATTACCGTTCGCATACGGAGGACCATCGTGCAAAATAAAGGTTTTCTTACCTTTAGAAGCAGTACGAATTTTTTGGTAGAGGTTTTTGTCATACCAATTTTTTAACATATCAGGCTCGCGTTTAGCGAGATCCCCACGCATAGGAAAGCCTGTTTCAGGCAAATTTAAAGTGTTTTTGTAATCAACTGTCATTTTTATTTTCCAATTTTAATCAAATATTGGTGATTGTAGGGGCAAATTGCAATTTGCCCCTACCTGTATATTCCGAGCTCAAGAAACTAAATTGCAACGTTATTTTGCAAATTCCTTAAAAAATTCAACCGCTTGCACTCTGTCATTCTCAATCTGCATTTTTAATTCTTCAAAGCNACGTTATTTTGCAAATTCCTTAAAAAATTCAACCGCTTGCACTCTGTCATTCTCAATCTGCATTTTTAATTCTTCAAAGCTATTAAACTTAGTTTCACTGCGTAGTTTTTTCAGAAAAACGACTTCAATCGCTTCGCCGTAAATAGATGAATTGAAATCAAAAATATGCACTTCTAATAGCGGTTTTGTGCCGTTGATAGTTGGGCGGTTTCCCACATTGGCAATGCCGTTATAGCTACCTTGCTTCGTGTTTACTTTTACCGCAAATACGCCTTGAATTGGCGTAACTAGGCGGTTAAGCATAATATTTGCGGTTGGAAAGCCAATCGTTCTGCCGAGCTTGTTGCCGTGAGCCACTCGCCCGTGAATAGAATAGGGTTTACCTAATAGTCTTTCGGCTAATTCTAAGTCGTTATTTTGTAAGGTTTCTCGCACTAAAGAGCTACTAATGCGCTCTTCATTTAAGCTGTGAGTATGGCTTTCTTCCACCGCAAAACGGTATTTTAAGCCTGCATTGCGTAAGGTTTCAAAATTACCGATGCGTTTTGCCCCAAAACGGAAATCATCGCCAACACTTAAGTAGCGGACTTTCAAGCGTTTCGCTAATAAATCACAGATGAAATCTTCTGCTGAAATTTGGGCGAATTTTTCGCTAAAACGAACGCATAACACGAAATCCACGCCCGCTTCTGCTAAATATTTTAGTTTATCACGCAGACGCATTAGCCGTGCGGGCGGGTGACAAGCGGTCATATTTTCACTTTTTTTTGCAAAAAATTCTCGAGGTTGTGGCTCAAAAAGCATTACGACAGAGGGTAAATCCATATCTAACGATTTATCACATAAACGAGATAAAATGTTTTGATGCCCGATATGCACGCCATCGAAATTACCAATAGAGAGAACACAGCCTTTGCTTAACTCGCTATATTTATCTAAATTGTGGAAACCTCGAATAAGCTGCATAAAAATATAAACCGTTTTAAAGTGAAAATTGCTGTGATTATAGCGAGAAATCAGCAAAAAAGGAAAAAAAATCCTATCTGTTATCAATTAATGCACGAATATAACATTAGCACGGCTTTTTTCGAATAAAAAGATATTCAAATGCTACATTTTACTATATGATGGCAATCAAAAATCGGGGGAATAACTATGACAGACTTCGCTTATCTTCAACAAAAACGTAAACAGCTTAAACTTAAAGTCAATGATGTTTGTGAACAAGCTGGTGTAACACGAGCCTATTTTAATCAGCTAGTGAGCGGTAAAATTAAAAATCCGAGTGCGAATAAACTAAAAGCATTGCATTCAGTGTTAGAAATTGTCGAAGATAGTAATCAGCGTTCTGGTGTCATTTTTGGTAAATTTTACCCGATCCATACTGGTCATATTAATATGATCTATGAGGCATTCAGTAAAGTTGATATTTTGCACGTTATTGTGTGTACCGATTCTGAGCGTGATTTACGCCTTTTCCAACAAAGTAAAATGAAGCGTATGCCTACCAATGAAGATAGACTTCGTTGGGTACAGCAGATCTTCAAATATCAACAAAAACAGATCTTTATTCATCATTTAGTTGAAGATGGTATTCCAAGCTACCCAAACGGTTGGGAAGGCTGGTCTGCTCGAGTGAAACAGCTATTTGCGGAAAAAAATATCAATCCGACTATTGTGTTTAGTAGCGAAACGCAAGACAAAGAGCCATACGAGAAATATTTAAATTTAGAAGTGCATTTAGTCGATCCTGCCCGTGAATCTTTTAATGTCTCTGCTACTCAAATTCGTAATAACCCGTTCCAATATTGGCGTTTTATTCCGAAAGAAGTTCGCCCGTTCTTTGTGAAAACCATCGCCATTTTAGGCGGTGAAAGCAGCGGTAAATCCGTTCTAGTCAGCAAATTAGCCAATGTGTTTAATACCACTTCGGCGTGGGAATATGGGCGTGAGTTTGTGTTTGAGCAACTCGGTGGCAATGAGCAAGCAATGCAATATTCTGACTATCCGCAGATGGTATTAGGGCATCAGCGTTATGTTGATTATGCGATGAAGCACGCTCACAAAGTTGCAATTATTGATACCGATTACATTACAACACAGGCGTTTTGTATTCAATACGAGGGCAAAGCTCACCCATTCTTAGATTCAATGATTCGTGAATATCCGTTTGATGTCACCATTTTACTTTCAAACAACACTAAGTGGGTGGCGGACGGCTTGCGTAGTTTAGGCTCGAAAAAGCAACGCCAGCAATTCCAACAGTTATTGAAAAAATTACTGGAAAAATACCGAATTCCTTATATTGAAATTGAATCGCCAAGTTATTTAGATAGATATAATCAGGCAAAAGAGGTTGTTGAGGCGATTTTAAACGAAGAACCGATCCCACTACAATTTAAACAATATAACCTTAACGATAAAGAGTAACGGAATACAAGATGATACTTTTTGCAGGCGATCCGCACGGTAGCTATGAGCATCTTTACCCTGTTTTGCAACAACAAACAGAGGAAGTGGCACTAGTCATTCTAGGTGATCTCCAACTTACTACCTCCGATGAATTAGATAAACTTTCGCAATATTGTGATATTTGGTTTATTCACGGCAACCACGATAGCAAAACTGTTGCTGCCTTTGATTCTATTTGGAATAGTCATTGGGAAGAACGCAACATTCACGGCAAAGTAGTGGAAATTCAAGGAGTAAAAATTGCAGGGATTGGCGGCGTGTTTCGAGGACATATTTGGATGCCGCCAAATCGCCCGATGTTTTTTGACCCTATTCATTTTTGCCAATATACTCCGCAAGAGAAAATTTGGCGTGGCGGTGTACCATTAAGACACCGTTCTTCTATTTTTCCTTCTGATTTTGAAGTATTGGAAAATGAAAAAGCGGATATTTTAATTACGCACGAAGCACCAAAGCCACATCCGCAAGGCTTTTCAGTAATTAATCAATTGGCTAAAAAATTAGGAGCAACTAAGATTTTTCACGGACATCATCACGATAATTTTCACTATGATAATCAAAATACCAAATATAGTTGTCATATTTATAACATCGGTTTTCGTAGCCTTGCTGATATTAATGGACATTACTTAATTTTAGGCGTTGATGATAGAGAGAAATCGCTAAAAATTTGATTGAATTAAACAAATTGCCATTTTTATGCTTTCCATTTCGCAATTTATAAGTAGAATTTAAATAATTTGTAACATAAAGGTTATAAACAGAATTTATAAATTAGATCAGAGGTTAAAAAATGAAAATCCCACAAATCTTAATTGTTGAGGATGAATTAGTCACACGGAATATGCTCAAAAGTATTTTTGAGGGTGAAGGTTATCAGGTATTTCAAGCATCTAACGGCGAAGAAATGCATGCTGTATTGAACACGCAAGAAATCAATCTTGTATTAATGGATATTAACTTGCCGGGCAAAAACGGCTTAATTTTAGCTCGTGAAATTCGGGAGAACCGTAAACTGCCTTTAATGTTTTTAACGGGGCGTGATAACGAAATTGATAAAATTTTAGGCTTAGAAATTGGTGCTGATGACTATATTACTAAACCATTTAACCCTCGTGAATTAACCATTCGTGCAAGAAACTTACTACAACGCACTATGGGCGAAAAAAATGAAACAAAAGAACAATCTGAAGTTGAGAGCTACCGTTTTAACGGTTGGACATTAGATATCCACAGCCATAACTTAATTAATCCGGAAGGCGAAGCAACGAAATTACCACGTAGTGAGTTTAGAGCCTTATTACATTTCTGTGAAAACCCGGGTAAAATCCAAACTCGTGAGGATTTACTGAAGAAAATGGCAGGACGTGAATTAAAACCTCACGATAGAACGGTTGATGTAACAATCCGTCGTATTCGTAAACATTTTGAAGATCATCCAAATACGCCGGAAATTATCGTAACCATTCACGGCGAAGGTTATCGCTTCTGCGGTAATATTGAATCTTAATCAAAGAGGAGTCATATAATGAAAAAATTAACTGTTGCAGCACTTGCTTGCTTATTCTCTGCAAATCTGTTTGCAGCTCCAGTTGGCAATACATTTACGGGTATTGGCGTAGGTGTTGATGTAACCACAACCAAATACAAAGTCGATGGCGTGAAAGGTAAAGATTCAACAGGTCCTGTGTTAGTGGTTGATTACGGTATCGATCAAGGCAATAACTTTGTAGGCATTGTGCAAGGTAAAGCAAAAGTAGGTAGCACCAAAGTATTTAGTGATGTAAAACAAAAAAATAAATACACCGTTGCTTATCAGCAAGGTTACCGTGTTGGCTCAGACTTACTCCCTTATGTAAAAGTTGATGCAAGTTCAAGCAAAGTCGGTAGTGAAACCTATCGTGGCTTCGGCTTCGGTGCAGGGGCAAAATATGCGGTATCAAGCGATGTTGAACTGGGTGCAGAATACACCCGTGATAACTTAAAACGTAGCGGTACTAAATTAAAAGGTAATGCGTTTACCGCAAATGCAACTTATCGCTTCTAGTATCATTAATCGGTTGCAAAATTCTTTAAAAATACAACCGCTTGTAACAAAAGAGCCTGAATATTCTTCAGGCTCTTTGCTTATCTATTAATACAACACACGGGCTCGAATTGTATCTTCAATAGCTTTTAAGCGTTGTAATGCGTCATCAACATTATCGCATTCCACATCAATTACAACATAACCAATAGTTGGGTCGGTTTGTAAGTATTGAGCGGCGATATTCACATTCGATTCCACAAATACTTGGTTGATTTGGTTTAAAATACCCGGGCGGTTTTCGTGAATATGCAATAAACGTTTGGTTTTACTGTGAATAGGTAAAGATACCTCAGGGAAGTTCACCGCTGATAGTGTCGAGCCGTTATCTGAATATTTCACAAATTTATTCGCCACTTCTGTGCCGATATTTGCTTGTGCTTCAGAGGTTGAACCACCGATGTGTGGGGTTAAGATTACATTATCAAACTTACATAGTGGCGATACAAAGGGATCGTTAATTGAAGCAGGCTCTTCTGGGAATACGTCAATTGCCGCACCACGCAATGAGCCGTCTTCAATACGAACAGCTAATGCATCTAGATCAACTACAGTACCACGAGCGGCATTAATTAATACAGAACCTTCTTTTAGTTGTGCAATACGCTCCGCACTCATTAGATTTTGGGTTGAGTCAATTTCAGGAACGTGTAGTGAAACCATATCGCAGGTTGAAAGCAAGTGTTCTAACGTTGGCACTTGTTGAGCATTACCTAAAGGCAGCTTATTTTCCACATCATAGAAATAAACCTGCATACCAATGGCTTCGGCAAGCACACTTAACTGAGAACCGATATGACCATAGCCCACGATCCCCAATTTCTTACCACGCACCTCATTTGAACCAGCAGCAGATTTGTTCCATATCCCACGGTGAACTTCCGCATTCGCTTTTGGCACTTGACGCATTAATAAAATCATCTCAGCTAATACTAATTCCGCCACCGAGCGAGTATTTGAGAATGGTGCATTGAAGACAGGGATACCACGTCTTTTCGCCGCATTCAAATCCACTTGGTTTGTGCCAATACAGAAACAACCAATCGCAATTAATTTCGGAGCTTGAGCCAGCACCTCTTCGGTTAAAAAGGTACGCGATCGAATACCAACAAAGTGTGCATCTTTAATTGCATCAATTAACTCTTGACCGTCTAATGCCTTCTTATGCACTTCAATATTGGTATAGCCTGCTGCTAAAAGCACATCAATTGCATTTTGATGCACGCCCTCAAGCAGAAGAAATTTGATCTTTGATTTATCCAAAGAAATTTTAGCCATTTTTTGCTCCTAGTATTATGTGTTTGCGATAATAAATTATTCTAATATAACTGCACCTTCAGGTGTACCAACAATAGTAACATTTGCATAACGTTGGGCGAAAATACCATTTGTTACCACACCTGCAATATTATTGATTGTATGTTCCATTTTCAATGGTTCGATAATTTTAAAATTATGCACATCTAAAATCACATTGCCATTATCCGTTACAACCCCTTCTCTATATTCTGGTGAGCCACCCAGAGCCACTAACTGACGAGCAACATAAGAGCGAGCCATCGGAATCACTTCTACAGGTAATGGAAAGGTTGAACCTAACACATCCACCTGTTTTGAGCTATCTACGATACAGATAAATTTTTTCGCCAACGAACTTACGATTTTTTCACGCGTTAACGCCGCTCCACCGCCTTTAATCATTGCACCCTGTGGCGTAATTTCATCTGCACCATCAATATAAACATCAAGCTCGCTCACTTCATTGGCACTAAACACTTCAATGCCGATATCACGCAGACGTTCTTCAGAAGCTTTTGAAGCTGCAACTGCCCCTTTAATTTCTTCTTTTATTGAAGCAAGTGCATCAATAAAGCAGTTTACCGTTGAGCCACTGCCTACACCAACAATCGTATTCGGTTTTACAAATTTTAATGCAGCTTGTGCTGCAATTTTTTTCATTTCTTGCTGATCCATTTTTGTCTCCACTTGTAGGGGTAAATCATTATTTGCCCTTTTTGGTTGGGCGAGACATATTTCGCCTCTATATCTATTCTACACATATATGCAACAAGCGGTCATATTTTGCAATTTTTTACAAAATATAACCGCTTGCGATTAGTTACGTTTTACTGCTTCAACAATCTCTTCTGCACAGCTTTGAGCCAGTTGAGCATCTTCACATTCTACCATTACGCGAATTAATGGCTCAGTGCCCGATTTACGCAATAAAATACGCCCTTTGCCAGCCAAGCGTTTTTCCACCTCAGCCGCTACCGCTTTTACTTCCTCGTTTTCAAGTGGATTTGCCGCCCCTTTCTCAAAGCGAATATTTAACAACACTTGTGGGAATAATGGTACAGCTTTTGCTAAATCATTGAGGCTTAATTTATGGCTTACCATAGCCGCTAGAACTTGCAGAGAAGCAATAACGCCATCGCCTGTGGTGTTTTTATCTAATACGATAATATGCCCTGAGTTTTCACCACCCAGTTTCCAGCCTTTTTCTTTAAGCTGCTCTAGCACATAGCGGTCGCCCACATTAGCACGAGAGAATGGAATAGCTAACTGTTTTAATGCTAATTCCAAGCTCATATTACTCATTAACGTACCAACCACACCGCCTTGTAATTTGCCAGAACGAAGGGCTTCACGGGCTAAAATAAACAGAATTTGGTCGCCATCCACTTTGTTACCTAAGTGATCCACCATAATTAAACGGTCGCCATCGCCATCGTAAGCTAGGCCAACATCTGCACCTGCTTCAATAACGACTTTTTGTAATGCTTTAATATCCGTTGCACCGCATTTTTCGTTGATGTTTAAACCGTCTGGTTTAGTACCAATCTCAAGTACTTCTGCCCCTAACTCACGCATTACGTTTGGTGCGATATGGTAGGTTGCACCGTTAGCACAATCCACTACGATCTTATAACCTTCAAGGCTTAATTCAGACGGAAAAGTTCCTTTACAAAACTCAATATAACGCCCTGCAGCATCATTGATACGGCTTGCACGCCCTAAATTAGCTGAATCGACACAATCCATTGGCTGATCAAGCATTGCTTCAATCGCTTCTTCGATTTCATCAGGTAATTTTTCACCTACTGATGAGAAGAATTTGATCCCGTTATCATAATATGGATTGTGAGAAGCTGAAATCACAATACCCGCTTCAGCTCGGAAAGTACGGGTTAAATACGCAATCGCAGGGGTTGGCATAGGGCCTACGAACACTGCAGATAAGCCTGCTGCAGTTAAACCTGCCTCAAGTGCTGATTCCAACATATAGCCAGAAATACGAGTATCTTTACCAATCAATACCTTTTTTGTGCCTTGTGTTGCCAGCACTTTACCTGCTGCCCAGCCGAGCTTTAAGGCAAATTCAGGAGTAATTGGAAATTTGCCTACTTCACCGCGCACACCATCTGTGCCGAAATATTTACGAGCCATTTTAATTCTTAACCTTTATTTCAAAAAATATTGATATGCCGGGCTATTGCTTACATTCTGGAAACGGTAGCCAAGCTGTTCTAAATGTTGGTGCAATTCTACTTCATCACCCTGATTTAATGCAAATGCCGCAAGAATATCACCATAATCCGCCCCGTGAGCACGGTAGTGGAAAAGCGAAATATCCCAATTTGTCAGGGTCTGTAAGAATTTTAACAATGCCCCTTTCTGCTCAGGGAACTCAAAACTGTAAAGTTGTTCATTTGTAATCGAAGTTGCTCTACCGCCCACCATATAACGGATATGGGTTTTCGCAATATCATCATCAGACAGATCCGCCACATCATAGCCATTTTGTTGTAGATCTTTGATAATCTCCTGTTTTTCTTCTGAGCCTGCAATTCTCACACCTACAAATACGCACGCATTTTTATCATCTGAGTGGCGATAATTAAATTCTGTTACTGCACGATTACCTAAAATCTCACAGAACGTTAAGAAACTTCCTTTCTGTTCAGGAATTGTTACCGCCAACAATGCTTCACGTTTTTCGCCAATTTCGCAGCGTTCAGATACAAAACGCAAGGTGTGGAAATTGACATTTGCCCCAGAAAGGATACAAGCTAGATTTTTCTCTTGTAGCTGATGTTCTTTCACATATTTTTTCAAGCCAGCCAATGAGGTTGCCCCCGATGGCTCTGAAATCGCACGCACATTCTCAAAAATTAACTTCATTGAGGCACAGATTTCATCATTATCCACTAGCACTACGTCATCAACATATTGTTGGCAAAGGCGGAATGTTTCATCACCAATACGGCGAACAGCTATACCGTCAGCAAATAACCCCACACGTTCTAAATCGGTTGGCTCACCTTTTTTCAGAGCGTGATACAAACAAGCAGAATCTTTAGACTCCACACCAATCACTTTAATATTCGGTAAAATCTGCTTAATAAGCACTGCAATACCTGCAATTAAGCCGCCACCGCCAACAGGGGCAAAAATGTAGTCTAAATCTGCTTTCTGCTGAACCAGCTCCAAGCCAATCGTGCCCTGTCCTGCAATCACATCTGGGCTATCAAATGGGTGGATAAAGGTCATTCCCAGTTCGGTTGAAAGCTCAATCGCTTTGGCTTTTGCCTCGTCAAAATTTGCCCCATAGAGCAACACTTCGCCACCGTAACCACGCACCGCATCGACTTTAATTGCTGGTGTATTTTGTGGCATTACAATTAAAGCTCTTAAACCTAAATGTTTCGCTGAAAGTGCCACACCTTGAGCGTGATTACCTGCAGAAGCAGCAATTACACCTGCTTCTTTTTGTGCTTTGGATAAATTCGAAATCATCGCAAAAGCCCCACGCAATTTAAAACTATGCACAGGCTGGCGATCTTCACGTTTAATAAAGACATTATTGCCTAAACGTTCAGACAATTTTTCCATTTTTTGCAGCGGGGTAACTTGGGCGAGATCATAAATGTTCGAGCTTAAAATCGAACGTAAATAATCGATAGATTCGTTTTGTTTGCTTTCACTCATAAGATAGGATTTTGAATATTGTTATAAAGACATTGGTAAATTTTCCGAAAAAATGAACCGCTTACCAGTGGCTTTATAGGTAAAAACTGCACATTTAAAAAAGGATCTCCCTCCAAAACGGAGGGAGATGTAAAAATTAGTGATGACCACCGCAGCCACAACCACCGTGGTTATGATGATGGTGATGATCGTGATCATGACCGCCACAGCAACCGTCGTGACCACCGTGAACGTGTCCGTGAGCGATTTCTTCTGCTGTTGCTTCACGCACGCCAACCACTTCCACAGAGAATAATAACTCTTGGCCGGCTAACATATGGTTACCATCAACAACCACTTCATCACCGTCCACTTCAGTAATCACAACAGGTAATGGGCCTAAGTCTGTGTCTGCGATAAAACGCATACCCACTTCTAGCTCATCTACACCCATAAATACATCTTTTGATACACGTTGAACCATATTGTCGTTATATTCGCCGTAGCCTTCTTCCGGTTTTACACGCACTTCAAATACATCGCCAACCGCTTTGCCTTCCAGTGCTTTTTCTAAACCTTCAACTAGGTTGTTATGACCGTGTAAATACTCTAATGGTTGATTTACTGGCGCTTCATCCACTAACACACCATCTTGAGTACGCACTTGGTAAGCAATGCTTGGTACTAAATCTTTAGTAATTTTCATTTTGAATCCTTTAATTCGCTTAGTTAATAAAAATGGCAAGCCATTGTAACGCTTTATTTTATATTTGCAATCTATCGGCGAATTTTAACCGCTTGCAATCAATATTAATCGATAATATCAGGGGTTACCGCATCAACCACATCAACAGCCGTTCCTACAACACCGCCAACAACTGAAGTAACCAAGCAACCACTTAATAAAACTGTAGCAGAAATTAACCCACACAATTTAATGAATGTTTTCATTTTACAATCCTTACAAAAATGAAAAACAGCCCTAACCAAATGATTAGAGCTGCACAACAATTTAAGCTAAATTATTTCTCTTCAGCAATAAAGCGATAAACTACTGCACCGATGATTGCACCTACGATTGGAGCAACCCAGAATAACCATAATTGTTCAATCGCCCAGCCACCTTGGAATAATGCCACACCAGTTGAACGAGCAGGGTTTACAGAAGTATTTGTTACTGGAATGCTGATTAAGTGGATTAAGGTTAAACCGATTGCGATCGGGGCAAAACCTGCCGGTGCACGTTTATCGGTTGAGCCCATAATGATGATTAAGAAGAACGCAGTTAATACCACTTCAATTAATAATGCTGCCATTAAGCTATAACCGTGCGGAGAGTGTTCACCGTAACCATTGCTTGCAAAGCCAGCTGTTGCATCAAAGGTTGGAATACCTGCAGCTAGCACAGCACTACCACAACCACCGAATACTAACCAGAATGTGCCGAAAAATTCAGCAAAATATTTTTCATTTTTAATCCTTACCCATCAGGGCAAATAACACATAAATGTTTACTTTCCGAAAATGCTATAAATTATAGCCAATAAAAAATATGAGTATCACAGTAAGCCATACATACTCATATTTCTTGTGTAGTAGTATAGACAAGTTTCGTTATCAAATTAAAGCGAAAATACACGTCTATACAAAACTATACAATTCTATTCAAAATCAACGCTACCAGAAGCTGAGGCAGAAATTGTCGTTTTGCCAGCCTCTAATGGCATTACATCGGCAGATTTCCCCATTGCAGCTTGCTCTGTTGCATACATCGCACTTGCCATACGAGATCTGTATTCATAACCACCATCACTCGGTGTTTGTAAATTAACCATACTTAAACGATATTTTTTTGCACCTAAGGCTTTTTGGATAATCTCCGCTTTATCTTGGAATTTTTTGATCACCTCAAGCAACATCTCTTCTTCTAGCGAAGCTACTTTCTCAGGCGATACGCTGAAATAAATAGATTGAATAGCCACATCTTTACCTAAATTTTCTAACACCTCAGCCATTGCCTCGAAATCTTTACTTTTTAGGCTCACGCTACCATAGGCTTGCCAGCCATCAATATTGCCTTTGCTATTGTAATTGGCGTTATTGCTAATGCCCTCAGCCTGTACCTCAATCGCAGGGTGCTTTTTCGCAATTTCCAATACTTTATTTAAATTTTGCGAAACGCTTTTTTTAAGTTCAGGTAATGATTTCCCTGATTTTTGGCTGTAAACCGTTGCTTGCATTAAATCTTGCTCAACGCTGCGAGTTACTTTAGTTGAAAAACTAAAATTTGACGTATTGTTTTTCTCTGTTGAAACCACTGTACCAATAGATGCTACTTCAGCCGTAGCCGTTTCTGCAGAAGCCGCTATGGTCGCTACTGCAAGCGGTAGAATTGTGAGAAAATTTTTCAATTTCATAATCAGTCCTTAAAGGGGTTAAAATTCAGTTATTAGATCTCGCCAGTTTCAGAAAGTTCATTACTCAATCGAAAGTACGAGTACTTGCTCACTATTCTCTATTTTCCAGCGAATGTTATAACCAGCAAGGTTCATTCCATAAATTCTATCGGATACTTTCCCTTGTTGATAAGCTGGGCGGGGGTCTTGAGCAATCACATCTCGAATAAAGGTAAGTGGTTGCTTAATACCAAATTTTGCAAAATTTTGGCAAAATTTGACCGCTTGTTGGGCTTCTTCGCTAAATACAACGGTTAGTTTCCGCTTTGGCTTGTCTTGTGCAAAGCCCGAAACTGCATCAGGTTCGCTATCTGCATAGGCGATGTAAGGTTTAATATCAAAAATGGGTGTGCCGTTTACTAAATCCACGCTGCCTAACTTCAAATACACTTCACCATTCTCAACAACAACCTCTTCCAGTTTTACTTTTGATAAGCCTAGCGGATTAGGGCGATGAGTAGCACGGCTGGCAAAAACCCCCACTCTCTCATTTCCGCCCAAACGAGGCGGACGAACGGTGGCGTGCCAATCTCGTTCAGGAATATGATGAAACTGAAACATTAGCCAAATATGACTAAATTGCTCCAAACCTCGTACTGCATCAGGGCTATTATAGGGTGGAACTAAATGCAAAATACCTTTGCCTTCCGCCACTAAATTAGGCTGACGAGGTACAGAAAATTTTTCATCATAAGGGCTTTCAACGAAACCAATAGGGTTTAATTGAACTGGGGATAATTGCATAGAGGTAGAGTTCATCGGGCTTTTTTCTGTTAAAATAATGACAATTTACGATTATTTTAAATGAAATATAAACGATGAACAAAAATTCTCTTTTTTCGATTTGGTTTACCACCGCACGCCCGAAAACCCTACCACTGGCGTTGGCGTCGATTATTGTGGGTTCAGCCCTTGCACATTGGGCAGGAAAGTTTGATTTTATTACAACATTGCTGGCTTTTATTACCACTATTTTGCTACAGGTTCTATCCAACTTTGCGAATGATTATGGCGACCACGTTAAAGGCTCTGATACCAAAGAGCGAATTGGTCCACTTCGAGCCATTCAGCAAGGGGCAATTAGCAGAGAACAACTTAAAAAAGCAGTGATTATTTTAAGTCTGCTTTCTTTTATTTCAGGCGTGGCATTAAGTGTTTATGCGTTTGAAACCATTCAAGACTTGTTCTTTTTTATCGGGCTGGGCGTGGTGTCGATTGTTGCCGCCATCACTTATACTGTTGGCAAGAAAGCCTATGGCTATTTAGGGCTGGGCGACTTATTCGTACTGATTTTTTTTGGCTTTGTGGCTGTTATCGGCGTGTTTTATCTGCAAGCCCATAGCGTACCGCCAATGATTTTTCTACCTGCTTTCGGTTGCGGATTACTTTCTGTTGCGGTATTAAATATCAATAACTTGCGTGATATTAACCAAGACAGACAAGCTGGCAAAAATACACTGATTGTCCGAATTGGCAGCCAAAACGGGCGAAAATACCACGTTGTCTTATTGGTACTAGCGGTCATTTCTTATCTGATTTTTGCCATTTCGGAATTTGAGCATTGGTATAGTTTCATCTTCTTGCTTGCTGTGCCACTACTCGCAAAACACGCTCGTTTTGTTTATCAGCACCGAGATCCAAAAGAACTTTACCCGATTTTAGGGCAAATGGCAGGGTTGGCATTAATCACTAACTTGTTGTTTAGTTTAGGGATTGTGTTGGGATAAGTTGCAAAATTTCAGCAAAAATGAACCGCTTGTAATAACGATTACAAGCGGTTTTTTTTTAACTAAAACTTACAATTAATTTTCAAGTTCCTCTGCAAAGAGCCCATCTTTTTCGCCACGTTGATAATCTGGATTGAGTAACTTGTTGATGCTATGCCAATCCGCTTCTACTTCTGTATCGCCTTCCGCATAAGCCCCTAATTCGTATGGTGGGTAAACGAAGACAATGCCGCTTGATGTGAAATAGAATTGCTCGGAAACACGGAACTCTTTTTGATTTCCAAGTCCATTATAGTTACCATTTTCATCCACTCGCTCACGGCTGTGAATTTCCCAAAGCATTTCTTTTAGTTGTGCTTGATTTTTTTGGCTGATTAAATCATTTAATCCAATGACCGCTTTTTTATCTAAATCAACATTAATATATTGAGTAAAATGCATTCCGTGAGCACCGCCTGTGTAGGTATAATGGGTCATCAAGAAAGTCGCAATATTATTACGTTGCCCGATAAAAGTGCTGGAAATATGTTCATCATAGCCAATAACAGGCTCGCTTTTCACACTTCCAACCAAACCTTGATAAACCTCTTCATAGTGTTTTTTAAACTCTTCTTCGGTTAGGTTTTTCAGCTTTCTGCCAGCTTCTTCATTGTAATCATAAGCCTGATTAATCAAAAGTTGGTTAAGCCAATCAAAATTGGTTTTTGGTAGAGATACAAACGAACTAACCGTACTTTCTTCTATTGCAAATTCTTCTTTCGGATCAACTTGATGCTTAATCACTTCTTTTTTATCGAAGATTTTTACAATTTCAACCTGTAATGCTGTATTTTGTTGAGCTTTCTCGAGTTCCGCTTTTAATTTTTCATTCTCCGCTTTAACTCCTGAAAGTTCGTTAACTTCGGCTTCCTTTTTTGCTAACTCTGACTGAGCATTTTTTAATTCTGTGCCTAAGTGAACAATTTGTTTTTCAGCTTCTAGTACTGTTTGTGTCATTTTGCCGTCTTCACAGCCACTCATCACAAATACCGAGCTAACTAAAAGTGCTAATAGTGATTTTTTCATATATCTCCCTTATGGTAAAAAATGCGATAAAAACAACCGTTTGTTCCCAATCTTAAAACAAAAACCCCTGCACCACAAGGCACAGAGGAACTTATTAATCGTCTAAGAAACTGCGTAAGGTTTCCGAACGGCTTGGGTGGCGAAGTTTGCGGAGTGCTTTCGCCTCAATTTGACGGATACGCTCACGAGTCACATCAAACTGTTTGCCGACTTCTTCGAGTGTATGGTCGGTGTTCATATCAATACCAAAACGCATACGCAACACTTTCGCTTCACGCGGGGTTAAGCCCTCCAACACTTCGTTGGTTGCCATACGCAGGCTTTCTGCGGTAGCGGAATCCAATGGCAATTCAAGGCTTTCGTCTTGAATGAAATCCCCTAAATGTGAATCGTCATCGTCACCGATTGGGGTTTCCATCGAAATCGGCTCTTTGGCAATCTTCAATACTTTGCGGATTTTATCTTCCGGCATTCCCATACGCTCAGCAAGCTCTTCCGGTGTCGCCTCACGCCCCATTTCTTGCAAACATTGGCGTGAAATACGGTTGAGTTTGTTGATAGTTTCAATCATATGCACCGGAATACGAATTGTACGGGCTTGATCGGCAATCGAACGAGTAATCGCCTGACGAATCCACCAAGTCGCATAGGTTGAGAATTTGTAACCACGACGGTATTCAAATTTATCTACCGCCTTCATCAAGCCTATATTCCCTTCTTGGATTAAGTCCAAGAACTGTAAACCACGATTGGTATATTTCTTCGCAATAGAAATCACTAAACGTAAGTTAGCTTCCACCATCTCTTTTTTCGCACGGCGGGCTTTTAGCTCACCATTGGAAATACGCCTGCCAATTTCACGGATTTGTGCAATCGTTAAGCCTGAGGTTTGCTCTAAATTTTGTAAGTTTGCGATATTAACACGAATATTATCGACATAATTAGCTAATTTGGGTGCTGCATTCTTCTTCGCATTAATCGCTTTTTCAATCCACGCTTCGCTTAATTCGTGCCCTTGGAAGGCTTTTAAGAAGTCCGCTTTTTTCATACCCGAATATTCAACCGCATAGCGTTGAATTTGGCGTTCTTCTGCTCGTACTTTCTTCATTAATTCTTGCATAGAGGCAACTAATAGATCAAACTGTTTTGGTACTAAGCGGAATTCACGGAAAATAGTTGATAAAATTTCGATCTGTTCTTTTGATTTTTTACTTGTTCTACCGTGTTTTTGAATTGCTAACAACACTTTTTCGTGTTGGTGACGCAGAGCCTCAAATTTTTCACGGGCTAATTCCGGATCAATAGAGTTATCATCACTGCTGTCCGAGCTGCTATCGCCATCTTCATCTTCACTTTCGTCATCGTCCACATCAGAGACTTCATCAGATTCTTCATCCTCATCTAAATCAGGATCAATTTCATCTAATGGAGCATCTTCCAAAATATTAGGATCAACAAAGGCAGTAACTAAATCTGCAAGGCGCATTTCACCACTTTCAACCTGAGCATAGCATTCTAAAAGCCCTGTTAATGCCTCTGGATATTCTGCAATCGCACATTGTACTTCGTTAATCCCTTCTTCAATGCGTTTTGCAATATCAATCTCACCCTCACGGGTTAAAAGCTCTACTGTCCCCATTTCGCGCATATACATACGCACAGGGTCAGTGGTTCTGCCCAGTTCTGATTCTACGGTAGAAAGCACTTTTGTCGCTTCTTCTACCACATCTTCATCAGCGATATTTTCAGAAAGGAGTAAATCATCCGCATCGGGGGCAACCTCTAAGACTTGGATACCCATATCGTTAATCATCTGAATAATATCTTCAATCTGCTCTGCATCCACTAACTCTTCCGGTAAGTGATCGTGAACCTCAGAAAGCGTTAAATACCCCTGCTCACGCCCTTGTGCGATCAGAAGTTCTAATTGGGATTGCTGTTCTAATTGTTGATCTGCTTGGTTTTCCATAGTTTATCCGTTTATTTATGCGAGCAAAAATAGTAATGGATTATACCACTAAATTCAGCTTGGCTTGGTAAATTTGCAAAAAATTTATGAATTTTACTCACAATCCTTGTAAGGATTGTTCGCAGCTCCGCTGCCGTTGGCAAAGCCAACGTTTAAAAAGCAATGCTTTTTTTGACCGCTTGTTGTGGACTCACTCAGTGTATTCGTACTATTGAAACATTAATAAAACGTACTCTTTTTTCTCATCATCGGTTAAACCCACCATTCGGTCTTTGGCAATTAGCTCTTCTTTGCGTAATTCCACTAATTTTGCATAGAGAAAATCGAGAGTTTCAATAAAGGTTGTCTCAACATTTTCCGGCAACACTAAATGTTCCCAGCTTGCGAGTGTTTCAATGATTTTATATTGGGGATTCTCTCGATAATGTTCAAGTATCCCCCCCATACTAATGCCTGCATTTTGCTGACAAATCGCCACAATATCCGTTAATAATTCAAAGCCTGGTTCTTTTAAGGCGTTCAGAGAACTCACATCAGGCACAAATTTCACTAAATACGGGTTTTGCAATAATAAGGCGATTAGTAATCGCATCGGCGTTCGTTTGATTTTAACCGCTTGATGATCTGCTCTCTCTTCCGCTTTTTTATTCGGCAATAAGGCTTCTATCTGTGTAGGGTCGAGAATACCTAACTTCTGCCCTAAAATATTGCGTAAATAAACCCGCAACATTTCGCCTGGAATGCGGTTAATTAGCGGCACGGCTAAAGCTGCGAGCTTTGATTTCCCTTCTTTTGAGGAGAGATCCACATCAGCCAGCAAACTATCGAACAAGAAATCACTTAGAGATTTAGCATTCTCTGCCAAATACTGCTCAAATCCCTCTTTGCCTTGTGAGCGAATAAAAGTGTCTGGGTCTTCCCCATCAGGCAAGAAAATAAATTTGAGCTGACGACCATCTTGCAAGTAATGCAAGGCATTTTCTAACGCTCGCCACGCTGCGTCTCGCCCTGCTCTATCGCCATCATAGCAACAGATAATTTGCTCAGTACAACGGAACATTTGCTGAATTTGCTCGCCTGTGGTGGCTGTTCCAAGTGAAGCTACGGCATTATTGACCCCAAATTGAGCTAGAGCCACTACGTCCATATATCCTTCAACCACAAAGAGATAATCAGGATTTTCATTCACTTTAAGTGCTTGATATAAGCCGTATAACTCACTACCTTTGTGATAAATGACGGTTTCAGGCGAGTTCATATACTTCGCCCCTTGCTCATCGTTCGGCAGCACTCGACCACCAAAGGCGATCACTCGCCCTCGCTTATCCCGAATAGGGAACATTACCCGATTGCGAAATTTATCGTAAATTCGACCGCTATCATTTTTGGTTAAAATGCCCGTATCGAGCAATTTTTGGGTTTCTTCAGACGATTGCCCAAAAGTACGCAAGGCGGCATCAAAGGCATTCGGAGCAAAGCCAATTTCGAAACGTTCGATAATCTCCGCCGATAAACCACGTTGTTGCAAATAGCTCTGTGGCTCAATTTGATGAGCGAGATTTTGCTGGTAAAACTTCGCTACAGATTCCATCAATTCATAGAGGTTACGCTTAGTTTTAAAATTCGCTTGCGGTTTGCCATCACGATTAAGCATATTCTCTCTCGGCACTTCTAAGCCGTGCATAGCTGCTAGTTCTTCAATCGCTTCGGGGAATTCTAATTTGTCATAATCCATCAAAAAAGTGATGACATTACCGTGCACACCACAGCCAAAACAATGATAAAACTGCTTCGATTGGCTAACCGAAAAGGAAGGAGTTTTCTCGTGATGAAAAGGACAACAGGCTTGGTAATCTCGCCCTGCTTTTTTGAGCTTAACTCGACTGTTGATGACCTCAACAATATCAGTACGAGCAATAAGATCATCAATAAATGAACGTGGAATTGTGCCTTTCATTGATTTCCTCCTGCTCTTGGTTGATACAAGCGATTACATTTTACAAATTTTTTGCAAAAAATGACCGCTTGAAATAGAAACGTTAAAAACACCAAAACCGTGAGCCTAACAGGAATCACGGTTTCGATATATTTTTGCCAATTAGCGAGCTAATTAGTATAAACGTGTGTTGCGTGCGTTCTCACGGAAGTTACGTTTAGCGTGGCGTTTAGCAAGTGATGCTTTTTCACGTTTACGAATTGTAGTTGGTTTTTCGTAGAATTCACGAGCACGAACTTCTGCTAAGATACCTGCTTTTTCGCAAGAGCGTTTGAAACGACGTAATGCAACGTCAAATGATTCATTTTCACGAACTTTAATTACTGGCATATGCCATCACCTCAGAAAAATAGAATTAAATTATTAACCGCACACAATTTTGGCGGCATAGAACAAAAAAGGTAGTGCATTTTACCTTAAGCACTTACATAAGTAAAGTAGTATTGTGGCATAAAACCGCCGTATTATGTTGCCTTTTTCTACAATTCGTATAATTTCTCAGTTGAAAAACTTAATGCGGGGAACACAACCGAAGTCGCTACTTCATCTTCCGCTACAGGCTGAATACCGATATATTTACCGTTCTCCAATACAAAAATCTGAATGGTGCGGGTTTCGGGAGAAACAATCCAATACTCTTTTACCCCTTGTTCTTGGTAAAGTTCATATTTATCTTTCATCTCTCGTTTAGTATTACCCGGAGAAAGGATTTCCACTACTAAATCCGGTGCCCCTACACAGCCTCTTTCGTCTAATTTGCTAGTATCGCAAATTACACAAAGATCCGGTTGCACTACAGTTTTGACTTTTCCGTTTTCATCGGGAAACCGAACGTCAAAAGGCGCAGAATAAATCTGGCATTGGTGATTGTCAAAAACCTCTAAAAATTTTGCTGTCATCTTCATAGAAATTCGCTGATGAAAACGAGTAGATGCCGGAGACATTACCATAATCTTCCCTTTGATAATCTCAACCCGCTCTTTAAATTTCCACAGCAAATAATCAGCGTAACTGTAACTTTTTTGTAAATCCAATTGATTTAAGCTGGTAATTTCGTTCATTGGTAATAAGCTCATACCGCCTCCTTTTTCAGAAACATAAGGATATTATGCAGAATAATCCCTCAAATTCAACAAAACTTTGCTAAAAGGATAGATAGAAACTCACTACTTAGTATAAAATGGCAACGATTTTTTCATCATTTTAGGACAAGTCAATGCTTCATCACCTGAGAAAAATAGAAAAGCCACAAATTACGCTTTTTGTGAATATATTAGTTGCTGCATTTTTTGTAACAGTGCTGACCTTTAAAAAAGGATATAGTTATGTGCCGATGACTTTAGGCGTTATTGCAACATTTAGTTTCTTATATTACAGATTTAAATTGAAAATAAAATGGCAGCTCGATAAAGAGGATAAATATTTTATTTATGCTCTTATTGCTTATTTTTTAGCATTCCCAACCTCTGTTATCACAAATCAAGATAGTATCAGAATAATCGATACTCCAAGTAGAGTATTGTTATTTATTCCTTTAATTTTCTTATTTAGCCTTTACCCTATAAAGAAAATAACAATCTTCTATTTTATCCCTATTGGTTCTTTAATTATTGGTATATTGGCAATATACCAAAAATTTATTCTCAAATTACATCTTCCTTTCCCGGAAATAATGATTATCCAAGCTGGAGATATTTGTATGACATTATCCCTATTAAGCATAGTTATTAGTTTTTATTGGTTCAATAGGAATATTAAAATAGCTGCATTATGTATTTTATGTGCAATACTTGGGCTGGTAGCGAGTATTCTAACCGGTGCAAGAGGTGGTTGGATTGCCTTTCCTTTCTGTTTCTTACTTATTTTAGTATGCTATTATAAAAATATTAACAAGAAGATATTATTAATGATTGTTTCATTTGTTGTTATTGCTATTTCCCTATTGATCACCAGACCGGAATTTGGCTTTCAACAAAGATATGATTCTGCTAAAGCAGATGTTATAAATTATATAAACAATGGGGTCAAAGAATCCTCTCAAGGTGCCCGTTTAGATATGTGGAAAAATGCTCTCATTGCTATTAGTGAGAAACCAATATTAGGGCATGGAAGTTTAGGTTACGAAGAATTTAGAAAAAGACAGATAAACTCAGGCGAAATGTCAAATGTAACGCTTGATCTTAATAGCCTTCATAACCAATACTTAGAAGCTTTTGTTAAAAGAGGAATCGCAGGATTTCTTACGTTGATGACCGTTCTGATTATCCCTCTAATTATTTTTACAAAAAGATTAAAAACAAAAGATATGGCATTAAAATGTATTGCAGTTTTGGGAATAATACATATTATCTCCCACTCATTCTTTTTCTTGACTCAATCATATTTAGCTCATAATTCAGGCTCAATCTTCTATTTCTTTACATTAATTCTGTTATACCATTTAGTAAAACAGAAAGAGAAGAACATATAAAATAAAGGCAGAAATTAATTTTCTGCCTTTATTTTTTAACCCACTATTCTTTATTATCTAAATACCAATTTACTGTTTTACGAAGACCACTTTTAAATGTCTCTTGAGGTTTCCAGCCTAACTCTTTTTGAATTTTAGTCGCATCTAATGCGTAGCGAACATCATGCCCCGGTCGGTCTTGAACATAGGTAATTAGATCTACATATTTTTGGACATTCTTAGGCTTATTCGGCACTAACTCCTCTAACAGTTCACAAATCGAATAAACCACCTCAATATTGCTTTTTTCTTGATGGGAACCAATATTATAACTTTCACCTACTTTACCTTTAATTAACACATCATATAAAGCACGAATGTGATCTTCGACGAAAAGCCAATCCCGAATTTGCAAGCCATCACCATAAATAGGCAAAGACTTACCTTGCAATGCGTTTAAAATCATCAATGGAATTAATTTTTCAGGATATTGATAAGGACCAAAATTATTGGAGCAATTTGTAACAATCGTCGGTAAACCATAAGTTCTATGCCAAGCACGCACTAAATGATCAGCCGATGCTTTGGAAGCAGAATAAGGGCTACTTGGAGCATAAGGTGAATTTTCAGCAGATGGTTCAGCTGTTAATGGCAAATCACCATACACTTCATCTGTTGAAATGTGGATAAAACGAAACGCTGATTTTCGAGGTTCGAGCAAATGCTCCCAATATTGTCGAGTGACTTCTAACAGAGAATAAGTTCCAACAATATTAGTTTGAATAAACTCACCAGCACTCTTGATTGAGCGATCAACATGGCTTTCAGCAGCAAGATGCATCACTGCATCAGGCTGATATTTGCAAAAAATCTCGGAAATTTGACCGCTTGCACAGATGTCAGCTTGCTCAAAATAATAACACTCAGAACTTTGTACTGTCTTAAGTGAGGCTAAATTCGCAGCGTAAGTAAGCTTATCGACATTAATCACTGTATGTTCTGTCTGCTTAATCAAAAAACGAATTAAGGCAGAGCCGATAAAGCTGGCTCCACCAGTAATAAGGATTTTCATTGATATACTTGTCAATTATATATTGCTACTTTCTTCCAAACTAAATCACAGATATGATCTACCGGATTAAATCCGGTTGGCATTTTGAGTAATAACGATCTAATTTCTTCAATATTATAATCATCACAATATTTTTCTAAATGTGATAAATATACTTCTAATATTGGCCAATCTAGCATATTTTCTTTTGCTTTCATTATTCTTGGGTGTTCTGTTTTATCTACATTATCTCCAATAAGTAACTCTTCATAGAGTTTTTCTCCAGGTCGTAAACCGGTAATTTTGATTTCAATATCTCCATTGGCATTATTTGAATCTTTCTCTTTTAAACCACTTAATTGGATCATTCTCCTAGCAAGATCAATAATTTTAACAGACTCTCCCATATCCAATACAAACACATCTCCGCCTTCTCCCATTGCCCCTGCTTGAATAACCAGCTGTGAGGCTTCTGGGATAGTCATAAAGTAGCGAGTAATATCGCTATGAGTAAGAGTAATTGGTCCACCGGACTCAATTTGCTTCCTAAATAATGGCACAACAGAACCTGATGATCCAAGAACATTACCAAAACGAACCATACAGAAACGTGTTGCTTTTTGTTTTTTTGATAATGCCTGTAAAACCAATTCTGCAACACGTTTTGTTGTTCCCATCGTATTAGTTGGACGAACTGCTTTATCAGTAGAAATTAATACAAATGTTTCTACATTATTTTCAATTGCTGCCAGAGCACAATTCAAAGTTCCTATAATATTGTTCTTACACCCTTCTACAACATTGTATTCAACCAATGGAACATGCTTATATGCAGCGGCATGATAAACCGTATTGATATGGAATGACATCATTACTTTAGATAGATGAGCTTTATTTTGTATAGTTCCCATAATGGGTATAAGCTCAACTTCTAAATTTTTAGCTTTAATTTTTGCTTTTAATTCTGACTCTATTTGATACAAATTAAATTCACTTAGCTCAAATAAAATCAGTCTCTTTGGCTTTTGATTAATAATCTGCCGACAAAGTTCAGAGCCAATAGAACCTCCAGCACCAGTAACAAGTACAGATTTATCTTGAATATTAGCTGATAGCAATTCACGAATAGGCAATACAGGTTCTCTGCCTAACAAATCATCAATAGAGATTTTATTAAGCATTGTAAGTTGAGCCTTACCAGTTAGAATATCCTCCATTGATGGTACAGACATAACTTCACACGAGTATTGTGAAATATCTTGGATAATTTCTTTTTTACGAGAAATGGATACACTCGGCATCGCTAATAAAATTTGCTTAGTTTTATACTTATTTATTAAATCAGGTAACTGTGAAGGAGAATATACTCGAATACCATGTAGCATTAGTTTATGTAATTTTCGGTTATCATCAACAAAAGCTACTACAAAATAGCCTGTCATTTGGTTAAGCATAGTAAGTAATTGACGCCCGGCATCCCCAGCCCCATAGATAATAACTGCTTGTTTCCTATCTCTTTCTATATTTAATATAGTTCTAAATAGTAACCTTACACTTATTGTTATAAAAGTTAATAGAATAAAATATAGAAATGTGACTGTTCTAGGTATATTAAATTGAGAATAATAAGAAATTATGAGTAATAATAATGTAGATGCTGTTGTTCCGAGCAGTACAGTTTTTACAATACTAATTGTAATAAAACGTAAGACTGCACGATATAATCCTAGTTTAATAAATACAATAAGAGTTATAGACAGCAATGAAATGTAAATAAGCCAGTAAGCAGAAGAATAAAAGAAAAAATCATCTTCATATCGAATTAAAAATGCCCCAAAAAATGCAATAGCAATAATAAGGGCATCCATACATATGGTAATTCCTCTCTTTAATTTTCTTGGCATTTTTAATATAAAATCTAACATTTTTATTTATTTCCTTTAAATAAAGAAAGAGAGATTAATCTCCCTTTCAAATATTACTTTATGCGTTCTTTAATATATTTTATTGCTTGAACTGTTTTTTGTATATTTTCTATTGATAAAGTAGGGTGTATTAAAAACATTAAGCTCGTTTCCCCCAACTGTTTAGCATTTATCAAGCGCTCTTTGGGTCTCCAATTAGTATTATCAAATGCTTTTTCTAAGTAAACTTCCGAGCATGAACCACTATAACACGGCACATCTAATCCGTTAATTTCTTGCATAATACGATCTCTTGACCAACTTTTTGGTAAGGCATCATTATTTACTTGCACATAGCATTTATATGCTGCGTGAACATAATCAGGAGAAGGTCTAAATACTGTAAAGTAAGGGCTATTCTCAAATGCTGATAAAATTTTATTCATATTTTCATTACGTTTTTCCGTCCATTCAGACATTCTTTTTAATTGAATACGCCCAATAACAGCCTGAATTTCCATCATTCGCCAGTTTGTGCCAAATGATTCATGTAGCCAACGGAAACCGGCAGGGTGTTCCCTATTATAAACCGCATCATAACTTTTACCATGGTCTTTGTAAGACCACATCTTTCTCCATAAAATTTCATCATTGGTAGTTACCATACCACCTTCACCACCAGTAGTCATAATTTTATCTTGGCAGAATGACCAAGCACCAATATGACCGATTGAACCGGCTGAATACCCCTTGTACATCGCACCGTGAGCCTGAGCACAATCCTCAATTACATACAAGCCTTTTTCATCAGCAAGTTGCATAATTGGATCCATATCGCACATTAAGCCTGCCAAATGCACACAAATAATCGCCTTAGTATTTGGGGTTAAAACAGCCTCAATAGTACGGCGAGAAATATTTTGGGTGTCTAGCTCCACATCTGCAAAAATAGGATTAGCACCAGCTGTCACAATTGAGCTGGCAGAGGCTAAAAATGTACGGGAAGTTACAATAACATCATCACTGGCTCCAATATCTAATGCTTTTAGAGCAACATCAAGGGCAAGAGTGCCATTTGCCAACGCAACCGCATATTTCGTTTGTGTAAATTGAGCGAATTCTTTTTCAAATTCACGACATTCTGTACCTGTCCAATAATTAACTTTATTGGATAAAAGTGTTTTTGAAATAGCATCAGCTTCTTCAGGAGTAAAGGACGGCCACGGTTCAAAGTTTGTATTTAGCATAATAAAATTTTTCCTACTCTATAAAACATAAAACTTTACTTAAAGTTCAAAAATACTAGTCATTGTCAGTTTCATATCTTCTAACAATTCTTTTTCTAATTGTAAAATTTTAGTAGAAGACCTAGCCTTTAGAGGCTTACAATCAATCCCTGTATAAATCGTCCAAGGCTCTAAATTCTTTCTTACAATAGCCCCAGCCCCAACAGCAGCCCCTTCACCAATAGTAACTCCTGGTAAAATAGTCACATTTGTTCCTATAATTGCATGTTTTCCTATTTTTATTGATGATTGCTTAACATTTGTATATTTTGAAGGAACAGTTGGGTTTGTTAATCCTCCCCCCATAAAATCATCGCTTCCAGTAATAATTCTGCATCCAGCACTTAAACCAGAAAAATGATCCATATAAAATTTTCCACCACCAATAATACTTGTAAAGGAAGATATGTGAACGAAACTTCCAATAATGCTCTCTTGACCACAATTAAAAAAAACAAAATCATCAATCTGAGAATAATTGCCAATTCTAAGGTTAGCACGATTAATTATTTTAGCACCATCATAAATTCTATACATTATCCCTATTTCCTTTAAATGCAGTTGTTGTTACTTCACCAGGCTTAGAAATGCCATCACGTAATAAAACCTTAATAACTGTTTTAAGTAGAATCTTAATATCTAACCACAATGATCGATTTTCCACATACCAAACATCAAGCTCAAATTTTTGTTCCCAGCTAATTGCATTACGCCCATTAACTTGTGCATAGCCTGTAATTCCAGGACGGACATTATGCCGTTTGGCTTGTCGTTCATTATACAATGGCAAATATTCCATCAATAATGGACGAGGACCAACTAGGCTCATATCACCTTTTAAAACATTCCACAGCTCAGGAATTTCATCAAGGCTTGTCGCTCTTAGCATTTTACCAAATGGTGTTAAACGCTCACTATCTGGTAATAGATTGCCATTTTGATCTATAGCATCTTTCATAGTACGGAATTTCACCATTTCAAAAGGCTGACCATATAATCCCGGTCTTACCTGCCGAAACAGTACGGGAGACCCTAGATTTTGTTTTACTTTATAAGCAACTATTAAAAAAACAGGCAATAAAACCAATAAAGCAACTAGAGATGTAGTAATATCAAATAATCTTTTTAACATAAATTAAAGCTCTAAAAAACTAATTAACCTCTGATTAATCTTATCAACATCAAACTTCTTTTGTGCAATTCGATAACTTTCATTTCCCATCAGCGTAATCTGCTCTGGATTTTCAATAAAATAAATCATTTTCTCCGCTAATACTTGGCTATCCCATACCGGTATTAGAAAACCATTTAAACCATTAACTACAGTTTCCCTACAACCTGGTACATCAGTTGTAATAACAGCTCGACCAACTGCCATTGCTTCTTGCGTACTCCTTGGCACACCTTCACGGTAAGATGGTAATACAAAGACTTGACTATTGACAATCCACTCTGATACATTAGAAACTTGCCCAGGATATTCAATTAAACTGGTTTGAATACAACTATCTAACTCAGTTTGTGACAACGCCCCTAAGTTCATCTTATCAATCGCACCTAACACAGTAAAAATTGTATTCGGATACCGGGCTTTAACAATTTTTGCTGCCGCAATAAATTCATGAATACCCTTTTCTTTTAATAAACGGCCAATAAATAAAAATCGAATATTTTCAGTCTGAAGAACAGGTTGATAAGGATAATCTGAGAGATTTAACCCAATACCACCTAAAACTTCCACTTTTTTAACTTTAATTTGGTGTTTCTCCAACAAATCTCTTGGATCGTCTGGATTTAAGAAAATCACTTTATCAGCTAATGGTAATGACAAGCGGTATAAAATCACTTGAATTTTGCGAATTATTTTAGCTTTTCTTGAAAACCCTTCAGGCTGCTCAGTAAAGGTATAGCCCAATCCTTCTAACATTGCAAAAATTTTTGGTACTCTCGCCATTTTGGCAGCTAATGTACCAAAAATAACCGGTTTCGAAAAATAGCTAAATACTAGATCAGGTTGAATCCTTCTTATTTGATTTGCTAATTTATAAGTTGCCCAAACATCAGCTATGGGGTTTAATCCACCACGATTTAATTGGTAAGGAATAACAGTTACCCCCATAGCCCAAATTTTATCTAATTCTGTTTGCATATATTCCGAAACAAAAGCATATATGTGATATCCTCTCTTTTGTAATTCCGCAATAAGTGGTTGTCTAAAGCCATAAATACTTGAGGCAACTGTTGCAACAAGAACTATTTTCTTTCTACTTTGCATAAATATCCAACCAAGTTTCTACTGACTTTTCTAATGAAAATAACGATTCTATACGCATTCTAGCTCTCTCATTATTTTCTTGAATTATTCCTGGTGATAATGTAAGAGCATATAAGATAGCATCAGCTAACTTAGCTGGATTTTGGGGTTCGACCAAAATCCCCGTATCTCCCATAATTTCAGCAGGTCCTAGAGAATTTGTCGATATAACAAAACATTTACAAGCCATCGCTTCAGCTACAACTAAGCCAAAGCCTTCATACTTGGAAGGCAATATAAAGAAATTAGATTGATTTAGTAACTCGGGAATATCAGCTCTTGCCCCCAAAAGAATAATATCATTACTAAGTTGCATTTTTTCTATTAAATTTTCTAGTAAAGGACGTAGTCTTCCTTCACCAGCTATATAAAATTTAATTGGCTTATGATATATTTTTTTTACTAAATAAACAGCTTTAATTAGGTTTGGATAATCCTTTTGCTTTTCAAATCTTCCAACTGATAAAAAATTTACTTCAGAAGAATTAAAGCTACTAGGGTTAATATCTCTTTTATTATCACAATTGAATTTATCTAAATCTATCCCATTATAAATAGTTTGAATATTATCTCTTGTAAAAGCACCTGATTTGATAAACGCTTCTGTTGCTGCTTGACTAACATTAGTATTAAAATTTGACAAAAAGTTTGTATATTTATATGCCAACATTCTTATTTTCCCGCCTTCGTTAGAATTATGGGCGGTACAAACTAACTTAGGTATTTTTTTTAATATACGGTTCAATCTTGTAAAAATATTTGCATGAACCATATGAGAGTGAACCACATCAGGCTTATAACTATTTATAAGATCTCTATATTTTTGACTTGCAGAAAGAAATGACATAAAGCCTTCTAAACCTAGATAAATAATCTCAATATTTTCAATTTGTGGTTTAACTTTAATATCCCCTGTTAAATAAGCAATTTTAATTTGATGACCATGCTTATACATTTCATCTGCTAAATTAGCGACAACTCTCTCAGCTCCACCTAAACCCAAACCCGTGATTACATATAATATTTTCATTTATACTTCCTTTTATTATCTCTTATTTACCTATTTCTTGAAATTGACTATTTCTAATACTCTCTGAGAATATACTTTCATAAGGCATCATATCTCCACCATCTCTTAAGAGCATTATTCTCAGAAACATAGAGATAAAATAGAATGATATCCCTATAAATAAAATTAGCTTATTTATATTATTACGACCAAGCATTAGTTGATGACCTAAAAAAATAACAACACCGATAAAAGGATACCAAGAGAACCGAGAAAACCCACTAAAGCTAGAGACAATTAAATTAAAAACAGAATAAAATATTGCCAAGTTAAAATAGAAATTATATTCCCTTCCTATAAGGATAATTCTTTTCCTATATGAAACAAGCAGAAAAAAAACAACCAAAGATTCAAAAAAATAAAAAACATTTAAATCTCTACTTAAATAATTACCAAACTTATCAATATTAATAAAGCCTAATATTTTTTCCAGAGGAAGAAATAAAAACAAAAAACCTAAAAAGAATAGAAAATATAAACTACCTTTACTATAACTCTTATTTAAAAACAAGAAAAATATAGATATAATTGCGCTTATATGAAAAGATGATGCAACTAGAGTTAAAAATATAAAAACCACTTTTCTGTCTTTAGATAGATAAATGCAGCCAAGCCATACCAAAACAACAGCAAGCACTTGCCTTAAATAGACAAAACTATAAAAATAAAATTTACAAAAAATCAGAAAAAATATAAAAAAATAATGCTTCCTACTAATTTCTCTAGATATAAAAAACACAGAAAAAGTATATATAGCTGCAATTACAGAAAAATAAAAAAACCTATCCTCACTAATCAGATAAATTAATTTTGTAAAATAATAAAAGCCCTGCTCATAATTAAAATAATTCCCCAATTCATTTATATTTTCAAAATAAAATGCATATACAAACACATCATACCCCCCAATCATATTTCTAAACATATTAGTATATAGACTGAAGATAAAACCTATTATAAATATAAATCCGGCTAGCATTTTCTCTATTTCTCTTTTAGCAAAAACTTGAATAAAAGAAGAAATAAGAAGTAGTGCTAAAGTACATAAATATACTGACATATATAACTCATTATAATTTAGTTACAATAAAAAAACGTATATAATTTACTACCCCCCTCAATCGATAAAAGAACGGAACCCTATTATTTAAGAAAAGCTCTTTATAATATGTTAGTGTTGCTTTAGGAGATTTCTTTCTAATTTCATATATATTATCTGTTAGCCCCCCTCTTTGGTATTCACAAAAATAAATATTTTTATAGAAAAAAAACATATTATATTTTTCTGCAATCCGATTCCAAATAAGTGCTTCAGGACAAAATTTCTCTCCTTCAAACTCTGGAAATTTAAAATTTTTTAAAATATCAGTTTTGAAAACTTCCGCTTTATCGCCAGAAATTTTTAGTTTATACCTAAAATCAAGGTAATTACAAACCATATCTTCATGGTATTCCCCACCCCCAACAACAGTACCATCGAAAAAGCTTTTTAAACCACATACTCCAGATATTTTATTAAAATCTTCTCGTTTAGATATCAAATTAATCTTATCAACAATCACTGAAACGCTATTTTCAGGTAACATATCATCACTATCTACAATAAAAACATATGGATATTTTGCTAACTCAACGCCAATATTTAATGCAGTATGTTTGCCGCCATTTTCTTTGTAGTAAGTAGTTATATCCAAGTTTCCACATAAAAATTCGGACAATCTTTCTTTAGTATTATCTGTACTACCATCATCTACGACTATCCACTCAAACTCCATTGAAGTTTGCTTACATAAACTTTTATAAAGCCGTTCAAGAAGATGAGCTCTATTATATGTCGGTGTAATAATGCTAATCATTTATTTTTTCCTTATTATAGAATCTATCAGCCAGAAAATTCTTTTTCTTATATTTGCATATCTAATAAGAAAATTAGGTGGCAAAATAGCATTTAACTCTCTTAGCTTATATTTCCTTTCAATACCGTCATTCCTATAATATTGAACTCTTAATGAAATCACTAAATCTTCAATTTTTTTATCTACAGGATGGTAATCTATAGATTGAATTTTTTTTTGGACTTTTGAAAATTCCATTAACTTTTCTAAGACAATTATTTTAGAATTGAATTTTTTTAATTCTTGCTCTTTGTTTATAGTTGTCATAATACTACCACTTCTTTGTAAATAGTTATAGGCAATGACATTTATAAACTTAAACCTTTTACAGTATGAAATTGCTTGCGGTGTAAATAGCTCATCTTCATGATATATCCCCTCAAGAAAATTCAATTGATTTTTAATAAGAATATCTTTTTTATATAAGTAAGACCATACATTAGATATACAAGTAAAAGTATCTAAAAATTCATTTCCACTCACAATACCAATATCTTGATAGTAATTTTTTTTGTTTATAACTTTCCCCTGCTCGGTTACTTTTCTAAAATCAAATGCTATTCCATCTAAATCGTATTTTTCCATTTCGTCAATGATAATACTTAATGCATCATCTTCTAAATAATCATCAGAATCCAAAAAGTATATATACTCACCTATTGCTTTTTCTAGACCAAAATTTCTAGCAGAACTCAATCCGCCATTTTCTTTATAATACAAATGAAAATTTTGATATTCTGAACAAAATTTCTCTGCAATTATTGCACTATTATCTGTTGAACCATCATTTATAATAATAACTTCACAATCTGTTAGATTTTGCCTAAGAATACTAGATAAACAGGCACATAAATATTTTTCCACATTATAAACAGGAATAACAATACTTAATTTCATTTATTTACCTTTTTAGAAGTTTAAACATAGCTTTATGAGTTTCTAAAATCAAACCTTCTTTAAATCTAAATAAATAATTATATATGGTTGCAGAAATCATCTGTAATAACAAAACAGATAAGACAGCACCATATATACCATATATTTTAATCATTACAAAGCTAAGAATAAAATTTAATATACATAACCTAATTGTTTTTTTATTTAAATAATCATACTCATTAAATTTAAACAAATATTTTTCTGATATAGTTGCCAACCCTGAGAAACAGCAAGAAATTATAATAAAAATAATTATATCAGAAGCCTCTTTATACTGTTCCCCATAAAGTAAAACAATTATTAGCTCACCGAAACAGTATAAAAATAAAAATGCTAAAATAGATACCCCTATAACAATCCAATTTAACTTTGCAACTAATATCTTTGTTTGCTCTCCTTCTTCTTCCGAATAAACTTTAATCATAAAAGAAGAAATAAGTGCTGCCAGAATAAAATAAAAACTATTACCTAACGTATATGCAACAGAAAATATCCCCAACTTATATTTAGAATAGTAACCAAGCAATAATTGGACAACTTGAGTATATAGAGTTATTGATAGGCTATATAAAATTAAATGTTTACCTACATTAATCATATAGTTTCTATGTTTTACCCCACCAGACCTCTTTGCACCATTAGTATTTGCATAAATAATTCTCCTTAAAATATAAGGAAAAAATGTCATTAGTATAATAGAAATACTTAACCAATGATATTCCAAGTTAAGATATGGCACCAAATATCTCGCTAGCAATGACACTATCAACCCAATAGAATTACATAGCATATTTATTTTTGAATTTAGTGTTGCATTAAAATAAATATTATAAACATCATTTAATGAAAAGTAGGTTGCTATACAGGTAGAAAAGGAAAAAATAAAGGTCAAATAATCTGATGTAAAATATAAATATAATAGAAGTATTGGAGAAATAGCAAAAAAAAGAACGTTTCTTATAGTAGCAGAAGCAAACATTACTCTTTCACCCATTTTTCTATTTTTACTTATTTTCTGAAAAATAACATTTTCTAAACCAAACATACAAACTGTTTGAACAATAGCAAAAATAGATGTAACAAATGCCAGCTTACCAAAATTTTCCGGTCCAATATATTTAGCTACAAGCGCAGTAACAAAGATGAGTCCGAATAGGTATATCACTTTTTCAGACATCATCCATAATGAATTATTTATAACTGCTCTATTTGAAATCTTCATTCTTACTTATTTTTCTATCTATTAATTTTGATTTTCTAATAACATATAAAATGAAAATCAAGATTATTGCGATCACGATTCCTATCGCTAAACCTATTAACATAATAACCACTTTATTAGGCTTATCTTTACTTACCGGATAATTTGGAGAAGCCAAATAACGATATGCTTTCACATCTTTAATACCAGTCAATTTACTATATAACGGCTCTAATTGAAAAATTTTCCTGTCTATTTGATAGTACTCCAATGGGTAAGTAAATCCTTTATCTTTAGCAATATCCAATTGTGCCTGCAAATATTTTTCACCCAACATAAAAAGATAAGTTCCATCTGCCAACTTAGAATCTGAAATATTCAGTTTCGCTTCACCACCTAAATATTCCGGCATAATAAAAGATGTTTGAGCACTTGTTAGATTCCGAGTAAACTCCGCAATACCCGCCTTCTTAGCAATACTAAGCGCTTTTTCTAAGTTATTAACTTGAACTGTTTTTGATTCATCTATACTTGAGGCAATTTGTTCTCTATGAAATTTTAAATTATCTAAAAGTAAGTCAAAACCAACTTTAAATTCCTTATTTAATTCATTAACGACGTAGTTATTTACATATTCAAGATATTGACTTAATACATATTGAGCATTCTCCGGCTTTTCATTCGTAAAGGTAATCATAAGTCCTATTTCTTCTAACTCTGTTTCATCTTTTTTCTTATTAGCGGGTCTATGTACCTTTAAATAATTCATGATTAAATCAGAAACAAACTTGCGTTTTTCTTTTTCTGATTTATCCGCAAGCTCCTGATTTACCCAAGATGAGTTATCTAAAAAATCCTTCTTTAAATCATCAGATAATAAAAAATGTCTGAAATTATCATGTAATACGTTAGCCAAACCTTCAGCACTAAATTCATTGTTACCTGTAATTCGAGCATATTCAGCACGAATAGGTAATAAATTACCTAATTCTGTAATACGTGGAGCTATTACGTTAGCTTTAGACGTCCATTGCTCTTTCGCAGTAAACGCATAAATACTGGCAAGTAATGTGGTGATAAATATAGTTAGAACAATCCACCATTTTTTATCCCATAAAATACGAAAAACCTCAATCAAATCAATCTCATCTGAGCGTTGTTCAGTTGCTCTTAATGAATCTGCCATAATTTCCTCTAAATTTAACCTAATGTTTTTTAACAATTATACACTATTTCTTACTGAGCTATACCATGTTTTTACGTTCTTTTGAGATTGCACTTGCCATATAATTATTAGATAATACCCAATCATTCAAAACCTTGATCTAAAACAAAATGAGCGATATTCAAATTCCTTTAATCTTTACAGATGCGGCGGCTCGTAAAGTGAAAACCTTAATTGAGGGCGAAGAGAACCCGAATCTTCGCTTGCGTGTGTATATTACGGGTGGGGGCTGTAGTGGGTTTCAGTATGGGTTTACCTTTGATGATCAGGTAAATGAGGACGATCTCACTATTGAGAACCAAAATGTAGGCTTGGTGGTTGATCCAATGAGCTTGCAATATTTAATCGGCGGTACGGTAGATTATACCGAAGGCTTAGATGGTTCTCGCTTTGTAGTTACTAATCCAAATGCGAGTTCAACTTGTGGCTGCGGTTCTTCCTTTAGTATTTAATTGGTAAAATTTACCTAAAAGATAACCGCTTGTATCAAGCAAAATAGCCTAACTTTTTAGTTTAGGCTATTTTTCATTTCTCTCACATTTACAACATTTCCTTTCACGTGGCGGAACAGGGTCTTCCCCGCCCTCACTCATTGGATTACAGCGTAAAATTCGTTTAAAGGCGAGATATCCGCCTTTGACTGCACCGTGAATTTTAATCGCTTCAACGGCATAGGTTGAGCAGGTTGGGTAAAATCGGCAGCGAGGACCAATCAACGGGCTGATGGCATAGCGGTAGAAATAGATGGGAAGCAGGAATAATCTTGCCAATAAACTGACGCGTTTTGGCTCACTTATTGGTTGCTCTGATGATTGCTTTGAGCTGGCTTTTTGCTCAGGCGGATATGTCTTGCCCATAATTTTTCCAGAGTGTCGAGAAACGTTGCGTTGTCTAATTTACCAATGCCACCTTTTGCCACAAATACAAAATCAAAATTGGGTAATTCGTGCTGTTTTAGGCGAAAACTTTCTCTCACAATACGTTTAATACGATTACGATCGTGAGCTCGTTTAAGATGTTTTTTAGCAACGGTTAAACCGAGACGAGGATTATCTACTGTATTCTCTCTCGCAAGAAGGGTCATTTGAGGGGTGCTGGCTCGAAGTGGTTCTTCAAACACCGCTTTAAATTGAACGGGAGCTAACAAACGCAGCTCCCGAGAAAAATTTAGCTTCTTCACACTTAATTAGAAAGGTGTTTTGGCTTACTCTGCAATTATGCAGATAAAGATTTACGACCTTTAGCACGACGACGTGCTAATACTTGACGACCGTTTTTAGTAGCCATACGAGCACGGAAACCGTGTGTACGAGCACGTTTTAATACTGATGGTTGAAATGTACGTTTCATTGCTTATCTACCTAAATATTTAAAAAGTTGGCATACAAAAATGTTTCTGCCAAACAAGGACCATAAAAAAGAGTTGCAATTCTACAGGCAAACAAAACAAAAAGCAAGAATCAATCTAAGTACAAATCAGATTGTTTGCAAAGTTTTTGAAAAATACGACCACTTGTAATAATCGCAGAAATTTATATTACTTTATGGCATAATCGTTGCATACTCATTTATCTATAATTTTGGAAAATATACTATGAATCAGCAAAAAATCGGTATTTTATTAGCCAACTTAGGCACACCAGATGAACCCTCTGCCCCAGCCGTTAAACGTTATTTGAAACAATTTTTAAGCGATCCTCGTGTTATCGACTTACCCAAAGTGAAATGGCAGGCAATTTTAAACTTTATCGTATTGCCAAAACGCTCGCCAAAGGTAGCTAAATTATACCAATCGGTATGGAGTGAAGAAGGTTCACCATTATTAGTGATTTCTCGTGAGCAGCAACGTTCTGTTCAACGCTATTTTGATGCCAAAGGTAAAAATGTGGTGGTGGAATTGGGAATGTCTTACGGTAATCCAAGCATTGAAAGTGCAACAGATAATCTGATTAAACAAGGCGTTGAGCGAATTATCGTGCTACCGCTTTATCCACAGTATAGCAGCACCACCACTGCGTCGGTGTTTGACGCTTTCGCAAACGGTTTAAAAGCACAGCGTAAAATTGTGCCGTTCGATTTTATTCATAGCTATCACAACGATCCGCTTTATATTCAAGCGTTAGTGAATTCTATTCAAGTTGAACAAGATGAGCTATTACTTTTCTCTTTCCACGGTATTCCAAAACGCTATGAAGACGAGGGAGATTTTTACTCAAGACATTGTTATGAAACCGCTGAATTAGTAGCAGAAAAATTAGGCTTACCAAAGCATAGATGGCTTGTTTCTTTCCAATCACGTTTTGGCGATGAAGAGTGGTTACAGCCTTACACCGATGAAACTCTTGAAGGCTTCCCACAAAAAGGCGTGAAAAAAGTGGCGGTTGTGTGTCCGGGCTTCTCGGCAGACTGTTTAGAAACATTGGAAGAAATTGCGGAAGAAAACCGTGAGAATTTTGAACACGCAGGCGGAGAATCTTATCGCTATATTCCTGCACTTAATTCAAATGGCGATCATATCAAAGCATTAGTAAAATTAATTGAAGCTAAACTATAATACAATTTGGGCGGATAATAAATCCGCCCATTTTTTATCTACTCCCCATTAGGAATGCACTTATTTTATTTAATTTTCTCTAACATTTCTCTGTTAAATCCCATCAATTCTACTTTTGCATTCGGTAAATGAGGGAAGTCATTTAATAAATCTTCAAACTTATCCAACCAACGGTAATTGGTACTGGTTTGACTAACTAAAAACCAGAGAATAGCTACTCTTCCAAAAATCCTCTCCTTTGCTTTATCATCTAGTGATAAGTTTGAGAAATACTGCTGCATTTTTTTAAATTTAGATAAACGAGGATCATCTAGTTTAGGAATAGCAATATCACTGAATTTCCTGTTCCAAATACGAGAATGGTGAGCAGAAAGGTTTCTTACAATGTTTATTTCATTCAACCAATTCTTTAATGTATTCTCATCTACATTAAATTTCTTAGCAATTTTCCTTTGCTGTTGCCCATTTAATAATGAGTAAAACTTAGATAATGCACCAAAATCCCAGGTTTCAGTAATTACCCAAAATGGGATTTCCTTCTCATTTTTTCTATGCCATTCAATAGAATCATCTTTACTACGCTTAATTTTATTAGCTGTAGTTTCTAGCCAATTTGCATAAGCATAATTAGATTTCCATTGAAATTTTAAGAACTTTTGATTAATCAGAGAATAATCTTCATAAGCCAAAGGATTTTCACGCCCCAACTCATGAGCCATGATATTACGAATATTAACTTCTAAACGTTCAATAATATCCAATAATAAGAGTCTTAGTTTTTTATCAAAAATATATAGCTTATAAACTTCTTCAAACTGTACATTTTCGAGAAAAATTTCGCTAAGCCCACCATCTTGATTAGGTTTTCTAGAAATATGCCAAAATCCAGATAAACGATAATACCCTACCTGAGATAATTTTTTCTCTGCATAGCTTTTATCATTTATGAGCATTCCTCTAGATATGAGTAGTTCTACTAATTCGTGATACTCTTTATGTGGTTTTGTAGGCATAGAATTGAAGGCATTTTAAGAAAGGCAAGGGCGTAGCTTGACACTCTAAGTCGATTACATTTAGTAAACCTCAGGGACAGGGGCTACGCCACGATTACAAAGGATTATACATTTTAGGTGATTAAAGTCAAAAGGTTTCATCAATTAATAATAGCAATACTGTACTTTTAAGAACTATAATTGCAAAAAACTAATAAAATTTTACCACTTCTTACCTATTTGCGAGCCACTTTTACCACACCATTAATGCTAGATAATTTGCGTAAAATCGCCTCAAAGTGAGCTTTATCAATAACCGAGATCTGGAATATCACTTGATAAACATTGCCCTCTCTTGCTTCGCTATGAATGCTGCCGATGTTGCTGTCCATCTTCGCAAAGGTAGAAGTAATAGCAGCTAACACACCCGGCTCATTCATAATATCTAGCACAATTTCCGTTTCAAACTTGATGGCTTTTTCTTTAGCCACTTCCCACATTACAGGTAGATAATGGCTTTGATCAAGAGCATAATCTTTTACATTTGCACAACAAGTATTGTGAATAACCAAGCCTTTGCCTGAACTAACGTGAGCAATAATGTCATCGCCCGGTATCGGTAAACAGCATTTTGCGAAACTGATGAGATGATTTTCCACCCCTTCAATTTTTATCGGTTGGTTATTTTCTGGGTTGCCATCAGTATCAATTTGCAATGTTTCGCCTGATAAGCGTTGAGCGATCACGCTGCTCATCTGGTTACCCAGCCCAATTTCAGCTAATAAATCGTCAAAAGTCGCTAAGCGTAGCTCATCTAATACAGGCTGAATAACGTCTGGTTTAAGTTCATCAATCGAATTCAAATTCATCACACGAATTAATTGTCGCTTGCCTAATTCAATGGCTTCATCGTGTTCTTGATTTTTGAGGAACTGACGAATTTTCGCTCGTGCTTTACCCGTTACTACAAAGTTCAGCCAAGAGACTTTCGGTCGTTTGCCCTGCTCAGTAATAATTTCCACCGTTTGCCCTGTTCGTAGTGGCTCGGTAAGTGGATATGGATTACGATCTACAATCGCCCCCACGCAGCGATCGCCAATTCCTGAGTGAACGGCATAAGCAAAATCAATCGCCGTAGCATTCGCAGGCAATTCCACAATACGCCCTTTTGGCGTAAAAACAAAAATATCATCAGAGAATAGATCCGATTTTACATTTTCAATAAATTCCGCTGTGTTGCCAGCACTGTTTTGCAATTCGACGATACTTTGTAACCATTGCTGTGCTTTCAATTGAACTGTGGTGTTGTGTGGATTTTCGCCCTCTTTATAACGCCAATGAGCGGTAACTCCCATATCTGCCATTTTATCCATATCTTCGGTACGAATTTGTACCTCAACCGGTACACCGTGCGGACCAATCATTGAAGTATGTAATGATTGATAGCCATTTGGCTTCGGTACTGCAATATAATCTTTCACACGCTTCGGGCGAGGTTTATACAATGCGTGCATCTGCCCCAATACGCGGTAGCAATTATCCACATTTCCTACTACCACACGGAAAGCGTAAATATCTAAAATGGAATGAAAATGCTGATCTTTCTGACGCATTTTTTGATAAATCGAATAGAGATGCTTTTCACGCCCATAAACTCGAGCTTCAATTTTTACATCCTCTAAACGCCCTTTAATATCATCTGCAATGCGTTGAATCAGCTCTTTACGATGGCCTCTCGCACTCGCAATTGCCATTTTTAATACACGATAACGCTGTGGATGCATTGCCTCAAAACCAAGATCTTCCAACTCATTTTTGATATGTTCAATCCCTAAACGGTGGGCTAACGGGCTGTAAATTTCTAAAGTTTCTTTCGCAATACGGCGGCGTTTATCGGGGCGAAGCGAACCCAATGTTCGCATATTGTGGGTACGGTCGGCGAGTTTTATCAGAACTACACGAATATCTTTCGTCATCGCCAAAATCATTTTGCGGAAATTAGCTACTTCCGCTTCTTGGCGAGTGCGGAATTTTAACTTATCGAGCTTAGAAACACCCTGCACAATATCAGCAACGCTCTGCCCAAATTCAGCGGCAAGTTCTTCTTCGGTGTAAGGTGTATCTTCAATCACATCGTGTAGGAGGGCGGCAATAACGGCTTCGTGATCTAATTTCATCTCAGCAATGATAGAAGCTACCGCAACAGGGTGGGTGATGTAAGGCTCTCCGCTTGAGCGTGTTTGCCCCTCGTGAGCATCGCGTGCAATCACATAGGCACGTTTAACACGTTCGATTTGTTCACTCGGCAAATAGCCTTGAATAATTCGATCTAAAGGTTCAAAAAGATACACGTTATACCTCAACAACAGAAATAAAAATGGACAACGAATTTGCAAATTTTGAGGAAAATCCTACCGCTTGCAGACCCAATTGTCCATTCTCTCTTGACGAAAAATAAAATTACGCTTCGTTGCTCATTTCAGTTAAAAATGAAATCGCTTCTTGCTCTGCCGCTTCTTGTTTAATAGACTCGTGGTTTTCTAACTGATCCATAATATCAGTGGTAATTAAACCTTCTTCAATTTCACGCAATGCAATAACGGTTGGTTTATCATTTTCTTCAGGCACAAGTGGCTCACGCGTGTGAAGTTGTAATTGTCTTGCACGACGTGCGGCAATTAAGATTAAATCAAAACGGTTGCCAATTTTCTCCGCTGCTTCTTGTACGGTTACACGAGCCATAAATTTACTCCAAAGATATATTCATTTCTATTCATAAAAAGATTGCAGATTATACAGAAATTAGGCTGGTTCTGCAATTATGGTAAGGGGAATTTAGGGGATTATTTAACTTTGGTTAAAACCGCCAATAATTCTTGCTCAACCTCTTTCCCAAATTTCCCCATTCGGAAATCAGCGATAAATTCATCAGTTTTCTCGGGTTGAGCATTAATTTTATCTTTTAAAAACTGCGGAAATTCTGATAAGGCGATTTCAGCCTTATTACCACTCACATCAAAAATAGTAGGAATTTTTGGTTCAGAAACAACCGCTTGTAGCTGCTCATCGTGCTTAAATTGTTTTGCTTCTTGGGCCTCTTTGCAGGAAATATATTCCACTTTGATGTTTGAATTGAGCTTTGCCATACGTTGAAAATACGCCACAATTTCCACGCAATCAGGGCAATGCGGTTCTGCCATTACCAGCCAATCGCCTTGTACACTAAGTGCTTTCAGCTTGTCTTCCGTTTCTGGCTCTAGTGTTACCTCAACATAAACCTCTAGCTGATTTTCACGATCTTCATCGTTACTAAACTCAAGATATTCATAAAAATGTGCCATAACTTCCTCTTAAATCGATTTTCGCCATAAAATTTCGCAATCCACTTTCACACTTTCCACTCTCTTTTGGGCTAATTTTTGCTGAATTAACGTGAATGTTTGTTCTGCGATCTGTTGGTGATCTTGCTTGATTGAGTGAATATGAAACGGCAACGCATTCAATAAATGATGATCGTCAAAGGTGGCTAAATGCAGCTCTTGGGTTAAGAGTTTATCCATTTGTCGATGCTCGGTTAAATAACGCATTACCCCTTCAAGCAGGGTAAAGGAAGCAGTAAAGACTGCTTCAGGTAGTCGCCCTAACTTTTCCACCACTTGCGAAAACATTTGGTAGCCCGATTCAGGCTGATAATCTTGGTGTAACACCCAATTTTCATCAAAATCTAAATGCGATTGTCCCAAGCCCTCACGAAAGCCTTTTAGACGATTTTGGCTCGGCGAGAGCGAAAGCTGACCACCTAAATAGTAAAATTCTGTTGGCTGATAGGCTCTTACCATATTTTCCACCAACAGACTGATCGTTTCAGTGTCATTACTGGTAATAGATGGCACATCTAGCCCCAAAATATAGCGGTCTAGCTGTAAAATAGGGGTATATTGAGTAATACTTTTATAGTAGCTCGGCTCGTGAAATGTTGGAGCGGTAATGAGCAAATCCACCTGTCTATCTAACAAACGCTCTATCGCTTTTTTCTCGCCGTCAAAGCTGTCGTCAGAGCAAGCAATCACAAGTTGTAGCCCATTTTCACGGCATAACTTTTCGAGCGTTCTAGCAGTTAATGCAAAGCCGTAGTTGGTAAGATCGGGAATGACTAAACCAATCACATTGGTGCGTTGAGCTTGTAAGGATTTTGCATAAACATTGGCTCGATAGCCGTGTTTTTGGGCGATTTCTTTTACTTTTTGGCAAGTTTCAGGCTTAATCCTAAAATCATTACCTCGCCCGTTTAAAATCATACTTGCGGTGGTTTTAGACACACCACTGAGTTCTGCAATATCGCTTAGCGTTAAGCGTTTCTTCACACTCTCTCCTTTTTATCATTTCAGGGCTTTCCCGCCCGTCTTGCTTTATTCTACGCTAATTGGTATTACTTTTGCTACTCTCGCTTGCAGAGGTCGGGAACTTTTCACGCTATTTTCACGATTTGCGATAAAGAAACGAGAGGTTAGCACCTTTTCGCCACCGTTGAGGAAAATTTCCACCACCGAGCGGTCGAAGAAGATATCTAGTGTATCTAGTTTTTCAATTTGACAATGGCGAACTGTGCCGAACTGTTCCATTAAGTCCGTTTGCTCACTTTGGCTACGATCTAAACTAAACACGTCGTTTTCAAAACGCATTGTGAGCGTTTGCCCTTTATCATTGCTGAAGAAATCTAATACAAGCGGTTGATTTTCTACAGAAATTTGCAAATAAGCGGTATCTAAATTATCGATTGCAAAATTTTCTGAAATTTCGACCGCTTGTAGTTCGTCTAAATTCGCAATCGGTTGTTGCACTACTTTGCCGTTTTGTAGGGAAAGTTTGCGGGGCATTGTCAGCATTGAATGCCATTGGTATTTGTCGGTTGGATAAGTGAGATCAGGCAAGCCCACCCAGCCAAACATAATGCGATCTGAATTTTCTACCGTTTGCGGAGCATAGAAATCAAAGCCGTAATCTAATTCCTCAATATGCTCTGCATTGAACGAATTACCGTTTAGCTGCCCCACCGCATAAGTAGCGTGATAGTTATTTTGGAATTGATGGCTTTCACGCAGTTTACCCTGTGGCGACCAAACAAAGAGATCTTTACCGCCAAGTCTAAATAAGTCCGGACATTCCCACATAAATACGTTGCTGTTATCAAAATCGTTCACAGCCAACTCGGAAATTAAGCGAGGTGTATCATTTAAATCATTCATTTCATAAATTAACGCTGTGCCAGTTAAATTTTCACGCTGTGCCCCAAGCACAAAGCGGATCTTGCCTTCAGCGGTAATATAAGGTTTCGGATCACGAACGTGTTCGGTGTAACCTGCTGGGGCTTGGTCGATAATGCAACGTTTTTCGAGCAATTTGCCTGAAGTATCAAAAATCGCAATATTTTGATGCGGCACACGAGCGTTATCAGAAGGACGGCGAGTGTTGCCCGTATAGAAAGCCACAATTTTGCCTTGCCATAAAATCGCCCCACCTGAATAGCAGCCGTGCGATTCAAATAGTTCATCGGGAATTAACAACTCTCCTTTCTGAAAGGTTTGAAAATCTTCGGTCATAAAATGCTGCCAATGCTTCATTCCGTGCAATGCCCCGTAAGGAAACCATTGGGCAAAAATATGATGGTTTTTACCATCAAAAAGTAAGCCATTTGGGTCATTAAATAAGCCTGTTTCAGGGGCGAGATGGTAAGTTGGGTAGAAATCAAGATCAGAAAGGACAGTTTGACGAATGGTATCTAATTCGTCCTCGCTTTGAGCGTGCAGGCTTTTGTATTTGCCGTTGTTGAAAATGTGCATAGGGTTGTTCCTATAATTTCAGAATTACGATGGTGCAAGCGTCCACGCTTGTACCGTGATAAAAATTAGGCACAAGCGTGGACGCTTGCGCCATCATTAAACTATTCCGCCAAAAACGCTTCTAACTCCGCTTTGTTCGGCAATGCAGACATTGCCCCTTTTGCAGTAGTCGCTAATGCACCAGAGGCGTTGGCTTTGCGGATCACTTCAACTAACGCAGTTTCATCTTGCCAATTTGGCGTATTAGCTAAACCTGCTAATAGCCCACTCACAAAGGCATCGCCTGCCCCTGTGGTATCTACAGGTTTTAATGCTTTGCCTGCTACAATTTGGCTCTTACCGTTGAGGTGGTAAATTGCTCCGTCTTTGCCTAGGGTAATGATGATTAATTTTTCAGGATATTGTTCCGTAATAGCTTGGGTGGCTTGTTCTAACGTTTCAGTATTCGTTAATAGCGTTAGCTCTTCTTCTGAGAATTTGAGAATATCCGCCATTGAAACCACTGAATTTACCACCGATTTCATTTCATCAAGGCTTTTCCAGAGGGATTCACGTAGGTTCGGATCGAACGAAACATAGCCTCCTGCTTGTTTTACACGGAGGATGGCTTCAATGGTGGTAGAACGTGATGGGTCATTAATTAGGGCGATTGAGCAACAATGTAAGAAATCGCCTTTATTAAATTCAGGTAAATCGCCAACTTCTAAGAATTGATCGGCACTTGGATTAACCATAAAGGTAAAGCTACGTTCACCGTTATCTAAGCCCACTACAACGGTTGATGTGCGCTGGTTGTCATCTAAAATCATATTCTCAACAGAAACATTTTCTGCTTTTAGCACATCACGCATAAATTGACCGAGTGGATCGTTGCCTACACGCCCGATAAATCCTGCCTCAACGCCTAAGCGAGAAACGCCTACCGCCACATTTGCGGGAGCTCCGCCTGCACATTTTAAATAGTGATTTTCGCCGTCTGGAATTAAATCTACAACAGCGTCGCCTGTTACCCAAATCTTGCTCATAATGTTCTCTTTCTATTTTATGTAATCATAACTAAAACGATTTAGCTAAAATTATTATAAATTGTAAGCGGCTCAATTTCACTTACTTTTTGCATTTTGAGATGCGTTAAATTGCAAAAAAATCTAAAAAAATGACCGCTTGTATTATAGCTACAAGCGGTCATAAAATGTCATTTTTTTACAGATTCACAACGTATTTGCCAACGCCTAACTCATCTTCTTTACGAGTGCGAGCAATAACACTTTCGGCGGATTCCACTACGCGTAACCCCATCTCTTCTTCGGTGCGGATTACCTCGCCACGCAGGGAGTTAGTGTAAACATCGGTAATTTTCACATCAACGAACTTGCCGATCATATCCGGTGTACCAACAAAATTCACGACACGGTTAGTTTCAGTACGGCCTGTCAGCTCCATTAAATCTTTCTTAGATGGGCCTTCAACCAAGATACGTTGCTCTGTGCCAAGCATCATACGGCTGAACTGCTGGGCTTGTTGGTTAATACGCTGTTGTAAACGGGCTAAACGCTCTTTTTTCTCTTCTTCTGATACGTTATCAGGCAAATCTGCCGCCGGTGTACCCGGACGAGCTGAGTAAATAAAGCTAAAGCTCATATCAAAGTTTACTTGCTCAATCACTTTCATTGTTTGCTCAAAGTCTTCGGCAGTTTCACCCGGGAAGCCCACAATAAAGTCTGAGCTGATGAGAATGTCAGGACGAACTTCACGCAATTTACGAATAATCGCTTTATACTCTAATGCGGTGTGGTTACGCTTCATCATTGTCAACACACGGTCTGAACCGCTTTGAATCGGTAAGTGTAAGAAACTTACTAATTCAGGCGTATCACGGTAAACTTCGATAATATCATCGGTAAATTCGATTGGGTGGCTAGTGGTGTAACGCAGGCGGTCAATACCATCAATCGCAGCCACTAAACGCAGTAATTCTGCGAATGTGCAAATGCCTCCATCAAAGGTTTCACCACGATACGCATTTACGTTTTGCCCAAGTAAATTGACTTCACGCACGCCTTGTGCGGCTAGTTGTGCAATTTCAAATAAGACATCATCAACCGGGCGTGAAACTTCTTCGCCTCGTGTGTAAGGCACAACACAGAACGAGCAATACTTATTACAGCCTTCCATAATGGATACAAACGCCGTTGGGCCTTCAGCTTTCGGCTCTGGCAAGCGGTCAAATTTTTCGATTTCTGGGAAAGAAACGTCCACAATCGAGCTTTTTCCGCCACGGATTTGGTTAATCATTTCAGGTAAACGATGAAGCGTTTGCGGCCCGAATACAATATCCACATAAGGGGCACGATCACGAATATGTTCACCTTCTTGTGAAGCAACACAACCGCCCACGCCAATGATTAGATTCGGCTTGTCTTTTTTCCAGTTTTTCCAACGGCCAAGTTGTGAGAATACTTTTTCTTGTGCTTTTTCACGAATAGAACAAGTATTTAGCAGTAAAACATCTGCATCTTCCGGTTTTTCAGTGAGTTCAAAACCGTGTGTAGAATTGAGCAAATCTGCCATTTTGGACGAGTCGTACTCGTTCATTTGGCAGCCCCAAGTGGTAATATGTAATTTAGCCATAGTCAAAAATATAAATATATCAATTAGTTAGAAAAGAAAAGCGTAAAGCAATTTATTGTTTTTGTACTCAAAATAAACCCTTTACGCAAAATTTGTGGCATATTTTACCCTGTCGCCTATTTTTTATCTAGAAATAATCTGCATAAATCTGATATTCAGCAAATAAAAAAGCCACGATTTTTTATATCGTGGCTCTATTTATCATTTTAGAATTATTTTGTTAAGGTTAAAACAATGCTTTCGCCTGCAACAACTTGACCGCTTAATTTAGATAAGTTGCTGATTTCATCCATATTTGAAATCACGATTGGTGTTAAAACAGATTTTGCTTTCCCTTCAAGTAAGGCTAAATCAAATTTGATGATCGGGTCACCCACTTTCACCGTTTGACCTTCTGTTGCAATACGAGAGAAACCTTCGCCTTTTAATTCAACGGTATCAATACCGAAGTGAACGAATAATTCTACGCCATCTTCAGACTCAATAGAGAATGCGTGGTTGGTTTCAAAAATCTTACCGATTGTACCATTTACCGGTGAAACGATCGTATCGCCAGTTGGACGAATTGCAACGCCATCGCCTACAATCTTCTCAGAAAAAACAACATCTGGTACATCTTCGATGTTTACAATCTCGCCTGTTAATGGCGAATAGATTTTGATCTCTTGGCTCTCTTTTTGTTTTGAGCCGAATAATTTATCAAATAAACCCATCTTAAAATCTCCCTCAGATATTACAGAATTCCCGTACATTTTATACGAGAATTTTGTATTTGTATGCTAAATAATTTAAATTAGTTTAATTTTTGGTAAAAGGCTTCAACTAAACGTTCAATATCCGCAGCCGTTGGCTGAGCAAGGGCTTCATCAGCGAGTGCTTTTGCATCGGCAAAATTAATTGAACGAATGAGTTTCTTAACGTGCGGCACAGAAATACCGCTCATACTAAACTCATCTAAGCCCATACCAAGCAATAATGCCGTTGCACGTACATCACCTGCTAATTCACCACACATACCTGTCCATTTACCTTCTGCGTGTGAAGCATCGATTACTTGTTTGATTAAGTTTAATACTGATGGGCTTAATGGATTATATAAGTGAGCGATAATTTCATTACCACGATCCACTGCCAGCGTATATTGCGTTAAATCGTTTGTACCAATACTGAAGAAATCAGCTTCTTTCGCCAGGTGGCGAGCATTTACCGCAGCTGATGGCGTTTCCACCATAATACCGAGTTTTAAATTTTCATCGAATGAATGACCTTCATTACGTAATTGATCTTTTAACTCTTCAACGATTGATTTTAATAATCGGATTTCCTCTACCGAAATAATCATTGGGAACATTACCGCTAAATTACCAAAGGCAGAGGCACGCAATACCGCACGTAATTGAGTATCTAAAATTTCACGACGGGTAAAACCAATACGCACAGCACGCCAACCTAAGAACGGGTTCATTTCTTTTGGTAAATCAAGGTACGGTAATTCTTTATCGCCACCAATATCCATAGTACGAAGAATCACCATCTTATCGCCCATCGCTTCTACAATTTCTTTGTAAGCTTGGAATTGCTCTTCTTCACCCGGCAGTTGAGCTCTATCCATAAATAAGAACTCAGTACGGTATAAACCTACTGCTTCACCACCGTTACGCAATACGCCATCTACATCACGGATTGTGCCGATGTTACCTGCTACATCAACCTTATGGCCATCTAAGGTTTCAGCAGGCAGATCTTTTAATTTCGCTAATTCTTCTTTTTCCGCATTTAATTTATTTTGTAATGCTTTAAATTCTGCAATTTTTTCTTCTGATGGATTTAAATGCACTTCGTTGTTAATTGCATCTAAAATCAAGAAATCGCCAGTTTTTACTAAAGAAGTTACATTATTCGTCCCTACAATAGCAGGAAGCTCTAATGAACGAGCCATAATTGAAGTGTGAGATGTACGACCACCAATATCCGTAATAAAGCCTAATACTTTATCTAAATTTAGTTGCGCGGTTTCAGATGGGGTTAAGTCGTAAGCGACTAAAATAACTTCGTCTTGAATATCACCTAAATCCACAATATTCATATTTAAAATATTACGCACTAAACGATTACCGATATCACGAATATCGCCTGCACGTTCTTTTAAATATTCATCATCAATTTCCGCAAGCATTGCCGCTTGCATTTCAATGACTTTACTTGCTGCAACATCAGCTGTAACAAGATTATCACTCAGGTAACTTAGAATTTCTTCTTCAAGCTCTTCATCTTCTAAGATCATTAAATGACCTTCAAAAATCGCTTCTTTTTCTTCGCCCAACGTTCGGCGAGCTTTCTCTTTAATCGCGGTTAATTGTGCAGCTGCTTTTTCACGTCCTTCAAAGAATTTCGCTTTTTCAGACTCAACTTCGCTTTCATCAATTTTGCGAGTATTTAATACAATTGGCTCTTCTTTTAAAACCAATGCTTTTCCAAATACTGCACCGGGGGAAGCTGCGATACCTGTAATCATAATCGTGTCCTTATCTAAGACGATAAATCGTCTGGTGTTGCATAGCAAAACACTTTATCGCAGCATTTCGCTACAATAAAGTGGTATAAATCTTAATCCGAGAGTAGAAAAATTATTCTAAAGTAGGAATTAAATCAACTAAGAAATCAACTGCTTTTTGCTCATCTTCGCCTTCAGCAGAAATCGTGATTGTAGTACCTTGAGTTAAACCCAACGTTTGTAATTTAAATAAACTCTTTGCACTTGCACTTTTACCGCCAGACTCAACAGTAATATCAGAGGCAAAGCCTTTAGCCGCTTTAACAAATTCAGCTGCCGGACGGGTGTGTAAACCATTCGGGGCTGTGATAACAACATCTTTTGAGTACATAATGTATTCCTCTTAAATTTGAAAGTTAAAAAAATGTGTTTTAATTAAATCGATTTAGCTCACAACTTTACTACAAATTCAAATTAAACACACGCTAAAAAAATGAAAAACTTGTTGCTTTAGGCTAAAAAATTGCTAATTTTCTGAGCTGATTTAAAAATCATTTGCCAAATATCAAGATTTTAGCACACTGCCAAATGGAAATGTTACAATAATTTCCACTGAACTTTCCCTTAATTTTCAACATTGGAGCAATATGCTTAGCAAATTAACCAAAACAACAGCGTGGTTTATCTACTTTGGCATTATTGCTCTTTATGGTTTTAGTTTATGGGCACTGGTCGGATATCAACAAAACAGTACCTTAATTGCTAGTGTTGATGTGTTGAAAATTCTCGCTTATAGCTCGCTTCAGTCCACACTTTCTGCCGTAATTTCACTTATTTTAGGTGGTCTTTTGGCGAGATCTTTTTTCTACTTAGACTTTAAAGGCAAGCAATTACTTTATAAAACCATCTCTTTTGTTTGGGCATTACCGTCACTTGTGATTATTTTTGCCGTGATTGGCGTATTCGGCAATTCAGGCTGGCTGGCACAATTTTTTCGCTCTTTAGGCTTGGAGTGGCAATTTAATTTATACGGCTTACACGGCATTATTATTGCTCACTGCTTATTTAATATTCCTTTTGTGATGAAGTATTACATCAGCGGATTAAACCTTATTCCAAGCAGCCGTTTTCAACTTGCCGCTCAATTAAATTTAAAAGGTTGGAATTTCATCAATATTGTAGAAATGCCCGTTATCAAAACCCTGTTTCCTTATATTTTTATGACGGTGTTTCTCGTCTGTTTTACTAGCTTTCCGATAGTATTAATGCTCGGCGGCAGCCCGAAATATAGCACGCTGGAAGTTGCTATTTATCAAGCGGTTACTTTTGAATTTGATTTTGCAAAAGCGATTATCTTAATTGCCGTACAATTTGTTGTGGGCATTGGCTTACAATTTGTGATGAGCCGAATTTCTACCACCGCATTGAAAGAATTAAAACAACAATCCAACCGAGTAGAAATATGGAAACCAAAGCCAACAGGCTCGGCAAAATGGCTATTACAAGCGGTCATTTTTTTGCAAAGTTTTGCAATAATTCTACCGCTTGTAAGCGTAGTTTGGGCTGGAGTTGGCGTATCAAAATTCAGTGAGCGATTGCTCAACCCAGCATTATGGAAAGCAGCACAGTTCTCTTTGGTTTTAAGCCTGATTGCCTCTTTTGTCGTGATTGGCATTAGTTATCTAATTGCGTTAGAAGCCCGCCAACTGCTCTATAAAAAGGCCAAAATCGCTCACAGTATTTTAGGCAGCGTGGCGATTTATCCGTTAGTGCTACCTATCTTTTTATTGTCAGTTGGGTTATTTATTTTATTGATGAACCAAAATCTCTCCACAACGGAACTGTTAATTTTAGTTGGTGTATGTAATGGCTTAACCTTACTGCCTTTTATCTACCCAATGCTCTTTTCAGCAATGTGGAACAGCCTAACCAGCCACGACAAACTGGCTCGTGGCTTAGGGCTAACAGGCTTTCAACGCTGGTGGATTGTGGAAAAAACGCAGCTAATTCAACCGCTTGCAACCGCTTTTGCATTAGCGATGCCCTCCAGTTTAGGCAGTTTTACCGTGATTGCCTTTTTTGGCAATCGGGATTTCAGCTCGCTGCCTTATTTGCTCTATCAACAACTTGGGAGCTATAGAACTGAAGATGCTGCTGTTACCGCATTGATATTAATGCTTTTCTCCTTGCTACCATTTTTATGTATAAAGGACAAAATATGATCGAACTTGATCTTCACTTTACTTATGAACAGATGAAAATGCACTTCAAACTTTCTGCCAATAAAGGCGAACGCATTGCGGTTGTTGGCGAAAGTGGAGCAGGCAAAAGCACATTACTCAACTTAATTGCAGGATTTGAGAAAGCCGAAAAAGGCGAATTATTGTTAAATCAAGAACAACATACTCACACTGACGTGGCACAACGCCCTGTTTCGATGCTGTTCCAAGATAACAATATTTTTCCGCATTTAACGGTAGAACAAAATATTGGCTTAGCCCTTGTGCCAAGCCTCTCACTGAATGCAGAACAAAAATCACAAGTCAAACAAATTGCCACTCAAATGGGGATTGAAGAATCTTTACACCGCCAAGCGGATCAACTTTCAGGCGGACAAAAACAGCGTGTTGCCCTTGCTCACACACTGTTGCGTGATAAGCCAATTCTATTGCTAGACGAACCTTTCTCCGCCCTCGACCCAAAACGCCGAGAAGAATTACAACACATCGTGCTGGATATTTGCCAAAGCCGTCATCTCACACTTTTAATGGTAACGCACCAATTAGAGGAAAGTTTATTTTTGTTTAATCGGGTGATTATGGTTGATGACGGAAAGGTTATTTCCGATCAAAAAATTTAAACCTCATCGGTAGGGGCGAAAAATTTTTCACCCCTTGTGTCTCTTAATATCAAGTAACATAAAATCTCAGAGTAAGATATTGTAGATGCTACGTATATCAACCTTGGAGAATTTAAGCGTAATGCAAAATAAGTTGAAACTGAGGAGGATACCTCATTTTATATTCTAAAACTGTGAAATATTAGATTAACACATTCGCGATTGTAATACCGACAATACAAGCTGTAATTACACCCACTAAACCCGGAGCCATAAAGCTGTGGTTAAAGTAGTATTTACCGATTTTAGTTGTTCCTGTTACGTCAAAGTTCACGGTTGCGATATCAGACGGATAGTTTGGAATAAAGAAGTAAGCATAAGTTGCCGGCATTAACCCCACTAATAATGGTGCAGGTAAGCCCATTGCAATACCTACCGGTAATAACATTTTCGCCGTTACTGCTTGGCTGTTTACCACCACAGACACTGCAAACATAGCAAAAGCGAACGTCCAAGGTTGAGCTTGAACCATCTCCATTACACCTGCTTTAAAGGCTGGCATTGCGTAGGTAAAGTAGGTATCACTCATCCACGCAATACCAAAAATTGCAATTGCTGCCACCATTCCTGATTTAAACACTACGCCATTCGGCACTTTTTTCGGGTCGGTTTTCGTTAAAATCAAGATTAAACCACCAAAGGTCAGCATTACAATTTGGATAATCTGATCCATACCTGCTATTTTACCTGTTGCCGCAACTGTTGGCTTAATGCTTGGGATCATTGCGATAATCACAATAGTTGCAATCGCTGCTAAGAATAGGTAAACCGAGTTTTTCGCACTTGCGGGTAATTGTTCATCTAATGATGTTGCACTGGTTTGCTCAATTTGTTTACGCAATTCTGGGGCTTGCATACGGCGTTGATATTCAGGATCGTCCTCAAGCTCTTTACCACGACGTAAGCTATATAAAGACATCGCAATCACACCACAGAAGGTTGCGGTAATAGTTACTCCTACTACATTTAAAAGCGTAACACCTTCAAAGCCCGGTAACTTGGTAATTTCTGTTAAGTAGTAAGCAACCGCTGCAGATAACGGGCTACCTGTAATTCCTAATTGAGAGGCGACAGATGCCGCTGCCATCGGACGTTCCGGTCTTATTTTATTTTTTAAGGCAATATCGCCGATAATCGGCATAATTGAGTAAACAGAATGCCCAGTACCGAGCATTAAAGTCATTACATAGGTAACAATTGGGCCTAAGAAAGTAATGCGTTTAGGGTTGTTGCGTAAAATGCGTTCTGCAATCTGCAACATAAATTTCAAACCGCCAGCCGCTTCTAAAATAGATGCACAGGTTACAACGGCTAAAATCACTAACATAACGCTAATTGGTGGTGCAGAAAGCGGCATTCCTAAGAAGAAAACTTCAACGAATAAGCCGATACCGGAAACTACCCCTAAACCGATACCACCAAAGCGGCTACCTGCGTATAAAAAGGCTAATAAAAGCAAAAATTCTGCATAAAGCATAAGAACCTCAATTTAAAAATAATCACTGGAAATAAGTATACTTGAATTATTTTTTTAAACTTTGAAATAAATCAAAAATAACTAACTCTAAAGAGGTGGTTTGATGAAAAGTTGTTCTATTTTTTAGAAAAACGGATTACTCCGCACTTAATTACACTCTTACTTGAAGGCAAACGGTTGCTCTGATAGAATTTGCGGAACAAAAATTTAACTAAAATGAATAACTATTCATTTCTAAGGCGTTATGAAAAGCTACTCTTACTCATTAATTAATGTTTTTGCACCAAGCCATTTTGGTGGCAATCCGCTTGCGGTATTTTATGAAGCAGATGGATTAGATGACAACCAAATGCAGCTTATCGCCCGTCAGTTTAACCTTTCAGAAGTGGTTTTTGTTCAATCTTCCAGCCATTTACAAGCGGTCAAAAAGCTTAAAATTTTTACGCCTGATTATGAAATGCCCTTTGCCGGACACCCAACGATTGGTGCGGCTTTCGTTTTACATTCGCAACTCAATCTGCCTGATGAATATATTCTTGAAACCAATGCAGGTTTGGTGGAAATTCAGCACCAAAATAATAATATTAGCTTTGCTTTAAAAAACGGAATAAAAGCAGCAAATGCACCACTAAGCTGTACGGAATGTGCAGGTATTTTAGGACTTGAAATTGCCGATATCGCCTCTGAACCTTGCTATGTCAATACGGGCGTAGAGCAGCTATTAGTTAAGCTATCTTCCCGACAAGCGGTCGAAAATTGCAAAATAAATGCAAATTTGTTTGTGGGCAATGCTTTTATTAAAGGTAGCCTCTATGTTTGGCATAGAACAGAAAATAACGTAAAAGCCCGTCTATTTTTTACTTCACAAGGTGCGGTAGTGGAAGATCCGGGAACAGGATCGGCAGCGGCAAATTTGGGTGGTTGGCATATTGCAAAAGAGCTAACGCCATTGAATGTATCCATTTCTCAAGGCGATGAGATAAACAGACCGAATCGCCTATCCTTAACCGTTGATGAGCAAAATACGATCTTTGTTGGTGGGAATACAATTTTAGTAGGCAAAGGGGAATTTTATTTACCGTAAAATTTAAACTTTGCTTGATGTTTTATATTTTTATGCAATAATTCTGCATAATTAATCGTTTTAATGTTTACAGGGAGAAACAAAATGACACCTAACCTAAAAAACAGACATCTACTGAGTTTAGTAAACCATACTAAGCAGGAAATTCTTTTCCTCGTAGATTTAGCCCGTGATTTAAAGCGTGCGAAATATGCGGGTACGGAGGAGCAAAAGCTAAAAGGCAAGAACATTATTCTTGTTTTTGAAAAATCTTCAACCCGCACCCGTTGTGCTTTTGAAGTGGCTGCTTACGATCAAGGGGCTCACGTTACTTATATTGATTCCACTTCTTCGCAAATCAGACACAAAGAATCGATGAAAGATACGGCTCGTGTGTTAGGTAGAATGTATGATGCAATTCAATACCGTGGTTACAAGCAGTCTGTGGTACAAGAATTGGCAGATTATGCCGGTGTGCCGGTTTTTAACGGCTTAACAGATGAATTTCACCCAACCCAAATGCTTGCCGATGTATTAACGATGACTGAACACTGCGAAAAACCACTAGAGCAAATCAGTTATGTATATATTGGCGATGCCCGCAATAATATGGGAAATTCACATTTACTCATTGGGGCAAAATTAGGTATGGATGTGCGTATCTGTGCGCCCAAATCTTTATTGCCTGAAGAGTCTTTAGTGGAAATGTGCAAAAAATTTGCGGAGGAATCCGGGGCAAAAATTACCTTAACCGATAATATTGAAACCGCAGTTAAAGGCGTTGATTTTATTCATACCGATGTGTGGGTTTCAATGGGTGAGCCATTAGAAAGCTGGGGAGAGCGTATTGATATGCTAATGCCTTACCGAGTAACCCCTGAATTAATGAAAGCAACCGGCAATCCTGATGTAAAATTTATGCACTGCTTGCCGGCATTCCACAATACCGAAACGACCGTGGGTGCATCAATTGCCGAAAAATACCCTGCTCTTTCAAATGGCATTGAAGTAACTGATGAGGTATTTGAATCTCCGGCTAATATTGCCTTTGAACAATCTGAAAATCGAATGCACACCATTAAAGCAGTAATGGTTGCAAGTCTTGCCTAATTGAAATTAAAAACGGATTATTAAAAAATAATCCGCTTTTTTGTTATTTCAACATCAAATATTTCATTGCAAATCTATCTACCACATAGCCCACATCATCTTCAAAGAGGAGTTGAATATCATTGAGCGATAGCACTGCATTACCTAAATCAATGTTAAGCAGATCAAATTTTATGTTTTCCAATACGTCATCTTGATGTGTTTGGGTAATGTCTAAATTATGCTTAGCGAAAATTTTTCGTACTTCATCGTCTATATTAAATTGAATTTCCGGCTCAATACCTTTAAAGGCGATGATGAACTCCTTCGGTGCTTCTATTTCATCACAGGCTTGGGTAATTTCGGTATAATTATCAGCATTAAATTCATTATTGGTGAAATCATAACCTTGATAGATTAATGTTTGGCATTGAGTTCTATCATCTTCGGTGCTTCGAGTATAAATATGGCTTGGGCGATAAAACCGTTTCTCCAAAACAATAAACTCTTTCGCGTTTTCCATATCGGCTTTGGTTAAACGAATAGGATTGCGATTAGTCGTTTCAAAGATGCGTGGGCTATTATAATCTTTCTCGCTAATCAATTCATAAGCGGATTCAATACCATATTTTTCTTTAAATTGTTCAGAACGAAATTCTCTTGCAACATAGCTTAGCATTGAATTAAATCGTTCAATTTCAGCACGGTTATCGCCTAGTGATTGTTTATGTTTAAATACGGCTTCTTTGCTGATTTTATTATTCTCATCAAGCAAATTATGTTCACTCAAATAGTTATCTAAACGCTGGGTTTGGTCTTCAATCGCTATTTTTTGTGGGTCTAAAACAAAGACTGAAATTAAAATAACCACAATCGAAACCGCAGAGAATAAGCGGTATTGGGCAAAACGTTTCGTGAGTAATAAGCCATAGCAGATAGTTAGGGTTATCGCCCCAATCACTAAATAAATACGGGCTTCAGTTAAGCCGTAATTGCTTAGGCGAATGTAGATGGCATACCACACCAAAGCGAGTGGCAATAAGGCGAAATAAACATAGTAGCGGTAGAACCATTGCCATTTTGCATTTTTTAGCAATAATTGAACCGCTTGTATTAATAAGCCAATGGTTAAATAAGGGAAGGCTACGTTTGCCACCACGCCGTTTGGCATTTCACCCCTGATGATAATATAAACCACATAGGCATAAATAATGGCGGTATAGATAATTAACGCAGGCGATAAAATCCAGTTCAGCAGCATTTCGCCTATGTGATTTAAATATCTATCTGCAGTTGCACTTTGCTGTTCAAGGGTTAAAAACAGCACAGGGAATGCCCAGAAGCCGGCAAAAATACCAAATCGTTCAAAGAGAGGGCTGCTATACATATCAATATTGAATAAAAAGATAATCGCAAGTGTAATACAGCTCAATACCCCCCAAATAATCATCGCTAATGATCCCGCAAAGACCATATTGATGAGTTTATTCGACATTCCATCAATAAATTTGCGGTTGTCTTTATGCCAATATTGACTGATTAAGCAGAGAAACGCACAGAGTATCACTGCCCAGTAACGGGAGTATTCCAGTAAATTTAGAGTTATTTTATGATGGAAGAAGGCAACTGCAATCGGAATAGGAGCAAGCAGCCAATACACTTTGCTGTTACGCATAAGATATAACAACACAAAGCAGAGAGGGGAAAGGGCAATGAGGTTTTCCAGTAGTCTAAAATCATAAGAATAGCTAATGTTCTTAATTAAGAAAAAGGTAACATAAGTAACAAATAGAATTTCTAATGGGTGCTGAATAATGGTATGCCTAACCATTGAGGTGAAGCGTTGGAGTTTACTTAGCATAATGTGTCCTCAAAATAATTTGTAGCAGTATAATTGAAAAGTCCACAGTAGAAAACCGTGGGCTTTGCTCTTACAACCAACCTTTACGTTTAAAGTAAATATAAGGGGCGGAAGCAACGACTATCATCAAACCAATCGCCATTGGATAGCCATATTTAAAATGTAATTCAGGCATAAATTCAAAGTTCATACCATAAATAGAAGAAACAAGTGTTGCCGGCAGGAACATTACCGAGAATACCGAGAACAGTTTAATGATACGGTTCTGTTCAATATTGATATAACCCATTGCTGCTTGCATTAAAAAGTTTACTTTTTGGAACAGCGATTCATTATGCGGCTGGAGTGATTCAATATCTCGCATAATATCCCGAGCCTGTTCAAGCTGATTATTCGGCAGGCGGGTTTTACGTAGCAAGAAGCTTAATGCACGTTGAGTATCCATCAAACATAAGCGCACTTTTGAACTGGCATCTTCATATTCTGTTAAGCGAGAAAGAGCATCATTAAAGCGATCTTGCTCGTGTTTTCCATCTAACACCACGCGGCTTAATTTTTCTAAATCCGCATAAACTTCTTCAATCACATCAGCAAGCTGCTCGATTTTGGTTTCAAATAAATCCAGCAATAATTCATAGGCGTTGCTATCAATTAATTTCTCACGGCGTGAACGCATTCGGTATAAACGAAATGCAGGCAAATCCCGATCACGTAAGGTAAACAAACGCCCATCACGAATGGTAAAGGCAACGGTTGCAATGTCTGCATAATCATCGTCATCTAAACAGTAGAAGAAAGAGTGTAAGTGTAAGCCGTCTTCATCTTCAAAAAAGCGGGCAGAAGCCTCTAAGTCTTCTAATTCACGCTCTTCGGCAAGGGTTTGATCTAAACGGGTCTCTAGAACACTACGTTCGGCTTCGGTCGGATCGACCAAGTCAATCCAAATAGCATCATTTAATAGTGTAGGGTTTGTTTCGTCCACGCTGACTAAGCGTGCGTTATCCAGTCCAAAAGCACGAATCATATTAAGCTCCGAATGGTTAGGAGGCTTGGAACAAAAAGGAACAAAGATACTAGGCGAGCATTACCGACCTTGTCGGTAACATTGAGGTTAGACAAGATAGGTTAAAGAGTTAAGTATCGACTATGGCTGTCCAAAATGTGTAACCCTCAAGAAAAAATAGTGTGCGAATGTTACAGAATTTAGGCTTTTTAGTCAAGCAAGCAGAGGTTTACTTAGTAATGCAAGTAGTAATGCAAGCGGTCATTTTTTTACGGAAATTTGCAAATTATTAAGGAAAAACGACCGCTTTTTTGCTATGGTTACACCTAAATTTTAATGAAAGAGAGTGAGCTATGAATAACCTTCAGCAACCTGAACAAATTGAAAAATCAGACCAAGTGGCAGAAACTACCCACTTCGGTTTTAAAACCGTAGCGAAAGAAGAAAAACAGCAACTTGTGGCGAATGTGTTTCACTCGGTAGCAGGTAAATATGACTTAATGAACGATTTGCTTTCATTTGGTATTCATCGTGTATGGAAACGTTTTACCATTGATTGCAGCGGTGTTCGTAAAGGGCAAAAAGTGCTGGATTTAGCAGGCGGTACGGGCGATTTTACCGCAAAATTCTCTCGTATTGTCGGCGAAACGGGCGAAGTGATTTTAGCGGATATCAACAGCTCAATGCTTGAAGTTGGGCGTGAAAAATTACGCAATTTAGGCGTGGTGGGCAATGTAAGCTATGTTCAAGCGAACGCTGAATGTTTGCCGTTTGCCGATAACACTTTTGACTGCATTGTGATTAGTTTTGGCTTACGCAATGTTACCGATAAAGACAAAGCGTTGCGTTCAATGTTCCGAGTGTTAAAACCGGGCGGCCGCTTACTTGTGTTAGAGTTCTCAAAACCGATTATCGATCCAATCAGCCAGCTCTATAATTTCTACTCCTTTAACATTTTGCCGAAAGTGGGCGAAGTGGTGGTAAATGATGCGGAAAGTTACCGTTATTTGGCGGAATCTATCCGTATGCACCCAAAACAAGACGAACTAAAAGCGATGATGGAACAAGCTGGCTTTGAAAGCGTAAATTACTACAATCTAAGTGCGGGCATTGTGGCGTTACATAGAGGTTATAAATTTTAGTGATGTTACACGAACTTAAACAACAACTAATGTTTCCACAATTTGCTTTTGGGTTAATCGAAACCGCATTTAATGCGTTACTCAAGCGTTCACCACATATCGAGCCTAATTTACGCAAATTAGCAGGAAAAGTGCTAAAAATAGAGCTAACTTCGCCGAAAATGGATTCTTTTATCCTGTTTAGCGACAATCAAACAGATTGGTTAGGCAGCTATGAAGGCGAGTCTGATTGCGCCGTGCAACTGGCATTTGAAACGCTCCCAAAACTAGCCGATAAGCAAAAATTGACCGAGCTAATTAACAATAAATCCCTCGTTTTACACGGTGATATTCAAGTTTTACAGCATTTTACTGCGTTACTCGAACAGCTAGAAAAAGACCCAGCCGAGTTGCTTTCCCCTTTTCTCGGCGATGTATTAGCACAAACTTCCACCGATTTTGCGAAAAAAGTGGTAGGTAAAATCAAATCCCAATTTGAGCTCAATAACCAACATTTAGTTGATAACTTAATGCAAGAACGCCCAGTACTGGTGCACCGTTTACAAGCGGTAAATTTCTATGACCAAGTGGAAGAACTTGCACAACAAGCGGTTAAATTAGAGCAAAAATTCTCAAAACTTTTAGAGATAAAAAGCTGCTAGAACATTGCGACCGTACTGCGGTCGTAATTTAAAAGTGGGAAAGATGTAAGAGAGCTTAATTTCTTAATAGTGAACGCAGTGCGTTCACTATTTTGGAATAGACGAGCTAAAATTGTAGTGAATTAATGACTTTTTCAAAAATCGGTTCAAACTTTTCTTTTTCGGGAATATGATGAGAAAGGGTCAATATAATTTTTCTTTGATTACTTTCATCAGGAAAATTATAAATAAAAACAGACCAATCTCCTGCTCTATGGTAGTGAATTAATATCCCCGTTTTAGGCTCTCTGTTTAAAATTTTCACACTGACATTAGATACTGAGAATAGCATAGATTGTCTAATAAGGTCAGCCGCTATTTCCTTTTCCAGTTCTCTGCGTTCTTGAGAAGATAGGCTTTCCAATTCACTATTAAAATTAGGATAGTGGTTTTCCTCCACTTCATAAGATAAACGCAAGTTTGCTCCTAAACCACTACCCCCACATTTCATAGATAATAAAACAGTGCTGGTATGGGGCTCTCCTATTAATCTAGCCGCGTTCTCTCTTAAATCTTCCACTTCGTCACTCTCACGAATACGGCACTCTGTTGGAATTTGCAATGAAATCCCTTGTTCTGAGAAATTTGTAAACTCGTTTGCATAAGAATAAATTGGAAGCAGCAAGAGAGATGTAAAGACGATATTTTTAAGCATAATCTTCCTCTTATTGAACTTGCTTAATTAAATGAATAGCACTATTTTTTCTTATTATTTGACCAAAAAAACCAAATCAATACAACAATAGTTATAAACGTCCAATACATCTTTATACCTCCTTAACTTCTTCAATTTTAACTAATTAAAATTCAGTATGATTACTAAAACGATAATAAAGTAAGTCAGCAATATATTCTTTAGCTTGTAAAATAGCTTTTTCTATACTTTCAGACTTTACAAAATGAAAAGAACGATCAGCTTGTTGTTCGGTATAAGTATATTCAATCAAATAGACCATAAATGACATCTCCTAATATAAAATAGTTTAAGATAAGGTTTACTAGAACAAGTGTTTTCTCTGTCAAGAGAAAGCACACGAAGTGTACACTTCGTGTGCCTTTTCACTATAAAAATGAAAATATAAACTCTACGCCTTTAGCTGCTTTTTTGCTAAAATCTTACCAACTTCTATTAGATTAATATTTCAATGAACATCAAAAACCTTAACCGCTTTTACCATATTATCCGAACCTTCCTCCGCTATGGCATTGATGAAGCTATTCCTAATCTGCCGATAACTCGCAAAATAAAATTAGGGCGTAGGGCGTTGTTTTGGGTTAAAAATCAGCATAGTGAAAAGCCTTATGGCGTGCGTTTGCGTTTGGCATTGCAAGAGCTTGGGCCTGTTTGGATTAAATTGGGGCAGATGCTTGCCACCCGCCGTGATCTTTTTGCGCCAGAGTTGGCGGATCAACTCGCTCTTTTACAAGACAATGTTGAGCCTTTTGATGGCAAAATTGCTCGTCAAATTATTGAGCAGGCTTTAGGCGGAAAGCTTGAAACTTGGTTTGAAAACTTTGATGAAACGGCTCTAGCTTCTGCTTCGATTGCTCAGGTTCACACGGCAAAATTTAACCAAAATCAACCGCTTGCAGGTAAAGATGTAGTGCTGAAAGTGATTCGACCGGGTATTGAGCCTGTTATCAAGGCGGATTTAGAATTAATGTATGAAATTGCTGAGCTTATTCCGAAATTATCAAATGATGGGAAGCGTTTGCGTGCAGTTGAGGTGGTTCGAGAGTACGAAAAAACCATTTTAGATGAGCTGGATCTACGCAAAGAAATGCACAATGCGGTGCGTTTACGGGCGAATTTTGAAAACAGCGAAATGCTCTATGTGCCTGAAATGTATCAAGATTTCTGCCATAAAAACTTGATCGTAATGGAGCGAATTTACGGTATTCCTGTGTCCAATATTGCTGAATTGGAAGCAAACAGCACAAATATGAAATTGCTTGCCGAGCGTGGTGTGCAGGTGTTTTTTACCCAAGTGTTTCGTGATAGCTTTTTCCACGCCGATATGCACGCGGGTAATATTTTTGTAAACCGAGAACATCCTGAAAATCCGCAATATATCGGCATTGATTGTGGTATTGTCGGCACGCTTAATCATAATGATAAACGCTATTTGGCGGAAAGTTTTGTGGCTTTTTTCAACCGAGATTATCGCCGTGTAGCATTAATGCACGTGGAATCGGGCTGGACACCTGCTGATACGGATATCGATAAATTCGAGCAAGCATTCAGGGAGGTTTGTGAACCGATTTTTGCTAAGCCATTGTCAGAAATTTCATTCGGACACGTTTTGCTTAATCTGTTTAATGTTGCTCGTGAGTTCAATATGGAGGTTCAGCCACAGTTAGTGTTGTTGCAAAAAACATTGCTCTATATTGAAGGCTTGGGCAGACAGGTTTATCCACAGCTTGATTTATGGCAAACCGCTAAGCCGTTTTTACAAAATTGGTTAAACGAGCAGGTTGGCGTGAAAGCGATGATTAAAGATTTTAAACAGCGAATACCACAATATCGTGAACATTTTGCTGAATTTCCCGAAGCCTTATTTAAAGCGTTACAACAACAAAAGCAGATTAATTTCCGCTTAGCTGAGATCAATGAAAGTTTGAAAATGCAACATTCCAATGCAAATAGTCGTTTTATTGTGCTTTCACTCTCCGCAATTGTGATCTTTGGCACATTTTGGAAATTTGAATCTTTGCCAATCTGGCTAAGTGTGCCATTATTAACGCTATTTCCATTGTTATTAATTTTGACCCAGCGTAAATAAGCGGTCATATTTACTCGCTTTCGCTTCGCACTTCGTGCCATCGGCAAGGCCGATGTTCAAACGCGAGCGTTTGTTCAAAATTTTTTGCAAAATCCCTTTATTATATGTCAAACTGGCATATAATAAACAAGATTTTATTCACCCAACTTAAATGAAAGGAGTTTTTATGGGCGGTATTAGTATTTGGCAGCTTCTGATTGTGGTTGCAATCATTGTGTTACTTTTCGGTACAAAGAAATTGCGTACCTTAGGTTCTGATTTAGGCGAATCAGTAAAAGGCTTCAAAAAAGCAATGTCTGATGAGAAAAAAGACGCCGCATTTGATAGCCATGAAAAAGTTGAAGTGGTTGAAGTAAAAGAAAGAGTTTCAACAGAACAGCAGCAAAATATTGTAAAAGATAAAGAGCAGGTTTAATCCGTGTTTGATGTAGGTTTTTCTGAATTAGTACTGATTATGATTGTGGGCTTAGTGGTGCTAGGCCCAAAACGTATGCCGATTGCAATTCGCACTGTAATGGGTTGGGTGAGTACAATTCGAGGTTTAGCCGCAAACGTGCAAAATGAACTATCTCAAGAACTTAAACTGCAGGAATTAAAAGAGAGCATTAAAAAGGCGGAAGAACTTAATTTGAGTTCTCTTTCGCCTGAATTGAGTAAAACCGTAGAAGATTTGAAAAATTCAGCAACTCAGTTACAAGACTCTATTAATTCCGCAAAAAGTGAGTTTGACAACAATGTTGCGGCATCGGCAACAGTACCAAAGCTGACCGATGAGCAAGTGGCAGAAATCCAACAAAAAGTTGAGCAAGAAAGCCAAGAGCTAGAAGCTCAAGAGTTGCAAAAAACAGTAGAAAATCAACCGCTTGCAGTTGATGATTTATCTGAGCAATTACCTACTTCTCAAGCAGAAGGCGAATTATCGCCAGATGAAATCGCAGAATTAGCGGAAATGGAAGAATCGCTGGTTGATATGTCTGCATACTATCCGCCAGATGATGATTTAGCAACACCAACTACAACAGAAGCAGCGAAGAAAACGGAGGCAGAGTATGGCAGAAGTTGATGAATCTCAGTCGCTGATTTCGCATTTAATTGAACTCAGAAACCGATTACTACGCTGTTTTATCTGCATTTTAGTCGTTTTTTGTTGCTTGGTTTATTGGGCAAATGATATTTATACCTTATTAGCAACGCCTCTAACCGATAATTTACCGGCAGGTGCAACAATGATTGCAACTAACGTTGCAACACCGTTTTTTACGCCAATTAAATTAACCATTGTGGTATCGGTGTTTTTGTCTGTGCCGTTTATTCTGTACCAAGTTTGGGCTTTCGTTGCCCCTGCCTTGTATAAACAGGAAAAACGCTTAGTTTACCCACTATTGGTTTCAAGCACCTTGTTGTTCTACTGCGGTGTGGCTTTTGCTTATTATGTGGTCTTCCCATTAGTTTTCGGCTTTTTAACCTCAACTGCCCCAGAAGGGGTAACAATGGCAACCGATATCAGCAGCTATTTAGATTTCGTTTTAACCATCTTTATGGCATTCGGAATTTGCTTTGAAGTACCGGTAGCAATCATTTTGTTATGTTGGGCAGGTGTAACCACACCTGAAGATTTAAAAGCGAAACGCCCATATATTATCGTGGCAGCTTTTGTGATTGGTATGTTCTTAACGCCACCTGATATTTTCTCTCAAACTCTACTGGCAATCCCAATGTGTCTGTTGTTTGAAGTGGGGCTGTTATGTGCCAGATTTTATCGCCCAAAAGATGACGATGAACCATCAGAGCAGATTGCACAGTAATAATGTATTTTTAAAGGCATAGCACCTGCTGTGCCTTTATTCTTTTTAAGAAATAAGGAATTTCAAATGCAAGTAATTCAATCTCAATATCCTTTACGCCGTATGCGTCGTTTACGTAGACACGATTTTAGCCGCCGTTTAGTGGCAGAAAACCAATTAACCGCAAATGATTTAATCTATCCTGTGTTTGTGATTGAAGGCGAAAATCAGCGAGTGCAAGTGCCTTCAATGCCGGGTGTAGAGCGTTTAACGATTGATCAACTTTTAATCGAAGCGGAAGAACTCGTGAAATATGGCGTGCCTGCGGTAGCACTTTTTCCTGTAGTAGGCGATGCAAAAAAATCCTTAATGGCGGAAGAAGCCTATAACTCTGAAGGCTTGGCTCAGCGTGCGGTGCGTGCATTAAAAGCACAGTTCCCGGAGCTAGGGGTAATTACTGATGTTGCTTTAGATCCATTCACTACGCACGGGCAAGATGGCATTATTGATGAAACAGGTTATGTACTAAACGACATTACCACCGAAGTACTGGTAAAACAGGCGTTATCTCACGCAGAAGCAGGTGCAGATATTGTCGCCCCAAGCGATATGATGGATGGGCGCATCGGCGAAATTCGTGAAGCCTTAGAGGCCAATGGCTTTGTGAATACACAAATTATGGCGTATTCCGCAAAATATGCCTCGAACTACTACGGTCCATTCCGTGATGCGGTTGGTTCTGCAGGTAACTTAAAAGGTGGCAATAAATACACTTATCAACTTGATCCAGCCAATGGCAATGAGGGATTACACGAAGTGGCAATGGATATTCAAGAAGGAGCAGATATGGTAATGGTAAAACCGGGTATGCCGTATTTGGATATGGTATGGCGTGTGAAAGAAAACTTTGGCGTACCAACCTTTGCATACCAAGTGTCTGGCGAATATGCGATGCATATGGCAGCCATTCAAAACGGTTGGTTGAAAGAACGTAAGTGTATTATGGAAGGCTTACTCTGCTTTAAACGAGCTGGGGCAGACGGGATTTTAACCTATTTCGCAAAACGTGTAGCGAAATGGCTATACGAAGATGCACAAGCAAAATAATTAATGAACAGCAAGCGGTTAAATTTGCAAAAAAATTTACAAATTTAACCGCTTGTATCTTATCTACACCTATACTAAGTCAAACAGCAAAAATTCTACGTCATCTTGAGCATTGATTTCTAATAACTCTTCTTGGCGAATACCTAAAGCATCGCTGGTGTTTAGCTCAACACCGTTTACAGTTAAGTTCCCCTTTATTACTTGTAGCCAATAGCTGCGGCTGCTATCAAACGCAACTTGTTCTGTTTTTGCTGTTGGGTATTGGTAACGCCACAATTTCATATCTTGATAAATTTTGAATGAGCCGTCTTCTGCATTTGGCGAAAGAATTAACGTTGCTCCTTCTTTCGGTGCAAATTTATCTTGGCTGTAGCGTGGTGTTACATCTTTTTGATTTGGAATGATCCAAATTTGGTAAAGGTGTAAGGTTTCATCTGAAGATGGGTTTACCTCAGAGTGGAAAATACCTGTACCTGCCGACATAATCTGAAATTCGCCTGCTTTTACTTCGGTTTTATTACCCATACTATCTTCGTGAGCTACACGTCCGCTTAGCACATAAGTTAGAATTTCCATATTATCGTGTGGGTGTTTGCCAAAACCATAATTTGGGGCGATAAAGTCTTCGTTGATTACGCGTAAATGGGAAAAATGGATATGCTTTGGATCGTAATAATTAGCGAATGAAAAAGTGTGATAGCTTTCAAGCCAGTCAAAAGATCCATTGCCACGTTCGTTTGCTTTTCTAAGTTGTAACATAATTGATTCCTTGTTTTGTGTTTTATTATGAGTAGTTTACTTTATTATTAGAATAGATAAATATCTGTTTTATAGATTAATTATTTTCTATTGGTAAATAATTTAAAAAATAGAACCGCTTGCATTTTCGCAAAAAATCATTATGATTACACCCCCTTGAGTTCCCTTACCTCAAGTTTTTGTTCAACTAAAAAGGATACAATATGAACTTTAATACTTACTTTTCAGACGAAAGCAAATTTCGCTCGCTGATTTTACTTTCCCTTTTCCACATTTTTATTATTACCATCAGTAACTATTTGGTGCAGATTACCTTTGAAATAAATGTGCCATTTATCGATTGGGTGATCCCAACCACTTGGGGAACTTTTACTTTCCCGTTTATTTTCTTAGCCACAGATTTAACTGTGCGAGTGTTTGGGGCAGAGCTTGCTCGTAAAATTATTTTTCTGGTGATGTTGCCTGCATTGCTTATTAGTTACATCATTTCAGTGCTATTCTTTGAAACAGAATTTCAAGGTTTTACTGCTTTATCTGAATTTAATCTTTTTGTTTTCCGAATTGCATTAGCCAGTTTTAGCGGCTATGTAGTAGGGCAGTTTTTGGATATTTTTGTGTTTAACCGCCTACGTCAAGGTAAAAGCTGGTGGCTTGCGCCAATGTGTTCGACTATTTTCGGCACATTAATTGATACTTTTGTGTTCTTTGCTGTGGCGTTCTATAAAAGTAGCGATGAATATATGGCGGGGCATTGGTTTACTATCGGCTCGGTAGACTATACCTTTAAACTCTTTGTGAGTTTATTACTCTTTCTTCCCCTTTATGGTGTGGTGCTCAATTTCATTATGAAGAAATTCGATTTGAAATAGAAATAATGTAGTGAGGGTTTGGGGATTATGCCGAAAAAAGGTATAATCCCCATAATTTTTTGGGGCTGTCCTAGATAACGACTAAAACTTCCATTTAGGTTAAGATAACCTTATGAGAAAAAGTCGTCTAAGTCAGTACAAACAACATAAACTCATAGAGCTGTTTGTAGCAGGCGTAA
>NZ_JBGTYX010000008.1:0-96305 GCF_041807785.1 Mannheimia sp. E30BD
GAAAACCGATGCAAAAGATGCAAAAATGCTGGCATCTTACGCCAAAATGCTGGTTTTGGACGATGAGGTTGAAAAACAACTTTATCTTCCGCCAACACCTGAAATGGAGCAATTAGAAGCATTAGTTTTACGCCGTACCCAACTGGTTGAAATGCGGGTGGCTGAGAAAAACCGCCTTCACCTAGTTCACGACAGCCAGCGGGAAGTGTCCAACAGTTGATTGCCTATTTTGACCGTTTAATTGATGAGCTGGAAACACAAATCAATCAAGCGACTGCTGTATTTGACGACACTTTAAAAAAGTTCAATGACATCAAAGGGATAGGTGCAATCACGAGTGCAACTTTGATGTCAATGCTCCCTGAACTCGGCAAGCTCAACCACAAGCAAATCGCTTCACTGGTTGGTGTTGCCCCACACCCGAAAGAGAGCGGTAGCCAGAAATGGCATAGTCGCTGTTCGGGGGGGGGGGCGACAAGCGGTACGAAACGTACTTTATAATGCGGCGAATGTCGCCCGCCAACACGAACCGAAGTTCAAGGCATTTTATGAACGGCTGATTGCTCGTGGCAAACCGGTCCAAGTGGCGGTAAACGCCGGTATGCGTAAGCTTTTAACCGTGATTAATGCCATCGTCCGTGATGGCTCACAGTGGAATGCTCACGCGGTTTAATTAACGAATTTGTATCTTGCCAAATATTTTGGGGGATACAGTTGCTATACACCAACGAAAATGGAGAACAATATGAAACTTTGGTATTCAACAACAAGCCCTTTTGCTCGTAAAGCTCTTGTAGTCATTAAACACCATCAACTAGATGACAAAGTAGAAATGTTGCGTGTAACTGCTGCAATGGACAGAAACTCGCCACACAACCAAGACAACCCATTAGGGCGTATTCCAGCCTTACAACGCAACTGCGGACACTGGCTATTCGGCAGTTTACTCATTAGCGAATATTTAGACCAAAAAGGCAATAATTCCCCTTTACTGCCAAAAGAGGGTAAACCACGCTGGGCTGTATTGGCATTGCATAACTTGGCTGATGGCATTATGGAAAACACAATGCACACCATTATCCAAGAAAAAATGGCGCGCCCTGAAAATGAATGGTGGCTAAGCCGACACGAGCAATTAATGGAAAGAAATATCCGCACTTTCCAACAGTTGGAAGAGGCTTTGCAAGAATTTGGCACAGAGCTGAATTTAGGCACATTAACTGCGGTGACATTAATTGATTGGTGGGCATTCCGCCTGCAACATTTAGGCTACGATCTTGCAAAAAATCACCCAAATTTAACCGCTTGGGCAGAAGAAATGAATAATAAATACAGTATTTTGGCTGAAACCAAGCCGAGAGTATAGATATTTTGCATTGAAAATAAAGGCATTGAGTTTGTGGCTCAATGCCTTTATTTATTAGGGAATTTCTGTTCTATTTCTTGTAATACATCTAGAGGATCTAAATCTAGCCCCTTGCAATAAGCGATAAATTCAAAAATATCTAATCTGCGATCACCTGTTTCTACTTTTCCTACGAATGACGAAACAACGTCCATTTTTTCACATAATGCACGTTGAGATAAATTAAGTTCTTGGCGACGTGTAACAAAAAATAGCCTTAGCCAAGTATGTTGTTCTGAATGAATAGATAATCTTAAATTGCTCATTGCACCTATTCTAGGTGCAAAAATTGTTTGAACCTGTTTTAGGTTCGATTTATAATCTATTTTAACACTTACTTTACTAATTATCTTTTAGGAGAATATTATGTCAGATACGACTATGGCTATTGTAGCTTTCTTTGCAAGTTTCATATTAATACCATTGGGGCTTTCTTTTATTTGTGCTTACTTTAAATCTATAAAAAGGAAAAAAGCAGATACAATTCTATCTCAAATTACAGAATTTGAAGTGAGTAAAAAGCATTATGGAGATAATGTTTTAGTAGCCATAGATAAGAATTTAGAAAAAGTTTGTATTATAGATTTTAAGAAAGCCTTATCTGAGCTTTCTATAGATAAAATAAATGTAAGGCAGCATTTTAGATTTATAGAACCAAAGGATATTTTAAAAGTGGAGTTATTTGAAGATGGTAATTCCGTAAATAGTTCTACACGTTCAATAGGTGGAGCTATTCTAGGCGGAGCCTTATTTGGTGGTGTAGGGGCTATTGTAGGTGGATTAGGTGGTAGTTCAGAAAGTAAATCGACTGCAAATACTATTGAAATTAGATTAATTGTAAATGATAAAGAAAATCCAATTTGCGATATTGATTTTCTTGATATGAAATCTCACGTAGGTATTGAAAAAACATCTCAAGCATATATTTCTTGTGCTAAAGAAGCTAGAATTTGGTATGGATATTTTGAAGTAATGGTAAAAAATAACTAAATATGATTGTTTATAAGCACCTATCAAAGATAGGTGCTTGCTGTTTTCGTTATTCTAAAAGCATCCCTTCCAACTCTTCCTGTGCCTCCAACCACTGCATTTCAATTTCCTCCACCTGTTTTTTAGCCTCGACTTGTTGGGCGAGGGTGTCGGTGAGTTTAGCTTTATTTTCTGCCTCGTAGAGTTCGTTGTTGCCAAGCATTGCTTCCAGCTTATTCAGTTTTTCGGTGGCTTTTTCCAATTCTTTTTCCAACTGCGTGATTTTTTTACGCAGCGGGGCGGTTTGCTGGCGGAGTTCGGCTTCTAAACGCTTTTGCTCTTTACGGTTTGCTGTACTGTTTTCATTTGCTGTAGGTTCACAAGCGGTCGAATTTGGCGAATCTTTTGCAAGGGCTGATTTTGGCTCTTGAGCTAGTGCATTTTGTTCATTCAGCCATTTTTGATAATCGTCTAAATCGCCTTTAAATTCTTCCACTTTACGGTCGTGTACCAAATAAAATTCGTTCACGGTGCTACGAAGTAAATGGCGATCGTGTGAAACCACAACGAGCGAGCCTTCATAATAAGTGAGGGCATCAACAAGGGCTTGTCGCATCTCTAAATCTAAATGGTTGGTTGGTTCGTCTAATAACAGCAGATTAGGGCGTTGCCAAACAATCAAAGCAAGTACTAAACGAGCTTTTTCACCACCTGAAAAAGATTTTACCTCTTGCACCACTTTATCGCCTTTGAAATCAAAGCCGCCCAAGTAGTTACGCAATTCCTGCTCGGTTTTTTCAGGGGCGATTTTTTGCAAATGCCAAAGAGGGCTTTCATCAAAACGCAAAGTATCTACTTGATGTTGAGCAAAATAGCCAAGCTGAACGCCTTTTGCCAGTTGCATTGAGCCTTTTTGTGGCGGGAGTTCGCCTGCTAACAATTTGATTAAGGTTGATTTACCCGCACCATTTCGCCCAAGTAAGCCAATGCGAGAACCGGGCACTAAATTTAGTTTAACCGATTCCAATACGGTTTTATCGGCATAACCGGCACTGACTTTTTCCATCATCAATAATGGGCTAGGTAAGGCAAGCGGTGGGCGGAACTCAAATTCAAATGGTGAATCAGCATACGCAGGGGCGATAAGCTCCATTTTCTCCAACGCTTTAATACGGCTTTGAGCCTGTTTTGCTTTGGTGGCTTTCGCTTTGAAGCGGTCAATAAAGCTCTGCAAATGTGCTACTTTGCGTTGCTGTTGCTGATAAGCGGCGTTTTGCTGGGCGATTTTAGTTGCTCGCTGAATTTCAAACGAGGTGTAATTGCCTGTATATTCGTTGAGTTTTTGATGTTCAATATGAATGATATGGTCAATAATTGGATCTAAAAAATCACGGTCGTGAGAAATCAGTAGTAATGTGCCACGATAGTTGGTGAGCCAACGCTCTAGCCAAATCACCGCATCTAAATCTAAGTGGTTGGTTGGTTCGTCAAGTAGTAATAGATCAGAGCGACAAATTAGGGCTTGGGCTAAATTCAGTCGCATACGCCAACCACCCGAAAATGATTTTACTGGCAGTTGGAGTTCTTCGGTGCTAAAACCTAAACCGTTCAGCAAGGTAGAGGCTCGGGCTTGAATTGTCCAAGCATCAATCGTATCTAAATGAGCGTGAATGGTCGCAATTCGATTGCCGTCATTTTTCGTATTAGCGTCATCTAATTCTGCCATTAATTTTGTGTATTCTCTATCGCCTTGAATCACGTAATCAAGAGCGGGAATATCCAACGCTGGCGTTTCTTGACTTACCCAAGAAATTGCCCAATTTTTGGGGAGTGAAACATCGCCCCCTTCAGGCTGTAATTCATTTTTAAGCAGAGCAAAAAGCGAAGATTTTCCACAGCCATTTTTGCCTACTAAGCCTACTTTCTGCCCAGTGTGGATAGTCGCAGAGCTGTTATCAATTAGGACAGAATGCCCACGTTTTAAAATTAAGTTTGTAAAAAAGATCATTGCAAGCGGTCTATTTTGTTGAAAATTTTGCGTATTTTAGCATAGGAAATTTCAACACAATTAAAATTGTTTGGAGTGAAAATTAAGTTCTATTCAATATACTATGTTGAATAGAACTTAATTTTGATAAATTATGGTGGAATATGTCCTGCAAGCGGTCAATTTATGCTAAAATTTTGCGAATTAGAAATTTGATATAGCAGGAGAGAATATGTTTGATTCATTAGCGGTACAATTTGTGGTTTTATGGGCGGTTATTGACCCGATTGGTTCTGTTCCTGTTTATTTGGCGAAAACCATTGGCTTACCGATTGAAGCACGTCGCAAAATTGCGTTAAATGCGGTACTCATTGCAGGAGGCATTTTAATTTTCTTCCTGATTGGTGGGCAGATTTTATTAGAGTCAATGCAAATTCCATTACCTGCTTTCCAAGCTGCGGGTGGTTTAGTGCTTTTATTATTCGCTTTGACAATGATTTTTGGCGAAAGCAAGCCGGATCAAGAAATTAAAATGAATAGTAGTTTAAGTGAATTAGCCGTTTACCCGTTAGCTGTTCCCTCTATTGCCTCACCCGGGGCGATGATGGCGATTGTGTTATTAACCGATAATCATCGCTTTAGTGTAGGTGATCAGTTCATTACAGCCGGTATTATGATGCTTGTATTATTTATTACTTATTTATTGCTAATGGCAGCAAATAAAATTCAGCATTTAATCGGTAATGCAGGAGCGGCAATTATTAGCCGTGTAATGGGCTTAATCTTGGCAGCGATTGCGGTGAATAACTTGCTTATTGGTGTGCGTGATTTCTTCGTGCAAGTGAGCTAATTGAATAGGAGATATTATGGCGCTTTTACCTCTTTCTGATGCTTTAGAGAATATGCTTGCCCGCTTGCCTGCTCCAACAACGGTTGAGCAGTTACCATTAAATGAATGTGCAAATCGAGTGCTGGCAGAAGATATTTTCTCACCAATTAACGTACCGAATTTTGATAATTCCGCGATGGACGGTTATGCGGTACGCATTGCCGATTTAGAGCAAAATTTAACCTTAAAAGTTGCAGGCAAAGCCTTTGCGGGTAATCCGTTTAATGGTGAACTCCAAGTAGGCGAATGTGTACGTATTATGACAGGTGCGTTAGTGCCAAATGGTGTTGAGGCCGTTGTAATGCAAGAGGAAACTACCTTAAATGATGATGGCTCTGTAACCTTTAACCATATTCCGAAATTAGGCAGTAACATTCGCCGCATTGGGGAAGATGTTAAACAAGGTGCATTGGTACTGAAAAAAGGCTCGTTATTGAATGTCGCGAGTTTGCCTTTGCTGGCTTCACTTGGCATTGCCTCTGTGCCTGTTTTTGCAAAATTAAAAGTGGCAATCCTTTCGACGGGCGATGAATTAACCTCAGTTGGAGAACCTTTGGCAGATGGAAAAATTTACGACACTAACCGTTTTGCCGTACGTTTAATGTTGGAAAAACTCAACTGTGAGATTTTAGATTTTGGCATTTTGCCTGATGATGAAGCCTTATTTGAACAAACCTTTATTGAGGCGCAAGAGAAAGCTGATGTTGTGATTACTAGCGGTGGTGTATCGGTTGGCGAGGCAGATTTTACTAAAACGGTATTAGAAAAATTAGGCGAAATTGGCTTTTGGAAAATTGCAATGAAACCGGGCAAACCATTTGCATTCGGTAAATTGGAAAAGGCGTGGTTCTTTGGTTTACCGGGAAATCCAGTCTCTGCATTGGTTACATTTTACCAGTTAGTACACCCTGCGTTAGCGAAATTATCAGGATTATCAGCAGATAAAATTGCAAATCTTACGCAAAATTTCACCGCTTGTAGTGCAGAAAAATTGAAAAAAGCGGTTGGTCGCCAAGATTTTCAGCGTGGTTATTACTATGCAAATGAAAAAGGCGAATTAGAAGTTAAACCGATTGGCACACAAGGTTCGCATATTTTCAGTGCTTTCAATGAAAGTAATTGTTTCATTGTGCTGGAAGCTGAACGAGGCAACGTGGAAACTGGGGAAAAAGTAACGGTTCAGTCGTTTAATTTTCTTTTAAAATAACATTTTCCAGAAATAAATGTAGGGGCGAAAAATTTTTCGCCCCAAATATTATCTAAATGAAAGGGCGAAAAATTTTTCGCCCCTACTTTGTTTTCAATCTATGGATTTAGGATAAATAATGGAACTCACCGATCACGAAACCCTTCGTTATAACCGCCAAATCATTCTCAAAAGTGTCGATTTTGACGGGCAGGAAAAATTAAAATCAAGCCGTGTGTTGATTGTCGGTTTAGGTGGTTTAGGTTGTGCCGCTTCGCAATATCTCGCTTCAGCAGGGGTTGGGCATCTTACTTTAGTTGATTTCGATACAGTTTCGCTTTCTAATTTACAACGCCAAATTTTGCATACTGATGAAACCATTGGGCAGCCTAAAGTGGAATCGGCAAAAGCTCGTTTGCAAGCCATTAATCCGAATATTCAGATTGAAGCGATTAACCGAAAATGCAGTGATGAGCAGTGGGCAGAGCTTATTGCTCAAAGCGATTTAGTGCTAGATTGTACTGATAACGTAATTGTTCGTAATCAACTCAATTTGCAATGTTTTAAGCAAAAACGACCGCTTGTATCAGGTTCAGCAATCCGTTTTGAAGGGCAAATTAGTGTATTTAGCTATCAAGAAAATGAACCTTGCTACCAATGTTTGAGTAGTTTATTTGGCAATGGCACATTAAGCTGTGTCGAAGCAGGGGTTATTGCTCCCATTGTTGGGGTAATTGGTAGCTTTCAAGCATTAGAAGCGATAAAAGTTTTACTGAATATCGGCAAAATATTATCAGGAAAATTGCTGATAATTGATGGTTTACATTTTTCAGTACGAGAAATGGCATTGCCTAAGCAAAAAAACTGCTCTGTGTGTAACACTAATTAAGTATTCTCAATGCGAAAAGCGTAAATAAATGTAAATAATGAACGAAGGTTCATTATTTTATTTGACGGCTAAAACGTTTTAGCTTATTATTCTGCTCTGTAAATTCCTCCTTAGTTCAGTCGGTAGAACGGTGGACTGTTAATCCATATGTCGCAGGTTCGAGTCCCGCAGGAGGAGCCAAAGAATTTTCTTTTGTTCTTGTTTTATTTGTCTCCTTTTATAAAACAGTAATTCAAACCTCCAGAATTAGAACAAAAGTTTTGCTCCACTTAATTATTGAGTGGAGCTTTTTTCTTTTAGGCTTTTAAAGCTCATCGAAATATTCATTTCCCCACGTTTCTTCCGCTAATTTCAGTAAATTTGCAAAATCTTGGAAAGAAGGCACCGCTTGTGTTTCTTCTAATTTTACCTGTGCGGAAATTAATTTTTGCCTGAGCGATTCATACCATTCCAACAAGGATAAAGAAAGTGGCGATCTTGCCCGTTTACCCAGCCAATAAAGCCCTTGAAAAGGGATAGAAATGGCAAAAATAGCCGTAATAACAGAATTTGCTAAAACAGATTGAGTAGGGTCGGTAAAAAAGTATTGCCAGACTATAGCAAAGCACGCAAAAGCAGGCATTACTTTAGAAGAAAATTTAACAAGGCGAATAATGTGGTAATCAGGCATAAAATTCGCTAATTTTTTCTGATTAGGCAAGGTGTTTAGATAGCGTTGCCCTGCTTCAAATAGGCTAAACATAGTATTTTCTCTTTTAATCTTTTCTTTTATTGTAGCTAAGTTGCTAAAATCTACAATAGGTTAATGCAGTTTAGGCTAACACTTGCTATACTTTACAACAAAATGTTTACAACGTATTTGAAGGATATTTTATGCCAATTAAATTTGTGGATTTATTACAACAAAGTTGGAATTTTATGCGTAATCAGCAATCTTTCACACTGTTTGCGATAATCACTATTGTGGTGGTGCAACTGGTGTTTATTTTATTATTGCCAGCTTCGCCAGAAATAGCAGCAGACCAGCAGCCGCAACAAATTCAAATTGATAGCTCAAAATTATTGTCTATTTTAATGCCGACAGTATTATTAGGGATCGCTAATCTCTTTCTAACGGTATTGATGATTTTAAACATTCAATCTATCAACAATGGCAATTATCAGCACTTTTTCCAAAATGCAGGTGGTGCATTAAAACACTTTTTACCTGTGCTAATTTTACAATTTATTATGGTTCTGCCCCTTTCATTGGGAGCATCTTTTGCGATAGCATCGCCTGAAACGGTAATTATTGCATTGCCTGTGCTAGTGGCTGGTTTTTATTTTTTCGTTAAATTATCGCTTGTGATTTACGCTTATTTATTAGAAAAACCACAGAAAACCTTATCAGAAAGCATTAAATTTACTTTTCAATTATCAAGAGGAAAAATGCTACCGTTAATTTTATTCTGTGTGATTTCTTATTTATTACCGGGTATGTTATCTCGATTACTTGCGGTTTTTGGTAATGATATTGTTGGTGCAGTCATTACTGTTATTTTCAGTGCGGTAATTAATGTCTTTATGGCAATTTTCAGCTTCCGCTTTTACCAAGTTTATCGTCAAACGCCGGCAAATTAATGGAGATGAAATGAAACAAATACTTGAATTTATTCCGCTAATTCTGTTTTTTGTTGTTTATAAAATGGACGGCATTCAAATGGCGTCTATTGTATTAGTGATTGCAACGATTGCACAGATGATCGCCTTAAAAGTGCTTTATGGTAAAATTGAAAAGCAACAGCTTATTATGAGCGGAGCAGTAGTCTTTTTTGGGTTACTCAGTGCTTATTTTAATGAAGTGAAATATTTACAATGGAAAGTAACTATTGTTTACTCGCTTTTTGCCCTAGTGTTATTAGTGAGTCAGTTTGTGTTTAAAGTTCCTCTAATTAAAAAATTACTCGGCAAGGAAATTAATTTGCCGGATCAAGTGTGGAATAAAATCAACTTCGGTTGGGCAATTTTCTTTATTATTTGTATGTTGCTTAATATTTATATTAGTCAATATTTATCAGAAGATGTTTGGGTTGATTTTAAATCTTTCGGCATTATTGGTTTAACATTGGTGGCAACAGTAATAACAGGTTTTGTACTTTACCCTTACCTAAAAGAGACTGAAAAGCAGGAAAAACAAGATGAAAAATAATCCCTATGATAAAGGCCCTGAAGGGAAACTGATTTTAAGAACACTCGCTATGCCATCAGACACCAATGCTAATGGCGATATTTTTGGTGGTTGGATTATGTCGCAAATGGACTTAGGTGGTGCGATTTTAGCGAAAGAACTTGCTAAAGGCAGAGTGGTTACCGTAACTGTTGATAAAATGATCTTCCATCGTCCTATTTCTGTTGGTGATGTAGTATGCTGCTACGGTAAATTGATGCACGTTGGGCGCTCCTCAATGCAAGTGAAAGTAGAAGTATTTATCAAACAAGTTTATAACGGCGCTCGTGAACGCTTTCTGGTTACAGAAGCATTATTTACCTATGTTGCCGTAGATAAAGAGGGCAAACCTCGTGCTGTGCCGAGAGAAAATAACCTAGAATTAGATGAAGCCTTATCATTAATTACCTCACCTACCGAAAAAGGAGAATAGTATGTATTATGTGATTTTTGCACAAGATAATCCTAATACGTTGGAAAAGCGTTTAGAAGTACGCCCTGCACATTTAGCTCGTTTAGAAAAATTACAGGCAGAAGGTCGTTTATTAATTGCAGGTCCAAACCCAACAGAAGATGGCACTGGCGTAACAGGTTCAACTGTGATTGCTGAATTTAACTCTCTTGAAGAAGCTCAACAATGGGCAAGCAAAGATCCTTATGTTGATGCTGGCGTATATGGCGATGTGATTATTAAGCCGTTTAAGAGAGTGTTTTAACAAGCGGTTGAATTTTACAAATTTTTTGTAAATTTGTAGGGGCGGGTCCTGTGCCCGCCCGAATATCATCTATGATTTGCGGCCAGGCACAGGACCTGCCCCTACGATGTTTATTCTATGCTTACCACCCTAATCTCCCAATCCGAACTTAATGTACCAACCGATTTGCAAAATTCTGAGCAAATTCAACCGCTTGTGACGGCGATTTCGCTTTCCAATTTTGTGCATCAAACCTTACAAAAACAGCCGGATTTACTGGCAGAATGGCTTGCCAAGTTTCCTACACCTGATGATTGCAATAATTATGCCGAGCGTTTAGCGAAAGTGTTAGCAAGTGTGGAAAATGAAGAAATGTTGGGGCAGGTTTTGCGGCAATTTCGCCACCGTGAATTGGCTCGTCTGAGCTTTATTCAGTCAAATAAATTAGCGACGGTAGAATTTGTGTTTCAGCGTTTGTCAGATTTAGCCGAGAGCCTGATTCTAGCCGCTCGAGATTGGTTGTTTCAGTGTTGCTGTGCCGAATATGGCACGCCAAAGAACACTCTTGGCGAAACACAAGAACTGCTGATTTTAGGTATGGGCAAATTGGGCGGACGAGAGCTTAATTTTTCTTCCGATATTGACCTGATTTTTACCTACCCCGATATTGGTGAAACCGAAGGTGGACGCAAACCGATTGAAAACAGCAAATTTTTTACCCGAATGGGGCAGCGGTTAATTAAAGTATTAGATGAGATCACCGCTGATGGTTTCGTGTATCGTACCGATATGCGACTTCGCCCCTTTGGTGATAGCGGAGCCTTGGTGCTGAGCTTTACTGCAATGGAAGATTATTACCAAGAGCAAGGGCGTGATTGGGAACGTTATGCGATGATTAAAGCAAAAATTTTAGGCGAGGATAACCAAAATTTAAATCATCGCTATTTAAAGCAAATGCTCCGCCCTTTTGTTTACCGCCGTTATTTGGATTTCAGTGCAATCCAATCGTTGCGTGAAATGAAAGAAAAAATCAGCCGTGAAGTGGTTCGCCGAAATTTAACGGACAATATCAAACTTGGAGCAGGTGGAATTCGGGAGGTGGAGTTTATCGCCCAAACTTTCCAAATGATCCGTAGCGGGCGAGATAAAATTTTACAAGAACGTAGCCTGTTAAAAGTGCTACCACGCTTGGCAGAATTAAATTTATTAACCCGAACGCAGGTGCAAACGCTCCACAATGCCTATATTTTTTACCGTCAAATTGAAAATGTATTGCAAGCGATTGACGATAAACAAACTCAAACTCTACCCACTGATGAAGCTTCTCAAGCCCGTCTTATATTTGCTTGTCAAAGTTACTATCAGCAGGATTTATATAGCGAAAAAACGCATTGGGTGGAGCATTCCTTTAACGATTGGCAACAATTTATGGCAGTATTGAGCCAATATCAACAAGCAGTACGCCAGATTTTTAATGAAATTATCGGTGAAGAGGAAACACAAGCCAACTGCAATCCGGTTAATGAAAAATTAGCCGAATGGAAAGACATTTTGCACTATAACATTCGCCTTGAAGATTTATCCGCAGTGCTAAAAGGTTATCCAAAGGTTGCAGAAAATGATTATACGGAGATTTTCCGTCACTTTTCTACTACCTTTCAAGATTGGGTAAAACGCCCGATTGGGGTAAGAGGGCGAGAGGTGCTACGCAATTTAATGCCTAGAATTGCCGACAGCATTTTTAAAGGTGAAGATCATTTATTGTTATTGCCTCGTGTGTTGAATATTGTCGATAAAATCACTACCCGAACTACCTATTTGGAATTAATGCTCGAAAAAGATCAGATTCTGCCTCACCTTTTGGCATTGTGTAGTAAGTCGGTTATGATTGCGGAGCAAATTGCCCGTTACCCAATGTTGCTTGATGAACTGATTGGCAATCGAGGATTAACTGATGTGTTGCCTTTTGAGCAATATCAATCGGCGTTGCAAGATTATTTAATCCGTATTCCGGAAGAAGATGAAGAAGCTTTAATTGATGGATTACGCCAATTCAAACAAACCCATATTTTACGCATTGCTGCCGCTGATATTTTAGGCGTGCTACCGGTGATGAAAATCAGCGATCACCTCACTTATTTAGCAGAAGCGATTATTAATGCAGTGGTGAATATGGCTTGGAAACAGCTCACCCAGCGTTTTGGTGTGCCAGCACATTTAGAAGCCGCTGAGCAAGGCTTTGCGGTGATTGGTTATGGCAAATTAGGCGGGATCGAACTTGGTTATAACTCAGATTTAGATCTGGTATTTTTGCACAATGCTCCGGATGATGGAGAAACTGAGGGAGGCAGAAAAACGATTTCCAGCCACCAATTTTACCTCAAGCTCGCCCAAAAAATTAACTCGATTTTTAACCTAAACACCAGTGCCGGTGTGTTATACGAAGTTGATATGCGGCTTCGCCCTTCCGGTGAGGCAGGGCTTTTGGTCAGCACCTTTAAAGCATACGACTATTACCAAAAAAACGAGGCGTGGACGTGGGAACGCCAAGCGCTAGTGAGAGCAAGATGTGTGTTTGGGGCGGAAAACCTCAAACAAGCCTTTGAACAAATCCGCCAAAGCACGCTTGCTCAGCCGCGTGCAAGCGGTCAATTACGCCAAGAAATTTGCGAAATGCGACAGAAAATGTACCAACACTTAAGTTCTCATTCAGCCGAGCAATTTCATATTAAACAAGATCAAGGCGGTATTACTGATATTGAATTTATCGCTCAATATTTGGTATTAGCCCACAGCCACCAACACCCGAAAATGGCAGTATGGTCGGATAATGTCCGTATTTTCGACAGTGCGGTAGAATGCGGCATTTTAAGTTTTGAACAAAGCGAACAGCTACAACATTGCTACACCGCACTGCGTAACAAAATTCACCACCTAAACTTATTACGCAAAGACAGCGTGGTGGACGCAAGTGAATTTACCACCGAGCGAGCATTTGTGCGGGAAATGTGGCAGAGGTTATTAGCATAAATTTAGGGCGTACATTGCACGCCCTAATATAGATTACGCCGTTTCGGTGATAGCGAACTCTCCAGCGATCTCTTCCGCTTGTTGCAACACAAACTCAATCGCTTCCGCCTGTAAATCGGGCGGATATTTATAGCTACGCAGGGCAATGCGGATTAAGGTTCGCATTTTGGCACGCACCGAGTCTTTGTATTGCCAATCTACGGTGACGGATTTGCGTAATTTATCGGTGATGTCTTTGGCGAGGTTCATCAACACTTCATCGCCCATTTCCCGCACCGCACTTTCGTTGCGTGCCAAAGCATCATAAAACGCCATTTCAGCAGGACTTAATCCCAGCTCTTCCCCTCGTTTTTGGCGAGCGTCAAACTCTTTGGCAAGGGCGATCAGCTCTTCCAAAATTTCCAATACGCTTAAATTGTGGTTGTGGTATTGGTTCATTGCTTCTTTGAGTCGCTGTTCAAACTCTTTTTTAGTGGCAAGATTTGCACCACTTTGCGTGCGTAACTCGGACGCCAAATAACGCTCCATCGCACCAATCCATAAATCTTTGGTTGGGCTGTTTTTTACCGTTTCCAAAAATTCATCAGAAAGTAGATTGATGTTTGGGCGTTCTTTTTTCAGTAAATCAAATAAATCCACCACACCGTCCGACTGTACCGCACGGTTCATCAAGACGGTTAGCTGTAACAAGCGGTCTTCACCCGAAGGATTGCGAGAGGCAGTGCTGTTTTTGATGATGGTGGCACGCACCGCATCATAAAACGCCAATTCCTGTTTATAGGGTTCAACTGCTTTTAATGCCCCACACAAAGCATAACCTTTTTTCGCCAAGCGTACCGACTGTAAAAAAGCGCTTTTGCGTGGGGTTTTGTCTTTGGCAGTGTTATCGGTTGGCTGAATGCGGTCTAGGGCAAGAATATGGTTGGCTGATGTCAAAATCGCATTGAGCAGTTTGGCAGGTTCGCTGATTTGCAAAATTTTGGCAATATCAACCGCTTGTCCGTCAATCGGTGTGGCAAATTGCCCACGAATGACCGTGATGTGTTCCACCATTTTTTCCAGCACCGCTGAAATGTCTCGCACTGGCTTTTCTTTGCCGCCTGTGTTGGTGTATTGCTTCATCGCTTTTTCCAGCTCATCGGTCAAGCCGACATAATCCACAATCAAGCCGCCATTTTCACGGCTTTTATTGCGAAATACCCGATTGACCCGAGCGATTGCCTGCATTAGGTTGTGTCCGCTCATTGGTTTATCAATGTACATTGTGTTACAACAAGGGGCATCAAACCCTGTCAGCCACATATCTCGCACAATCACGATTTTGAGTGGGTCGTCTGGGTCTTTAAAGCGTTTTTCTAAGGTTTTCTTATCCTGATTGTGTTTTTGCCACTCGGCAGGGTCGCTGGCATTACTTGTCATCACAATTTTAATGCTGCCTTGAAGCACATCGTTTGAGTGCCATTCGGGACGAAGTGCGGTGATTTTTTCGTACAATTTCACGCAAATGGCACGGCTCATCACCACAATCATCGCCTTGCCGTCTTGCTGTTTGGTACGCTCATCGTAATGGGCAATAATATCTTCCGCCATTTTTTGCAAACGGCTGTCCACGCTGTGCAGTTTTTCACGCAGGCGGAAGTTATCGCTGTTTTCATCGTCATCAATCAGTTGTTGTGCCTCTTCCATCACTTTGGCAAACTCACCACTTTCGCCCAAGCTGATTTGGCGTGGCTCATAGATAATCGGCACGGTTGCTCCATCTTTCACCGCATCTTCAAAATCATAAATCGACACATATTTACCAAACACTTCTTGGGTGTCTTTGTCATCAAGGGCGATTGGTGTGCCGGTAAAACCAATAAAAGAGGCATTGGGCAATGCACTGCGTAAATGCTTGGCGTAACCCTCCCGATATTGTCCTTTGTCGTTGATTTTTTGGCTAAAACCATATTGCGAACGGTGTGCTTCATCGGTAATCACAATGATGTTTTCCCGCTCGTTTAATACAGGATGGGTAAGTTCGCCGTCCATTAAGCCGAATTTTTGAATGGTGGTAAAAATCACGCCCCCAGCCGAACGACTGGCAAGGGCAGAGCGAAGTTCGTCTCGCCCATCGGCTTGGACTGGCGTTTGTTTGAGCAATGCCTCACCACCGCAAAAGGTAGCATAAAGCTGACCGTCCAAATCGTTACGGTCGGTGACCAAAACCAAAGTCGGATTTTTCAGGCTGCCTTGACTCAATACCTTGCCGGCATAAAACAGCATCGAAAGGGATTTGCCCGAACCTTGCGTATGCCAAAACACACCGATTTTGCGATTGCCTGTGGCGGCAAGCAGGGTGCAATCCACTGCTTCATTGACACCGTAAAATTGATGATATGCCCCGATTTTCTTAATCAAGCGGTTTTTGCCGTCCCGTTCAAACACCACAAAATTCTGCACATAATCCAAGAGATTTTTGGGACTCATCACTCCTTGCAGTAGGGCGGTGAGTTCATCTTCAAACACAATGCGTTTGCTCTGATTTTTTTCATCAACCACACGCCAAGGGGTAAAACGGTCGAAATCAGCAGTGAGAGAACCGATACGAGCGACAATGCCGTCTGAAATCACGAGTGCCTGATTAAACACAAACAAATCGGAGATTTCATCTTTATAAGTTTGCAGTTGGGCAAACGCCTTGCCAATGTTGGCATTTTCTTTGAGCGGATTTTTCAGCTCAAATACCACCAGTGGCAAGCCATTAACAAAGCCAATCAAATCAGGAATGCGTTTGCCTTTTTTACCGCCAATATCCAGCTGATTGACAATACGAAAATCGTTGTTTTGCGGACACTGAAAATCAACAAGCTGCACCACATCAGACACCTGCTCGCCGTCTTGCTGATAAGTGATTTTGACCCCATTTCTTAGCCAATCATAAGCCTGACGATTACGCTCCGCCAAATCGCCACTTTCCGCACGGCACACCTGTGCCACCACATTTTCCACCTCACAAGCGGGCAAATTCGGGTTGAATTTTGCAATGGCTTCAGAAAGTAGCGGCTTTAATACCACCTCAGCGGCTCGCTCCCGCCATTCGTGTTCTAAACCTGCCAAAATCGTTTTGCCGTAGGTGTAGTCCCAGCCCAAGCTTTGCAAAGTCGCAATGGCGGATTGTTCAATGGTGTTTTCGTTGATGCCTAGCATATCTTATTTACCTTCTACCAATAATTCTAACAATGCTTCAATACATTCATCGTGGTCATCATCATACCAAATAGGGAATATATTGGCTTTTGCTAATTCTTCTTGCCTGTTAATTCTTTCATTATTTGACATTTTACCCAACGGCAAAAAAGCATAATGCCGAGCTAAATTATCACTGCCCTTTTCACGAATAATTTCTTGTAAAGTTTTAATGGTTCTGTCGATAGATAAGCTACAACCTAAAAATAAAATAGATCGAGAAAAGAGCTGATGAATACAGTTTGAAATAGTATTATTTTCGTCGTAGTGTTTATTATATTCATCAACAGTTAAAACTCTTTTGGATCTTGTTGTATGCGTGCCGTGTAATTGCAAAAGAACTCTTTGACCACTACTCAGCAAGCGAGAAAACTCTATTGCATTCAAACCAATTAAATAATGAGCAAAGCTTTTATTATTGCTTTCATAAATTATTTTTAATAAAGAGTCGTAATTTGTTGTAACAATAGATGAATTTGGAAAAAATTCTGGTAATCGACAAATGACACCTTCTATTTCTTCTGGATCCAAATATTTTCCATATTCATTATCTAATTGCTCCTGTAAATGTGTTGCACAATGTTCATCAAGTAACTGAGCCGCCTCCTCAAACTCTCCTTTATCCAATAAGCTAGAAAACACTTCTTGATTTATAGAGCTTTCGTTTTGTACTTTTACTAAAAAATCTCTCCATAACGGCAATCCTGTCGGTAGAGATAATCCTGCACCAATAAAAGGGATTATCTGATTATTCTGAAATAGCTCTTTTAATTTATTAAACCTGTTTTGGTTGCTATGGAGCTTTAAGATATTTCTGCCTTGCTCTAGTTTTTGTAGCTTATAGTCATTCAACCATCCATTGAAAACATCATCATATGCGGGTCTGTCTAGGGTAGCTAGAATTCGATCTCTTTCGAACTCAATTCCCCTGATGTTAATAACTCCCTCTTCATTCAATTCATTGATGAATTTTCTTTCTAGATAAGAATTATTCATTTAGCAACTCCCCACTTAATAATTTAGGTAAAAGTAGGTCTCTAATACTAGATAAATTTTCATTTTCACCACTATTTGAAATCATCTTATCTAATAAGATTTTGCACACTTTCTCAAAATGTAAATGCAGTTCTTTATTGCCTAATAAAATTTTAAAGGCTAACAATTCTTTTGTGCTAATATTTGGTTGTGCTGAACCTTGTGCTGTAAAGCTGATAAAGTCTTTTAATTCTGTTCTTTGTGATAGACAATAAATATAAGAATAATAACTGACATTATTTGAAATGGTTTTTGGTAAAAATTTAGCTACCCGTTGATTTAGCATTGCTAGGCTATTTGCAGGCATTATTCCAGCTTTTCCTACATAAGCACCTGTTAAAGCAATAATAATATCGCCAGATTTTAAAACAAAATCTTTTTTTGTTTCAGTATATTCTAAATCCACAAAACCATTACCAAAAACATTAACAATATTGGATTGAATAGAACCAATTTTAATTACAGGAATACCATTATCTCGCCAATCAGAACTCTTAAAAGCATAACCGTTTTGCATTGTACAAATTTCGGATAATGTTGTGTATTTCCACCCCTTCGGCACTTCTCCAAATTCTTCGCTCTCCACCAACTCACTTGGAAACGCTTCGGCGATTTGCCAAAGCGCTTTGTATTCGGTGTCGTTTAACTCGTTGGTGTCTTTGCCACAAATCACCGACATTGCCGCAAGATTGGCTTCGTGTTCGCTTTTGCCTTCGCTTAGGGCGGCTGCTTTGGCACGCACAGGGTCAAAATCCACAAACCAGCTTTTGAAGATTGCCTGTGCAATGGCTTCTAGGGTTTGGTTGGTTTGGGTGTTGAGTTGGATTTTGTCGTCATATTTACCTAAAATATAGGCAATTTTCTTTTGATTTTCTAAACTTGGTAAGTGGAATTCATATTTTTCTAAATCTCCAATTTTCATATTCAACTGAACAGACGTACCACGAGATATACCATCGATATAGTCTGTAAAATGCTTTGATTTAAAAACATAATACATAAATTGTGGATATGCTTTTTCTTTATCTAATCTAATTCTAGCTAATCCATTATTGAAAACGGCAGGGATGTTTTCTTTTACTAAATAGCAAATTCCTGTAGAACAAGTTCTTGCCATAATAATATCATCAGTAATTAGTTGAAACTTTTCGAAATCTTTTTTTATAACTTCGGTATATCCCCATTTTTCAAAAGACTTGCATTGTGAAATATCTTGTATTCTTAAACATCTAATATCTGTTTTCTTTTCAACAATAGGGGCTCTGCGAATAGCATCCAATCCAGTGTTTATACTTATTGTTAATTCTTGTAATGTACATTTATTTCTATCAGCCATTTTCCTCTCCAAATTTGCAATTTTCTGTTAATTTTCCACCGCTTGTGATTTGATGATGAATGTAGGGGCGTACGTCGTACGCCCGAATGGAACATTATTCATAGTCAAATCTAGGCATTTATATCGTTGTGGGCGTATGACATACGCCCCTACGTCAGCATTATTTTTATTCTGTTGCTAATTCAAACCCCAATTCCGCTAAATTCTTGCGGATTTGCTGTTCCAATTCCCGCCCTTGTTTAAATTGTTCATTTAATAAAGCGGTCAATTCCTGCATTTTGTCGCTAAATGGCACGCCGTCATCTTCTTCTTGTACCGCACCGACATACCGCCCTGCGGTCAGCACAAAATCGTTTTTGGCGATTTCGTCCAGTGTTGCCGAGTAACAAAACGCAGGGATATTTTCGTAGCCGTCCTGTTTTTGCCAGTTGTGGTAGGTGTCGCTGATTTTGGTAATGTCATCAACGGTGAAATCACGCAAGACACGGTCTTTCATATAGCCGATTTGGGTGGCGTTGATAAACAGCACTTCACCTTTTCTGGCTTTGGCTTTATTGATAATCCAAATGCAGGCAGGGATTTGGGTGTTGGTGAATAGCTGATTGGGCAGGGCAATCATCGCTTCGACAAGGTCGGCTTGCACGATGTTTCTGCGAATGTCGCCTTCGCCTGAAGTTTGGCTGCTCATTGAGCCGTTGGCGAGCAGGAGTGCCATTTTGCCTTTGGGGGAGAGGTGGTAAATCATATGTTGCAGCCACGCAAAGTTGGCGTTGCCTTGTGGCGGTGTGCCGTATGCCCAGCGTGGGTCGTTTGCTAGGCTTTCACTCCACCACTCTTTTTGGTTAAAGGGCGGATTTGCCATGACAATGTCCATTTTTCTGTCGATGTGCAGGGGGTTGAGCAAGGTGTCTTCGGGTTTGTCGCCAAAGTCAAAGGGAATGCCACGAATTGCCATATTCATCACCGCCAGCTTGCGGGTGGTGGGGTTGGATTCTTGCCCGTAAACGGAAATGGCGTTGCGGTTGCCAGCGTGAGCCTGAATAAAGCGGTCGGTTTGCACAAAAAATCCGCCGCTGCCCATTGCCGGATCGTAAATCCGCCCTGAATAGGGTTCGAGCATTTCGACAATTAAGGTAACGATGGATTTGGGCGTGAAGTATTGACCGCCTTTTTTGCCTTCGGCAAGGGCAAATTGCCCAAGAAAGTATTCATAGACGTGTCCCAAAATGTCTTTGGCTTGCAGATGGACAGGTTCGCCACCCAGCATCGGCTGTGTGAAATTGGTGCGTGAGAACAGGTCAATCAAGCCTGTGAGCATTTCATCAGGCACGCCAAAGCCTGCAATGCGTTGCAGTACGCCTTTTAGTTTGGAGTTTTCCCGTTCGATGGCTTCAAAGGCATCATCAATCAAGCGGCTGACACCTTTAAATTTGTCTCCCCAAGGCAGCTCATCGCCAAGATTGAGTTTGCTTAATGATTTGATGTTGTCCCAGCGGGCTTGTTCCGGTACCCAAAAGATGTTTTCGGCAGCGTAGTAATCTCTCTGTTCCAACTCTTCGGCGAGAATTTGGCTAAATTCTTGTTCGTCAAATAGTGCAGGGTCCAGATAGAGTTCGCTTTCGGGGGCGGTGAGCTGGGTTTTTAGCTTGGCTTGGAAATCGGTAAAGCTGTCGGAGATGTATTTTAGGAAGATAAAGCCAAGAACGATGTGTTTGTAGTTGGCGGCATCGAGGTTTTTACGCAGTTTGTCGGCGGCTGTCCAAAGGGTTTGGTCGAGTTCGTTTAAAAAGGCTTGACTTGTGGCAGCGTTGAGATCACGCTGTGCTGTGCTGTGCTGTGCTGTGCTGTGCTGTGCTGTGCTGTGCTGTGCTGTGCTGTGCTGTGCTGTGCTGTGCTGTGCTGTGCTGTGCTGTGCTGTGCTGTGCTGTTTGGCATAGTAGTTCCTTTTTGATGTATCAATACTAAAAATAACCTGTATTATTCTAGCAGATTTCTGGGTAATCGAGGAGTTGATAACATTTAAAAATTAGCGTTTTGCAAAATTTTCCAAAAAAAGACCGCTTGTTAGGCTATAATAGCCGTAATAGAGGAGAAGGTGTATGGAATATCAATTTACCCATAGTATTCACGGGGTGGTGGCAAAATGTTCGATGGATCACGAGGCGTTTGCTCGTTGGTTGAATGCCGAAATAACGGAAAATCCTAGCCAATTAGCCCCTATTTTCGCTGAAATAGAGAAGTGTCGAGCCGCATTTCCGAATCATTATGAATGTGTGTTTGAAGGGCGGGAGTATAGTCTCTATTTTGATTATGATGAAGTGATGGCAAAGGCAAACAATTTAGATGCTGCTTTTGATGATGAGGAAATGGAAGAAGGCTTTCAATTTTACAATGAAGAGAGCATCGCATTTTGTGGCTTAGATGACTTTGAGAAATTTTTGAAAGCCTACCAACATTTTGTGCAAACTTATCATTGATTGAAATGATTAATTGAAACCAAAGCTATTAAGGGAATCTAATTCCTTGTAGAATAGCCGTTTATAGCAATTTTAAGATATTAAATTTATGAGTCGTACTAAAAAAACACGTCGTATTACCGACATTATGCCGGCAAGAAAGACCGATAAACCTAAACAGCCTATGTCTAAATTAGGTGGGGGGAAAAATCGCAAACTGACCCGTTATGAGTTAGATGCTCAAGCCCGTGAGGAAAAGCGTAAGCGTAAGCATAAAGGCTTGCCGACAGGTTCTCGTAATGCTGATTCTGCAGAGCAGAAAAAGGCGGTAGTGAAAGAGGTGAAAGATCCGCGTATTGGTAGCCGTAAAAAAGTGCCATTAATGGTGGAATTTGTAAATCAACCAGAGAAAGGTCGAACGATTAAACCTGTGCCGGTTGAGCCTGTAAAACCAATTCTTTCGCCAGAGCAAGAGTTAGAGCAATTAGAAAATAACGAATGCTTAAATCAATTATTAGATGATTTAGAAGCAGGAAAAACATTATCACCTGAAGATCAGAAATTTATGAATGAATGCTTAGACCGTATTGATGAATTAATGACGGAACTTGGCATTGAGTATGAAGATGAAGAAGGCGATAATGGCGATGCGTTATTACGCCAATTTGAAACTATGGATATTAATAAATTTCGTTAATAGATAAATCAGATGATGTTAAAGATATTCTTGATTGTACTTGCTGCTCTGATTCTAATTTCAATGGCAGGCTATGCGATTCACTTAATGCTGAAGTTAAAATTGCAGAAAAAGCGTGAGCAAGAACTGATTGAGCAGGCAAAAGAAGCGCAAAAAGCCCGTTATCTTCGCATTTTAGAAAGCCTTGAGGTGATCGCTAAAGCGATGCTCACTGAGCAATGCGATTTTTCGGAAGGTGTTTTGCGTTTAAAGCCCTTACTTGATGTATTAGGCAAAAAATTAAGCCACTATAGTGCGATGTGGGCGTTATACGAAGTGGTTGAAAATATGCCGATTTTAGATGAGCGTAAAAATCTAAAGCGCAATGAACGAATGAAGCTTGATTTAGAGAGAGAATCGAAAGAAGTTGAGCTTGAGGCTGAAATTAAAGCCGAGTGTGAGCAATTATTAAAAGATATTGAAGAAATGAGAAAGGCAATCTAATGTCAGAAATTATTTGGGACTTATCCCTGATTCAAAAATATAACCATTCCGGTCCTCGTTATACTTCTTACCCAACAGCGTTAGAGTTTAACGAAAATTATACCAATGATGATTTTATCCGTGCTGCCGCTCGCTATCCTGAGCGTCCGCTTTCGCTTTATGTGCATATTCCGTTTTGTCATAAACTGTGCTATTTCTGCGGCTGTAACAAAGTGATTACTCGCCATCGTCATAAAGTTGAAATCTATTTAGACTATTTAGAGCGTGAAATTAAAACTCGTGCCCCTTTATTTACGAACCGCTTGGTAACGCAAATTCACTGGGGGGGGGGTACACCAACCTATTTAGATGAAGATCAATCTGCTCGTTTAATGCAAATGCTACGCACTAATTTTGAAATTAGTGAAGAGGCTGAAATCAGTATCGAGATGGATCCGCGTGAAATTGAACTCGATATGTTAGATCACCTAAAATCTATCGGTTTTAACCGCATTAGTATGGGGATTCAAGACTTCGACAAAGAAGTGCAACGTTTAGTAAACCGTGAGCAAGATGAAGAATTTATTTTTGCATTAATGAAACGTGCAAAAGAGCTTGGTTTTGTTTCAACCAACGTGGATTTAATCTACGGCTTGCCAAAACAAAATGTCGAGAGCTTTATGTACACACTGCAACGTGTAGTAGAGTTAAACCCAGATCGTATGAGTGTATTTAACTATGCACACTTGCCCAGTCGCTTTGCAGCACAAGTTAAAATTAAAGAAGAGCTACTGCCAGCACCCGAAACAAAGCTCACTATTTTACAAAAATCGATCGAATTCTTAGGCGAGAATGGCTATAAATTTATCGGTATGGATCACTTTGCTAAACCTGATGATGAACTGGCTATTGCCCAAGAAAAAGGGATTTTACACCGTAACTTTCAAGGCTATACAACGCAAGAAGAGTGCGACTTGTTAGGTATGGGCGTTTCGGCAATTAGCTTACTGGGCGATACTTATGCTCAAAACCGCAAAGAGTTACAACAATATTACGCAGATGTAGAAGCAAACGGCATTGCGTTACATAAAGGGATTGCCCTCACTCAAGATGATTGTATTCGCCGTGATGTGATTAAAGCCTTGATTTGTAACTTTAAACTTGATTTTGCAACCATTGAAAAGCAGTACGGCATTGATTTTAAAGCCTATTTTGCTGAAGATCTGGCTTTATTAGAGTCATTAGCAGAAGATGAATTATTAACGATTAACGATGATGGCATCGTGGTGCTACCGCGTGGACGTTTGTTAATCCGTAATATTTGCTTATGTTTTGATGTCTATTCAAGACAATTAGCGAGAAGACAGCAGTTTTCCCGTATTATTTAATGATCAAGCGGTCGTTTTTTAAGAATTTTTTGCAAAACATTGAAGTGAAAATGTTGAGCGTAGGGATAAATTGCAATTTGCCTCTGCAAAAATAAATGCAAAAAATTGCTTAAACTTAACCGCTTGTTCCCAATTCAGAAAGGAAAAATAATGAAACAGCGTTATAGCTTACTTTCTCTTGCTGTGATGGCAGCTTGTTATAGCAATTATGCAGCCGCTGATCTCAAGCAGCAATGCTTACTTGGTGTACCTCATTTTCAAGGTGAAGTGGTTGAAGGTGATCAACTGAGAATGCCGATTACGATTGAGGCGGATAGTGCAGTAATTAATCAGCCTCGTGATGCAACCTATACGGGTGATGTAACAGTTAAACAGGGCAATCGCTCGATCTGGGCGGATCAGGTGCGAGTTGAGCAAGATGGCGAAAATGCCCGAATAGCGTATTTGCAAGGCAACTTTAACTATCAAGATAATTTAATTCAAGCTACAGGTGCGGATGCCACGATTAATCTTCTTTCCAAAGATGCAAGCTTAACGAATGCGAATTATCAATTAGTCGGCAGACAAGGACGGGGTACTGCAGAGTCTGGGGAGTTTGGTAATAGCAAACGTACGCTTAAAAATGCAAGTTTCACTTCTTGTTTACCTGATGATAATTCGTGGCAAATCGAAGCGAATGAGATGATCCAACATGTTGATGAAGAGTATGCTGAAATGTGGCACGCTCGTTTTAAAGTGTTGGGCGTACCTGTGTTCTATTCGCCTTACCTACAATTCCCGATTGGTGATCGTCGCCGTACAGGTCTGCTTATTCCAAGTTTTGAGCGTTCAAGCAAAAATGGTTGGACATATTCTCAGCCATTTTACTGGAATATCGCCCCGAATATGGACGCTACGATTACGCCAACCTATTACTCACGTCGTGGCTGGCAACTTAGCCCGGAGTTTCGTTATTTAACCAAAATTGGGCAAGGCTTAGTGGCAACCGAATATATGGCAAAAGATCGCTTGACTGAATATCAGCCAGAAAATGATGATCGTAAACGCTATTTGTTCCATTGGCGTCATGCAATGAGTTTTTTAACTGATTGGCGTTTCTCGATAGATTATACAAAAGTAAGCGATAGGCGTTATTTCTCTGATTTTGATTCTGACTACGGTAATAGTACAGATGGTTATGCAACGCAAAATTTTAGATTAGGCTACTATCAGCCAAATTATAATTTGTCGATTTCAGGTAAAAAATTCCAAACTTTCGATGAGCTGGATGTCGGACCTTACCGAGTACTTCCACAAATTGACTTTAATTATTATAAAAACGATTTAATTAAAGGTGGTGATTTCAAATTTTTTGCCCAAGCGGCTCGTTTTGAAAATGACAGTAAACTAATGCCAAAAGCGTGGCGTTTCCACGCAGAACCTACGCTGAATTTCCCATTAGCAAACCGCTATGGTAGCTTAAATTTAGAAGCCAAGCTATACGCAACGCATTATTTACAAAGCAAAGGCAGTGAGAGTACAGAAGAGATTAAGAAAAGTGTAAGCCGAGTATTGCCTCAAATTAAGTTAGATTTCAAAACCGTTTTAGAATCAGATAAACAGCTATTATCAGGCTTTAATCAGACGATTGAGCCGAGATTGCAATATATTTATCGTCCATACAAAAACCAAAGCGATATTGGGTCTAAACGCCAAAAAAGTGTCAGTTTAGGTTATGATTCGGCACTATTACAAAATGACTATTTCTCGTTATTTAATGATCGCCGCTATAGTGGTTTAGACCGAATTTCTTCAGCAAATTTAATTACAGCCGGTGGAACGACTCGCTTCTTTAATAATGAAACAGGTGAAGAGGTATTCAACTTTAGTTTAGGTCAAACCTATTATTTAAGCCCATCAAAAATTGATGATACTTCGGATAATAGCACGACCAAACGTTCTTCTTCGTGGGCGGCTGAATCTAACTGGAAATTCCATAAAAAATGGAATTGGCACGGTAGTTATCAATATGACACTCGCTTAAATCAAACTTCTTTGGCGAATATGTCATTACAATATAAACCACAATCAGATAAATTGATTCAACTTAACTATCGTTATGCAAGTAAAGATTATATCAATCAAAATTTAAATACGAATAGATATAGTCAATCTATTAAGCAAGTCGGTGGTGTATTAGGCTGGGAAGTAACTGATAAAGTATCAGTAATGACAAGCTATTATCACGATCTTGCCTTGCAAAAACCGGTTGAAGGACAGCTTTCGCTAAATTACAACACTTGTTGTTGGGCCGCGAATGTTTATGTGGCACGTCGCTTAGTTTCAACGCCGGTCGGCTCGCCTGATACGATTAATGATTTCTACTACGATAATAAATTCGGTATTAACTTTGAGCTACGCTTTGGTACAAGCTATAGCAATGGTGTATCGAGAATGTTAAAACGAGGGATTATCCCTTATACCGAGCCTTACGGTATTAACTAAACAAAAAGCGAGAATTTAGTTCTCGCTTTTTTTATGTTTAATAGACTACAAGCGGTTAAATTTATTCAGGATTTTGCAAATGTGTCACCAAATTTAATCGCTTGTATAACATAAGCTAACCTAACCTGTATTACGCATACCTGCCGCAATACCTGTGATGGTTATCATCAAGGCTTGTTCAAGTTCAGGATCGACATTTTCACCTTGATTACGAATACGGTGCAGTAGCTCCACTTGTAACAAATTCAATGGGTCTGTGTACACATTACGCAGTGCGATGGATTCTGCAATCCAAGGTAAATCTGCCATTAATTGACCATCGTGGGCAAGGGCAAGAACAGTTTTGAGATCAGCTTGTAATTGGGTGCGTAATGCTTTGCCTAAACGATGTAATGTTGGCTCAACTAAACGTTGGTCATAATATTCCGCTAACCACACGTCTGCTTTACTGAATACCATCTCAAGCATTCCAATACGAGTTGAGAAGAACGGCCATTCATTACACATCTCTTTTAACAGTTTTTCATCGCCATCATCAATGAGCTGCTGCAATGCTTGCCCTGCACCTAACCACGCAGGCAGCATTAAGCGGTTTTGCATCCAAGCAAAAATCCATGGAATAGCACGCAAACTTTCAACGCCACCTTTCGGATTGCGTTTTGCTGGGCGTGAACCAAGCGGTAAGCGAGACAGTTCTTGCTCGGGCGTTGCTGCTCGGAAATATGGTACAAAATCCGCTTCACCACGCACCATATCACGGTAAATTTGGCAGGAAATTTCCGAACCTTTAGCTAATACATCTCGCCATTCTTGTTTTGGCTCTGGTGGTGGGAAGATATTTGCTTCTAAAATCGCACTGGCGTAAAGTTCTAAACTTTCCACCGCAACGGCAGGTAAGCCTAATTTGAATCGGATCATTTCGCCTTGCTCGGTAACTCGTAAACCATTTTTTAGTGAGCGAGGAGGCTGAGAGAGCAGAGCTGCATGAGCCGGAGCACCACCACGTCCGATAGTGCCTCCACGCCCGTGAAATAGGGTAAGCTCAATATTATATTTTTCACATAAATTAACTAATGCTTCTTGCGCTCGATATTGTGCCCAACCAGCGGCTAACATTCCTGCGTCTTTGGCGGAATCGGAATAGCCGATCATAATCATCTGATAATTATTGATAATGCCACGATACCAGCCGATATTAAACAAATCAGTCATCACTTTTTCACTGTGATCTAAATCGCCCAGTGTTTCAAAGAGTGGGGCAACAGGAATAGTAAATTTGCATCCTGCTTCTTTTAATAAAAGATGAACGGCTAACACGTCAGAGGCTTCACGAGCCATTGAAATTACATAGGCAGAAATTACTCCTTGAGGCTGTTCAGCCACGATTTTACAAGTGTCTAATACCTCTTTGGTTTCTGCACTTGGTGTCCAGTTATTTGGAATTAGTGGGCGACGAGAGGTAAGCTCACGCACTAAGAAGGCTTGTTTATCATCTTCTGTCCAATGCGAGTAGTCGCCTAAGCCGATATAGCGAGTGATTTCTGCAATCGCTGTTTCGTGGCGGGTACTTTCTTGGCGAATATCTAAACGAGATAAGCCTAACCCAAAACAACTTACACGGCGTAAACAATCTAGCAACGCACCGTTTGCAATGATTCGCATACCACAGGCTTGTAAGGATTCATAGCAGTCGAATAAAGGCTGCCAAAGCTGCTTATCTGAGATTAAGATCTCTTTTTCATCAATAGTAGAAATGCGATCTTCTAACAGTTCAGCATAGTAAATTTCAGTATTCGTTAATTTTTGGCGTAGTCCTTTTAACACCACTCGATAAGGCTCTAAATGATCGCCATATTTTGCACGAAAGGCAGGCGTACATTGTGTAACAGATAACTCTTCGGTTAATTGTTTAATATCTTCTAAGAATAACCCTGCTGCTTTCCAGCGGTTCATTCTTAATACTCGGCGAGTAGTTTCTGCGGTTACAAATGGATTACCATCACGGTCGCCTCCCATCCAAGAAGAGAAGCGAACAGGTGCAAGACTAACAGAATATTGCACCCCAAAATGTTTCTCTAAATAGAAATTCAGTTGGCGGCAGAACTCAGGCACAGCAGTCCATAAACTATTTTCAATCACTGCCATACCGCCCTTAGCTTCATCAACAGGGGTTGGGCGTTGTGTTCTAATTTCATTGGTATGCCAAGCTAACGCAATCAACTGCATTAAACGGCGTTTGATTTTATAACTTTCTGTTTCGGTTAAGTCATCGTGTTCTAATAGGTCTAAACATTTATTGATTTCAACGTGTTTATGCCCAAGTGAACGGCGAGTTACTTCTGTTGGGTGAGCTGTTAGTACCAAATCAATCATTAAGGCTTCCACAGTTTTAATCACTTTTTCAACAGGAATATTTTGTGATTTCAAACGAAGAAAAAGTGAATCTAATGAACGGTTACTTAATAATGTATTGGTATGATGGCGTGAAACCGTTTGATGTTGTTCGGCAATATTTGTTAAGTTTAAAAAATGGCTAAATGCACGAGCAACAGGCAATACATCATCATTAGAAATATTGGCTAATTTATCTAATAATTGCTTACGGGCTGTTTCATCACCAGAGCGTGAATTTCTGGATAATACACGAATGCTCTCAATTAAATCAAGAATATAATCGCCCTGTGCATCACGAATTGTTTGACCTAAGAAATCGCCTAGCATTTGAATATTAGTATGTATGCTGGAATATTGTTGGTTCATAAAAAATTCCTATGATAAAGATAAATTTAATTAGGGGTAATATGCCTAAAATAATAGGAAATAGCAAATAGATTTAATTAAAAAGTTGAATTAAATGATAAAAAAACAAAAAATGATTGTCTAATCTACCAGTAGCGGCTAAACGCCTTTTATCACAAGAGAGGAATCTGATGAAAATGATGAAATCATTTTATACTTTTAGCTTAGCATTATTGGTTGGCGGAGTAACTTTACCTGCTGCCGTTTCGGCTAATCAACGTTACCAAACTACTGAACAAGGATTGCAATATAAAGTTATTAAAGCAAGTAACGGCAAAAAGCCAACTATCAACGATAAAGTGGAGATCCGCTTTAAGTCCTATAACGAGAAAGGCGAATTATTTGAAGGCACATTAAATAATGTACCTGTGATTTTACCTGTGAGAGATATGTTCTCAGGGCTTCAACAAAGTTTGATGATGATGCCTGTAGGCTCAGTTTATGAGTTTAATATTCCTAAGCATTTAGGCTACCAAGAAGAGGGTAGTCATTCTAAAAAGCCTGTGTTATATCGCATAGAATTATTAAGAATTAATCCTTAATATTACGCAAGCGGTAAAATTTGACAAAAATTTTGCAAGTTGTAAAAAATTAGCGAAATATGACCGTTTACTACATATCACAAGCACAAAAAAGCGGGAGTTTCTCCCGCTTTTGTACTATATAAGTATTATAAAATCTCTTTCGCTTTTGCAACTACGTTTTCAACGGTGAAACCGAAGAGTTTGAATAATTGGTCAGCAGGAGCTGATTCACCAAAGCTATTCATACCTACAATTCGACCTTCAAAGCCAACGTATTTATACCAGAAGTCTGCAATTTGTGCTTCGATGGCAACACGTTTTGTGACTGAACGTGGTAACACAGATTCACGGTATGCTTCATCTTGTTTATCAAACACATTGGTGCTTGGCATTGAAACAACACGCACTTTCACACCTTCGCTATCTAATACATCTGCGGCTTTCATTGCTAAATCAACTTCAGAACCTGTTGCGATTAAGATTAAATCTGGGCAAGTGCCTTTTTCACAGCAATCACGCAAGATATAACCACCACGAGCTACATTCGCTAATTGTTCAGCTGTACGCTCTTGTTGTGCAAGGTTTTGACGAGTGAAGATCAACGCTGAAGGGCCATCTTTACGCTCAACCGCCGCTTTCCACGCTACTGCAGATTCTACTTGATCTGCCGGTCTCCACGTTTCTAAGTTTGGAATTAGGCGTAATGAAGCTGTTTGTTCTACTGGCTGGTGAGTTGGACCATCTTCGCCTAAACCGATTGAATCGTGCGTGTAAACGAATAATACTCGTTGTTTCATTAATGCTGCCATACGCACTGCATTGTGAGCGTATTCATAGAACATTAAGAATGTTGCACCGTAAGGAATGAAACCGCCGTGTAGGGCAATACCATTCATAATGGCGGACATACCAAACTCACGCACCCCGTAATTGATATAGTTACCATCTACATTGTGATCAGCACGGATTGGTTTTGATCCAGACCATAACGTTAAGTTAGAGCTTGCAAGGTCTGCAGAACCGCCTAAGAACTCAGGTAATGTTGGTGCATAGGCTTCAATTGCATTTTGAGATGCTTTACGGCTTGCAATATTTGCAGGGTTTGCTTGTAATTTCTCAATAAATGCTTTGCTTTCTGTTTCCCAGTTTGCTGGTAATTCGCCTGCATAGCGACGTTTAAATTCTGCAGCTAATACTGGATATGCAGATTCATAAGCTGCAAATTTTGCATTCCAATCTTTCTCTGCTAGTGTACCTTTTGCTTTTGCATCCCAATCTGAATAAATTTCCTCAGGAATTTCAAATGGAGCGTGTTCCCAACCTAAGAACTCACGAGAAGCTGCAATTTCCACATCGCCTAATGGTGCACCGTGGGAATCGTGGGAAGCTGATTTATTTGGCGAGCCATAACCGATAATTGTCTTACAGATGATAAGGGTAGGGCGTTCAGTTTCAGCTTGTGCATTTTCAATCGCAAATTTGATTTGCTCTGCATCGTGACCATCAACATTGCGGATTACTTGCCAGCCGTATGATTCAAAGCGTTGTGCCGTATCATCAGTAAACCAACCATCAACGTGGCCATCAATCGAAATATTGTTGTCATCATAGAATGCAATTAATTTACCTAAACCTAATGTACCCGCAAGCGAGCAAGCCTCGTGAGAAATACCCTCCATTAAGCAACCATCACCTAAGAATGCGTAGGTATAGTGATCAACAATGTTATGACCTTCACGGTTAAATTGTGCAGCAAGGGTTTTTTCTGCAATTGCCATACCAACAGCGTTAGTAATACCTTGACCTAAAGGACCTGTTGTAGTCTCAACACCCGGTGCATAGCCATATTCTGGGTGTCCCGGTGTTTTAGAGTGTAATTGACGGAATTGTTTTAAATCTTCGATAGAAAGATCATAGCCTGTTAAATGTAACAAGCTATAAATTAACATTGAGCCGTGTCCATTTGACAGAACAAAGCGGTCACGATCAGCCCATTTAGGGTTATTTGGGTTGTGCTTTAAAAAATCACGCCATAAAACTTCTGCAATATCAGCCATACCCATAGGGGCTCCCGGGTGACCTGAATTTGCTTTTTGCACAGCATCCATACTTAAAAAACGAATTGCATTTGCTAGCACTTTACGTTCTGCCATTGTGTTTACTCCTAGTCGAAGAATGTTATATAAAGAAAGGGATAGAATCCGATTTTACACTATTTTTTTATAAAGTCTCAAAAAACTAAATGAAAAGTGTGATCTAGCTCACAAATCTATAGAGATTTGCCTGCATTACGCTCAATATTGTTTTTGTTAAATAGTTTATAAAATAGCAACCATTAATAGTTGATCTTGGCAGGAAATTTCTCTAAAATACGCACTCTTTTTGGCGTTGAGCATTTGCTCAACATTTTTATTAATTACATATGGTACCTATCAGCGGTAGAGATTCTAACAAGATAGGCGGCGATATGGCTTCTTATGAGGTTCCCCAATGAAACAAGGTATTCACCCAGAATATAAAGAAATTACGGCAACTTGCTCTTGCGGTAATGTAGTTAAAACTCGCTCAACAGTGGGTAAAGATTTAAACTTAGACGTATGTGGCAACTGCCACCCGTTCTACACTGGTAAACAACGTGTTGTTGACACCGGTGGTCGTGTAGAGCGTTTCAACAAACGTTTCAGCATTCCAAGCACAAAATAAGATTTTTGACCCCACGCAAGTGGGGTTTTTTGTATCTGCTGTTTGCTGAAAACATTGAGATAGAAGGCAGATTGTGCTTAAATACACCAATTTTGAGAACGATAGGGGATAATGATGAGTTTACCAATGACTCCGATTACTGAATTAAATCAGCTTGATTTAAACGGTACTTATAGCTATTCCGACTATTTAATGTGGAAAATCAAAGAAAAAATCGAGCTGATTAAAGGCAAAATTATTGCAATGTCGCCTGCGCCAAATCGTTTGCATCAACGTATCTCGATGAAGATGAGTTTGGAATTTGCAAAATTTTTCGATAACCATCAATGCCAATTGTATGCAGATCCATTTGATGTTCGTTTCCCACATCCGGACGGCACGATTAAAACCGTGGTTCAGCCTGATATTTATGTAATTTGTGATCCGAGCAAATTAGATGAAAAAGGCTGTCTCGGTGCGCCGGATTTAGTGGTGGAAATTCTTTCTCCTGGTAATTCCCGCCGTGAAATGAAAGATAAATATGAACTTTATCAAGAACAAGGGGTAAGTGAATACTGGGTTGTTCGCCCAGAAGAGCGTAATATTCACATTTATGTATTAGAAAATGGGCGCTATATCGGAATTGCACCAGTAGTGGAAGATGAGATTATTACATCGGTAAAATTTCCATATTTAAGCTTTTCTACCAAAGGGCTTTATGATTTATAGGAAATAAAGAGATGATAAATAAAATTGAAAGGCTAATTAGTGAAATTAATAAATTACACCTCGCTTTTTCGCAGGATTATTTTGAAACCGGAAAAATAGAAAAGGTGAATTTAAAACATACTTTATCAAAAGTGCCACTTAAACATATTTTATCTTATCGTCTCAATTTGCACGAATCTATTAACGATTATTTATATCGTGCAGATCTTTATGACATAGCCTATTTTTATCGGGTTAAAACCTCAGAATCGATTTTATACAAAATTGAACGATTTAATCAACGTAGCGAAGGTTTTCCGGTGAATAGCATCTTAAACGACATTTTTGGTGCAAGGATCATTGTTGACAGCGAGACTGTTTGTCAAGTTATGGAAAAACTGGATGAATGGAAGGAAAAATATGGATTAAAGAATTGGTATCTGCGTGATAAAGAAGAGTATATCGGGATCCATATTTATTTTAAAAATTCAAGCAACTTTTATTATCCTTGGGAATTACAGATTTGGGATAAAAAAGATGCTGAAAGGAATATTCAGAGTCATCGGAAATATAAGCGGGACTTTGTTAATTTATAATAGTAGATATATAAAATGAAAAATACGCCTATTTTTGTTATTAACTTAGAGAAATCACAGGAACGCCGTGCTTTTATTCAAGAGCAGTTTTCAAAGTTTCCACACATACAATACCAATTCTTCAACGCTGTGAATGGAAAAGAAAACCCAAATTATCCTTTATTTACTAAATATAATGAGAAAGAACGCTTTAAACGTAAAGGTAATTTAATGAGCTTATCTCAGCTAGGTTGTTGGGCAAGTCACTATCACCTTTGGGAAAAGTGTGTGGAATTAGCACAACCTATAATTATTTTAGAAGATGATGCTTCACTGTTCTCTCATTTTTCTGAGGTTTATAAATTTCTTGGTTCGAAGGATAATCATTTTGAATTTTTGTGGTTAAGTCCTCCTGCGCCTAAAAATCGGCCGCAAATAGGGAAAAAATTACATTCAATTCCTAATACGGAATGTTATGTAGAGCGATTTTTTAAAAAATGGGATAATGCCACCGGATATTTTATAACTCCATCAGCTGCATATACATTATTAAAATTATCTGAAGAATGGATTTATAATGTTGATATTACAATGGATCGTTATTGGGAACATAAAATAGATTATTTGGCGATAACTCCTGCTTGTGTTTCACCTGACAGCACTCAGGGGAGCAATATTGAATTTAACCCTGAAAAGTCGAATAGAACTTTATGGATAAAATGCCAACGGGAGATCTATCAATTAAAGGATTTGTTTAATAAAATGTGCTATGATTTATCAATTAGATTTAAATAAATAAGGTTGCAAATGAAAGTTTCGATTATTTGTGATAAATTTAAGAAAGCAGGTGGAATGGAAAACTATCTACTTGATGTTGTCAAAGGATTTTCTCAGAGACAAATTAGACCAACCATATACGCTTGTTCATTTGATCGTTCATTGACAGAATATACATTAATTCAGCCACAAAGTATAAACGTATCATATATTCCTAGAAAGTTTAGACTACCTATTATTTCTTATCTATTTGAGAAAAAGCAGAAAATTCACTCTGATACTATATTTTTGTCTACGAGTTATATTTCTTCTGATGTGATATTTTGTGGTGGGCAGCATAAAGGCTATTTAAAAGCATTAAAAAAAGCAACCTCGTTATCTGATCGATTTAAGATTTGGAATGAGCAAAGAAGTTTAAACCAATCTAAGCTGGTTATTGCACATTCAAAATTAATGAAAAAAGAGCTACAGGATTTATATAATATAGAAGAAGATAAAATCAAAGTAATTTATCCTCCTGTTGACACCAGCAAATTTTCAATAATTACACAAGAAGAAAGGCACCGTCTGAGAGAGAAACTAGGATTTAATACTACTGATATTCTGTATTTATTCCCTTCTACCGGACATAAACGCAAAGGATATGAAATACTTAAATCATTCTTTAATAATACTGATTTACCAATAAAATTAGTCGTGGCCGGAACTCCGGTGGAAGAGAGTAAGAATGTCATTTCACTTGGGTTTAGAAATGATATGCCGGATTTATATAAGATTTCAGATTTTACTATTATGGCGTCAACTTATGAGCCTTTCGGTCTTGTTGGTATAGAATCTATTTTATCCGGTACGCCAATTATTTTTTCTGAAAATATGGGGTGCTTAGAAGTATTAAAAGGAAATTTTGGATTTACTTTTAATAAAGATGACTTGAGTTCTCTTTCTGATGCAATAAAAAACTCTATTTCATCAAGAACCAGAATTTACGAGCCTCTATCTTGTTTATCCTATAATCCTGAGCTACCGAATCATATTGAACTGATTATTAATGAAATTCAAAACATAAACTAATACCTGAAAGTAATTCTTTATAATATAACTTGGGTTTAAGCTTATTATGAAAATATTAATCTTACATAAATATATGGTAATAGGTGGGATAGATAGAGTTTTGCTATCTTACGCCCGAGGAAGTGTTTAGGCTGAAAAACACCTTATAAAGTTTATTTTGGAAAATCGTTGCACTTGGTTTGACAATTCAAGTGTTAAATTAAAACGTGAGTTCTATAAATTAAAAGATTCACTCTATAAATTTATCTATGATTTAAGTAGGTAGTACGATGTTAAAATGTAAGAATTATGTAATTAGCCTCCCTTCTGCAGAAAAAAGAAGAAAGCATATTCTCCGAGAATTTGCCAGTAAGAATGTGAATTTTGAATTTTTTGATGCTTTTTCCCCTTCAGAAATAATGGATAAAGCAATTAGTGAGCTTATTCCTGAGTTAGCAAAGAATCAAACTTTAACAAATGGAGAAAAAGGTTGTTTATTAAGCCATTTAGCGTTATGGAAAAAATGTATTGACGACAATTTAGACTATATCGCAATTTTTGAAGATGATGTTTTGTTGAGTAATGATATTTCCACATTTCTGAATAGACTAAATGGGGTGGATGATTTTGCTAAAAATCTTCCATTAATCTTAAAGTTAGAAACCTTCTTAATGCCAGTTGAGTTAGATAACTATAGCTTCAAAACGTGCCATAATAGAAATATTCAACTTTTAAAATCTGTACATTATGGTACAGCCGGTTATATCATTTCTAATTCTGGAGCGAAATATTGTCTTGGTAAACTTTATAAAGAAGAGAAAACTAATATAGTTGCAATTGACCAAATTATATTTAATCAATTCCTAAATAATGAAGAGATTACAGTTTATCAGCTTTCTCCTGCACTTTGTATACAAGAATTACAACAGAATAAAAAAGAGAGTAGTTTAGATAGCCAGATAGAAGTTGAAAGGAAATCAGTATCAGATAAGTTAAAGCCAAGTTTTATAGAGAAGTTATTGAATAGTTACCATAGAAAGAAAAAAAGAAAATTAGAAAATAAAATGAGAAAGGAAAAGAATTATAAAATAGTTGAGTTTGTATAAAGGTTAAATAATGAATATTGTATTATCTAGTGATGAAAATTATGCTCCTTATCTTGCTGTTAGCATACTAAGTGTGTTGGAACATAATCATAATGTACATTTTTATATATTAGACCTGGGGATATCTAATATAAGTAAAGATAGAATTATAAACCTGGTGAATGATAATAATGCTAATATAGATTTTATTTTAGTAAAAGAAGAAGATTTCTTAGCTTTCCCAAAAACAATAAAGCATATTTCTATTGCCACTTATGCCAGGCTTAAATTAGATGAGTACCTTCCTAATTTGGATAAGATTTTATATCTTGATGTGGATACATTAACTACGAATTCTTTATCAGAATTATGGAATATTGATTTATCTGATTTTTCTATAGGTGCTTGTTATGATTCCTTTATTGAAACTAATGGTTATAAATTAACAATAGGGTTGTCTGAACATCATCATTATTTCAATGCTGGTGTTTTACTTATAAATATGTATAAATTCAAAAATAGTAATGTTTATCATTCAGCTCTACAATATCTTGAAAAATATCAAGATATAAAATATCAAGATCAAGATATAATGAATTTTATCTTTAAAGATGATGTGATTTTTATTAATCCAAAATATAACTTTATGCCAACTTTAAAGAATAAAATTAGAAATAAAGTGGCATTATCCGAACTAGAGAGGCTATCAACACCAATATCTATAATTCACTATTGTAGTGAGGTGAAAGCTTGGCATAAGAAATGTTCACATACTAATAGTAACTTATTCTTAACTTTATTCAATAGCATTAAAAATAAGCCATCATCTTGGATTGGGAAAGTTGAGAAGGTCAGCTGCCTTAAAAAAATATCTAGGATAAGAAAAGATATGCGAAATAAAATTATATATGGAATAAAATAGTAGGGGACTAATAATGAAAATATTTATAGCAACTCATAAAGAGTTTAATTCAGTAGTCCCAATAAAGGATAGATACAATTATTATATTACCACTCAAGTTGGAATTGCAAAGGATCTAGGATATTTTAGGGAGAATCAACACAACTTTGATAACATAGCAGAAAAAAACATATCTTTTTGCGAATGTACTCTTTTATATTTTATTTGGAAGAATGTAAGGGATGATATCGTTGGGTTAGTACATTATCGTAGGTATTTTGCCAGAAAGAAATATTTTTGTAATATGGATGGTTTTACTTTCAAAAGAAGAAATTATGTTCCTATTAAGAAAGATGAGGTGGAAGAGATTCTTAAAGACTATGATATCATTATCCCTAAAAAATATCTCTTGGGTAAAACTTCTGTAAAGGAAAATTATTGTGATGCTCATCATGAGAAAGATTGGCTATTAACCAGAGATGCAATATTTGAACTTTACCCTGACTATTTAGGCTCATTCGATAAGGTAGGAAATGGAAATTTTTTATATTGTTATAATATGTTTGTTGGTAAGAAAAGAATTATTAATAAATATTGTGAATGGCTATTTGATATATTATTTAAACTAGAAAAACAGATAAAAATAGATAACTATTCAGATTATAACAAGAGAGTCTTTGGATTTATTGCAGAAAGATTGTTTACTGTGTGGATTATTCATAATAGTCATAATATTAAATTTTATGAGTATGAAGTTAAGCAAATAGAGAAATAGTATATGGAAAACTTCCTCCTAGTCGGTGCTGGCTTTTCTAATGCCGTTATCGCCCGTGAATTAGCAGAACAAGGCTATAAAGTAACCGTTATCGACCAACGTTCTCATGTGGCAGGTAACTGTCACTCTGAGCGTGATGCCGAAACGAATGTGATGGTACATATTTATGGACCACATATTTTTCATACAGATAACGAACGGGTATGGAATTATGTAAACCAATTCGGTGAATGGATGCCGTTTGTTAATCGGGTAAAAACGATTAGCCAAGGGGCTGTTTATTCATTACCAATTAACTTACATACTATTAACCAGTTCTTTGAGAAAACCTGTTCACCAAGTGAAGCAAAAGTGTTAATTGAAAGCCAAGCAGATCTCTCTATTCAAGATCCACAAACCTTTGAAGAGCAGGCAATGCGTTTTGTTGGCCGTGACTTGTATAAAGCCTTTTTCTATGGCTATACCAAAAAACAGTGGGGCGTTGAGCCAAAAGAGCTGCCGGCAAGTATTTTAAAACGCCTCCCTGTACGGTTTAATTATGATGATAACTATTTTGCTCACAAATTCCAAGGTATGCCGAAAGAGGGTTATACAGCCATTGTGGAAAATATGTTAAATCACGAAAATATCGAAGTTCGTTTAAATACGCCATTTGATGAGTCAATGAAAGCGGAATTTGATCATATTTTCTGGTCAGGTCCATTAGATGCTTACTTCGGTTTTGAATTGGGTCGTTTAGGTTACCGTACTTTGGACTTTGAAGCTTTCCGTGCAGAGGGAGATTATCAAGGAAATGCGGTAATAAATTATGGTGATGAAGAAGTACCTTATACTCGCATTTCCGAGCATAAGCATTTTGCCCCTTGGGAACAGCACGAAAAAACAATCTGTTATCGTGAATACAGCCGTTTTTGTGAAGAAAAAGATATTCCATACTATCCAATTCGTTTAGTGAAAGACAAAGCCTTGTTAAGCCAATATGTCGAAAAGGCAAATAAAGAAACACAAGTGACTTTTGTAGGGCGTTTAGGTACTTATCGCTATTTAGATATGGATGTAACCATTAAAGAAGCATTAGAAACTGCTGAGCAAATTAAATTGGCATTGCAGAGTAATCTTTCGCTAAAACCATTTTATGTTAGTGTATTATAAATGGACTTCCAAAGCCTTAAACTTTTCCTAGATATAGCCCAAAGCCGTAGTTTTATTCGCAGTGCGGAGAAGAATTATATGACGGCTTCCACTCTTACCCGCCATATTCAGCGTATGGAGGAGGAGCTAGGGCAGCCGTTGTTTTTGCGTGATAACAGGCAAGTCCATTTAACTGAAGCTGGGGAAAGGTTTTTGGCATTTGCTCAACAAGGTTGGGCAGAGTGGCAGCAGTTGCAAAACCAGTTGTCGCCTGTTCAGGGGGAGTTAGAGGGGGAGCTAAAAGTATTTTGCTCGGTAACGGCTTCTTACAGCCATTTGCCGCCGATTTTAGGGCGGTTTCGCCAAAAATATCCGAAAGTAGATATTAAACTAAGTACCGGCGATCCTGCTTTGGCATTGGAACAGGTTCAGTCATTGACTGCGGATATTTCGGTTGCGGGTAAGCCGGAATTTCTGCCGAATAATATTGTGTTTCACTATATTGATGATATTCAACTTTCTATTATTGCCCCTCGTGTGGCGAGCCAAGCCACTCAATTTTTGCAACAGTCGCCGATAGATTGGAAAAATATCCCCTTTATTTTGCCGGTGAACGGGCCGGTGCGAAAACGGATTGACCGTTGGTTTAAAGAGCAAAAAATCAAAGACCCGATTATTTATGCTACCGTCTCCGGACACGAAGCGATTGTGCCGATGGTTGCACTAGGCTTTGGGGTCGCACTGTTGCCGGATATTGTGATTAAGCATAGCCCGATGAATAATCAAGTTTCTTATGTGAATTTGCCCTCGCTGATAACCCCATTTGAGCTAGGCATTTGCGTTCAGCAAAGGCGGTTACAAGAACCGATTATCAACGCATTTTGGGCATTGTTACCCCAACTTCAAAAATAAAACAAGCGGTCATTTTCTCCTGATTTTTTGCAAAATCCTAAAGAAAAATGACCGCTTGTTAGCTTATTACCATAGGGCAGTGTGAACTGCCCTGAGATTATTGAACTACCGCTTTCGCACGTGATTTTCTCACCTTAATCGTCGTTTTTGGTAGCACATCTTTTGGCATCACTTCAATTCCCAGTGACGGATTTTCAAGGGCAATTGCCAGCACCTCATCAATCGTTTCCACTGCGTGAATACTTAATGCTGCTTTTGCATTTTCTGGAATTTCCTCTAAGTCTTTTTCATTCTCTTTCGGAATAATCACAGTAGTAATACCGCCACGATGGGCTGCGAGTAATTTCTCTTTTAAACCGCCGATAGGTAATACTTTACCTCTCAAGCTGATTTCACCAGTCATTGCGACTTCTTTGCGAACGGGGTTACCTGTTAGGCTTGAAATTAATGCAGTACACATCGCAATACCAGCACTTGGACCATCTTTTGGTGTCGCTCCATCTGGCACGTGAACGTGGATATCACGTTTTTCGTGGAAGTCTTCGGCAATCCCTAATTTATCTGCACGAGAACGAACCACCACCATTGCCGCTTGGATAGATTCTTTCATTACATCGCCTAATGAACCCGTGTAAGAGAATTTACCTTTACCCGCTACAGAAGCAGTTTCAATGGTTAATAAATCACCACCTACTTCTGTCCACGCTAAACCTGTTACTTCCCCAATGCGGTTCTGGCTATCCATTTTGCCGTAGTCAAAGCGTTTTACACCTAAATAGTCTTCAATATTGCTCTCAGAAACCGTAATCGATTTCAATTTTTTATCTAGCACTAAGGCTTTTACCGCTTTACGGCAGATTTTTGCAATTTCACGTTCAAGCCCACGCACGCCGGCTTCACGGGTGTAGTAGCGGATAATGCTTAAAATTGCACTATCTTCGACAGTGAGTTCGCCCTCTTGCAATCCGTTATTTTCTTGCTGTTTAGCCAGTAAATGATCACGAGCAATGTGCATTTTTTCATCTTCGGTATAGCCTGAAAGACGAATGACTTCCATACGGTCTAACAACGCTGGTGGAATATTCATTGAGTTTGAGGTTGCCACAAACATCACATCAGATAAATCGTAATCCACTTCTAAATAATGGTCGTTAAAGGCTTTATTTTGCTCTGGGTCCAGCACTTCAAGCAACGCTGAGGCTGGATCGCCACGCATATCTTGAGCCATTTTGTCGATTTCATCTAATAAAAACAGTGGGTTACGAACGCCAACTTTCGCCATTTTCATCATTAGAGAACCTGGCATTGATCCAATGTAAGTACGACGATGACCACGAATTTCCGCCTCATCACGCACACCACCTAACGCCATACGCACGTATTTACGCCCTGTGGCATTCGCAATAGATTGTCCAAGTGAGGTTTTACCCACACCTGGAGGACCAACTAAACAGAGAATTGGACCTTTTAATTTATTTAAACGACTTTGTACCGCAAGGTATTCCACAATACGATCTTTCACTCGTTCTAAACCGTAGTGGTCTTTATCCAGAACTTCCTGTGCTTTAGCTAAATCTTTCTTCACCGCTGATTTTTTATGCCAAGGCATTTGTAAAATCCAGTCGATATAAGTACGCACAACTGTTGCTTCTGACGAACTTTGTGGCATTGCTTTTAGCTTTTTAAATTCATTATCCAATTTCTCTTTTACGTTTGTTGGTAATTTAGCCGCATCAATTTTTTCTTTGAGCTTATCTAATTCGCTTTGCTCAACATCATCACCATTGCCTAATTCTTTCTGAATGGCTTTGATTTGCTCATTGAGATAGTAATCACGCTGGTTTTTCTCCATTTGTTGCTTCACACGGTTACGGATACGAGTTTCTGTTTCAAGGGTATCCATTTCCGTTGCCATCGCAATTAATAAGGCTTCAAAACGAGCGATGAGATTTGGTTGCTCTAATAATTCCTGTTTTTTCTTCACAGGGGCAATTAAGTTAGAGGCAATCGTATCGGCTAAGCGATCTTCCAGCGTAATTTTTTGCAGTTTAGGAATAATTTCTGCCGGAATTTTCTTATTATTTTTAACGTAATTTTCAAATTCGGTTAAGGTTGTTTTAGCAATGGTTTTTAATTCTTCATTGTCTTCATCATATTCAGAATAAATAGGCTGAATTGCTGCCCAGAAGCCATTTTCATCATCGTAAATTTGCTCAATTTTGGCACGAGTTTGCCCTTCAACCAGCACTTTTACTGTACCGTCTGGCAAATTCAACATTTGAATGATGTTAGCGGTTACGCCAACAGAATACATATCTTCTTTGCTTGGATCTTCTTTATTCGGGTCTTGCTGAGTAACTAAAAACAGTTGCTTATTCGAATCCATCGCCGAACGTAGGGCTTGAATTGATTTTTCACGACCTACAAATAACGGCATAACCATATAAGGGAATACCACTACATCACGCAATGGAAGTAGGGGTAATTCAATCGCTTTCTTTTTTCTTGGTGCCATAAATTTGCTCTCTCTATCTAAAATATCGTTATCCCATTATGAGGACGAATTTGGGAAAAACAAGGGAAAATTTGATTTATATTAAAAAAACTCGGCAGGCTTAAACAGTAGATGATGACGATTTAATCAATTGTTAAAACCAGAGCAATTTGCTCAATTTCTTGCTTGACATAAATGCCGAATGCGAGCAGAATTCTTACCAATTTTAATCTTCAGGGCAGGGTGAAATTCCCGATCGGCGGTAAAGTCCGCGAGCGAAACGAAAAAGGTTGAGCAGGAACTGGTGAAACTCCGGTACCGACAGTATAGTCTGGATGGAAGAAGAGGTTATCATATAAAAGCACCGTGCAAGCGGTTGTTTTTCGTTCCTTTTTTGCAAGCCTTGAGATCGTAAGATTTCAAGGCTTCATTATTTCATCAGCGGAATTTGCAAATTTTTGAGCAAAAATGACCGCTTGTATGGAAATAATCCTTTCATCACGCCCTCAATTTATCAAAAATTTATATGAATGATGCTCAATATATGGCTTACGCCATTGAACTTGCGAAAAAAGCTCAAGGTTGGACAAATCCTAATCCACTTGTGGGCTGTGTGATTGTGAAAAATGGAAAAATCGTTGCCGAAGGCTATCATAAAAAAGCAGGGGATTGGCACGCTGAACGTAATGCGATTTTAAATAGTAACGAAGAGCTTACCGGTGCTACGGCGTATGTCACGCTTGAGCCTTGTTGCCATCACGGGAGAACGCCACCTTGTTCTGATCTTTTAATTGAGCGAGGCATTAAAAAGGTATTTATTGGCTCTCGTGATCCAAATCCACTTGTTTCAGGCAAAGGAGCAGAGCAGCTTAGAGCAGCTGGGGTGGAAGTCGTTGAAGATTTTATGCGTGCAGAATGTGATGAATTAAACCCGATTTTCTTTCACTACATTCAAACCAAACGCCCGTATGTTTTGCTGAAATATGCAATGACGGCAGATGGCAAAATTGCCACCAGCACAGGCGAATCAAAGTGGATTACGGGCGAGCAAGCTCGAGCAAAAGTACAGGAAACTCGCCACCAATACAGCTCAATTATGGTGGGTGTTGAAACGGTGTTGGCTGATGACCCAATGCTCAACAGCCGAATGCCGAATGCGAAACAGCCAGTCAGAATTATCTGTGATAGCCAGTTAAGAACACCGTTAGCGAGTAAATTAGTGCAAACAGCGAAAGAATACCACACAGTGATCGCAACAGTGAACGAAGATGTGAAAACGCATAAAGCATATCAACAGTTTGGTGTGGAAATTGTGGTTACTAAAGCAGATAACAAGCGGGTAGATTTGCTCGATCTTTTGCAAAAACTAGGCGAAATGCACATTGACAGTTTGTTAATTGAAGGTGGTTCAAGTCTGAATTTCAGTGCTTTAAAAGCAGGTTGCGTAAACCGAGTGAATTGTTATATTGCCCCCAAATTAGTTGGCGGTAAAGAGGCGAAAACGCCAATTGGTGGCGAGGGAATTGGCGAGTTGGCACAAGCGGTCAAATTACATCTAAAATCTACCGAATTGATCGGGGAAGATATTTTGTTGGATTATGAAACAGCTTTTTTTCATAATTAAATTGAAATTCCCTTACTCTCGCCCGTTTACGGGAGAGGGGAATAATAAGATAAAACAGCTCTCAGACTAAATTGGGAGTAAATCGGAGAATAGTTTAAATGTTCACAGGTATTATCGAAGAAGTTGGTCAAATTGCACAAATAAAAAAGCAAGGCGAATTTGCGGTTGTTACGGTAAAAGCGAAAAAAGTACTTACTGATGTGCAATTAGGCGATAGCATTGCGGTAAATGGGGTTTGTTTAACGGTAACCTCTTTTACGAAAGAGCAATTTACCGCAGATGTAATGTCGGAAACGCTAAAACGTACTTCGCTTGGCGAATTAAGCCTGAACAGCCCTGTTAATCTTGAGCGAGCAATGGCAGCAAACGGGCGTTTTGGTGGACATATTGTGTCTGGACATATTAATGGTACAGGCATAGTTGCTGAAATTACCCCAGCGGATAATGCTACTTGGTATCGCATCAAGGCTTCGCCAAAATTGTTGCGTTACATTATTGAGAAAGGTTCAATTACCATTGATGGCATTAGCTTAACAGTAGTTGATGTAAATGAAGACTCATTTAGGGTATCGATTATTCCACATACTATTAAGGAAACGAATTTAGGCTCAAAGAAAATTGGTAGCCTTGTCAATTTAGAGAACGATATTGTGGGGAAATATATCGAACAGTTTTTATTGAAAAAAGAGCCTGAAGATTCTCCAAGTAAACTGACAAGCGATTTTCTAAAAAACGCAGGATTTTAAGGATAAATAATGTTTAAATTTTCAACTGTAGAAGAGGCTATCCAAGCGATTGCCGCAGGTAAAATTATTTTAGTGAGTGATGATGCTGATCGTGAAAACGAGGGTGATTTCATCTGTGCAGCAGAATTTGCAACACCAGAAAATATTAACTTTATGGCGAAATATGGCAAAGGTTTAATTTGTACGCCAATATCCTCCGAGATTGCGGAGCGATTAGATTTTCATCCAATGGTAGTGGTCAATAAAGATAATCATCAAACAGCGTTCACGGTTTCGGTTGATTATATTGAAACTGGCACGGGCATCTCAGCTTTTGAGCGTTCTTTAACTTGTTTGAAGATCTTAGATGAAAATGCAAAAGCAGAAGATTTCCGCCGTCCGGGGCACGTCTTCCCATTAGTTGCTAAAGATGGTGGGGTATTGGTGCGTAACGGTCATACCGAAGCAACGGTGGATTTGGCTCGACTTGCGGGTTTAAAACCAGCAGGGCTTTGTTGTGAAATTATGGCGGAAGACGGTACAATGATGCAAATGCCTGAACTTCAAGCCTTTGCGAAAGAACATAATATGCCGTTTATTACCATTCAGCAGCTACAAGAATACCGTAGAAAACACGATAGCTTAGTTGATATGGTGTCGGTTGTGAATATGCCAACTAAACACGGCGAATTTAAAGCTCATAGCTTTGTTGAAACTTTGTCTGGCAAAGAACACGTTGCACTGGTAAAAGGCGATATTGGCGATGGCGAAAATGTATTATGCCGTATTCATTCAGAATGTTTAACAGGCGATGCGTTTGGCTCTCAACGTTGCGATTGCGGACAACAATTTGCCGCTGCAATGAGCCAAGTAGAGGCTGAAGGCAGAGGTGTTGTGCTTTACTTACGCCAAGAAGGGCGGGGTATTGGTTTAATCAACAAACTACGTGCTTATGAATTGCAAGACAGGGGAATGGATACGGTGGAGGCCAATTTGGCTCTCGGCTTTAAAGATGATGAACGTGAATACTACATTGCGGCTCAAATGTTCGAAAAACTTGGCGTGAAGTCGATTCGCTTGCTCACTAATAATCCTGCAAAAATCGAAGGGCTTATTGAGCAAGGTTTAAATGTGGTGGCTCGTGAGCCAATTATGGTTGAACCAAACGAACACGATTTAGAATATCTCAAAGTTAAACAACATAAAATGCGACATATGTTTAATTTTGAATAATGTATCAATTCAAAAGATAAAGAGGCGAAATATTTTTCGCCCCTGCAGGATAATTTATTTTCATAGAAGGAAACAAAAATGGCAACATTTCAAGGCAACTACGTTGCAACAGGCTTAAAATTCGGTATCGTAGCAACAAATTGGCACAAAATCTTTATCGATCAGCTATTAAACGGTGCAACGGATAAACTACTTCGTCACGGTGTTGAAGAAAAAAATATCGACACAGTTTGGGTGCCGGGTGCATTAGAGATTGCTATTGCAGCGAAAAAAATGGCACAAAGCGGAAAATATGATGCCATTATCTGTTTAGGTGCGGTAGTGCGTGGGGCAACCAGCCACTATGATGTGGTAGTAAATGAATCAGCAAAAGGGATTAGCACTACAGCGTTAGAAACCGGCGTGCCGATTATCAACGGTATTTTAACAGTTGAAAACCTAGAACAAGCGATTGAGCGTTCAGGTACTAAAGCAGGTAATAAAGGCGAAGAGTGTGCAATGGTGGCGATTGAAATGGCTAACCTATTAAAAGATTTGGGCTAATAGATGAAAATAACCCCCTTAGAAAATTATTCTAAGGGGGTTATTTTATCTTCTTCTCATCAAGAAGCTTACGCTTAAACTGATTAAGCTCAATCCATAAATCAACCAAATGCCAAATTGTTTAAAAGGTGTATCGCCTTTGGTTGGCTGAATGGTTGAAGTCAATACATCAGCCGTAAATTGCGGAAGTTGATGGGTAACTTGCCCATTGTGATCAACTACGGCGGTAATCCCTGTATTCGCAGACCGAACAAGTGGTTTACCAAGTTCTAACGCGCGCATTCTTGCCATTTGGAAGTGCTGCCAAGGGCCGATACTTGAACCGAACCAGGCATCATTGGTAATGGTTAAGAGATAATCCGCATTTTGGCTTTTTTGGTTTTGTTGAACCTGATTACCAAAAATAATTTCATAGCAAATCGCCATATTAAAACGGTTATTTTTTGCTGTCATTGAGCGTTGAATAAAATCACCCTGTGAAAGATTAATAGGCAGAATAAAGACTTCTCGCATCCAATCTAACACCGAGCCAAACGGCACATATTCGCCAAACGGCACGAGATGGTGTTTGTTATAACGCTCGCTGGCGTGTAAGCCATAAGGCTTATTTTGCCCCAATAGTACGGCACTATTAAATAATTCCTCTTTTTCATTTTCATAGAGCGTGCCGATAATAATCTCACTGCCCGTTTGACGAGAGAGATTATCCAATGTTCCCAAAATTCCCCCGATTTGATTTTCAAGGGCAGGAATTGCCGATTCAGGCAAAATAATCACATCACTTTTACCTAAATGTGGAAGAACGAGTTGCTCGTAGGTTTTCACACTAAAATTGAAATGTTGCGGATCCCACTTCATTTTCTGCTCAATATTACCTTGCACAAGGCTGACGACAAGCGACTGTTTTTCTTCATCAATTTGCACAAAGTTAAGAAAATGAGTTGCAAAACTTATTGAAAAAATGACCGCTAGTAAGGCAAGTGATTTAAGTGGTTCACTCTCTTGTTTTAATATTTGGACTAAATAGCCACTTGCTACTATTACAAGAAAAGTTAATCCTTCTACCCCTAAAATTGGTGCAATACCAGCGAAAGGGCTGTCAATTAAACTATAGCCAAATTGTAGCCAAGGGAAACCCGTAAACACTATGCCACGCAAATACTCGGTAAAATTGAAAATGGCGGCGAGAGCAAACGGATTATTCAGCTTGAATTTGTATGAAAGAAAGCTGAACAGCACATTATAAATCGCTAAATAGCAAGCGAGTAGGAAAACAGCGATATAGCTGACCACCACAGGTACACCGCCGAATTGAGTCATACTCACAGACACCCAATTCACGCCCGTGCAGAAATAACCGATAGACCAAGCAAATGTTGCCCATAGTGCCGTTTTTCTTTGATTCAGCGTGGCAGCCCAAACTAAGCCTGCACCAGAAACAAAGGCAAGAAGCCAAATATCAAAAGGAGAGTAGGCGAAAGTGCCGATTGCACCAAGTAAAAGAGCAATGATACAAGCGGTCAAAATTGAAGGATTTTTTGCAAAATTCATAGTTCTCACTAAATAAGAGAGGCACACCTAAACGTGCCTTTTGAAATCAAATAGTGTTATTCTTCTTCGCTTTGCGAGTGTTGTTCCATTTTTTCTAACTGTTCATCAGAAAGTGTCACTCGCAATTGAATTAACTGACGGCTATTGGCAGAAGTAACTTTAAAACCAACGCCGTCTAACTCAATTTGTTCATCTCGTTTCGGGAAGTAACCAAAGGCTTTCATCACTAAGCCGCCGATGGTATCTACTTCTTCATCGTTAAAGTTGGTAGCAAAAAAGTCATTGAATTTTTTGATGTCGGTCAGTGGTAGCACCGCATAAGTATGCCTTGAAAGCTGACGGATTGGCTGAACTTCTTCTTCATCAAACTCATCATCAATATCGCCCACAATTTGTTCAAGAATATCTTCAATGGTCACTAAGCCTGAAACTGCACCAAATTCATCCACCACAATCGCCATATGAAAACGCTCAGAGCGGAACTCTTTTAGCATTCTGTCTAATCGTTTACTTTCAGGCACGATCACTGCTTGGCGAAGGATTTCTTGCAGATTGAACGGTTCGGAATCAGAACGTAAATATTTGAGTAAATCTTTAGAATGAAGAATGCCTTCAATGGTATCTTTTTCACCGCGAATAACAGGGAAACGAGAGTGAGCAGATTCAACAATGACATCAATAAAGCTCTCTAATGGCTCGTTAGCATCAATAAAGACAATTTGAGAGCGAGGGATCATAATATCCCGAACACGAAGTTCAGAGATTTCCATCACGCCTTCAATCATCTCTTTTGTATCACTATCAATTAATTCATTTTCGGCGGAATCACGAATAACTTCGACTAAATCTTCACGGTTTTTCGGTTCATTTTGGAAAAGATTGCCGAATAAAGTATGCAAAATAGATTTTTTCTCTGATTTTTCTGTTGTGTTTACGCCTATATTTGCACTTTGTTGTTCATCACTCATAGTTTGTTCCAGTTAAATAAATTACGCCTATAATAAGCAAATTCGATAACAAATCAAATAAAACATTGCTATTTTTACTCAAATTAGCATAGGATAGGCAAAGTCTTTTTTGTTTCTTAAATTATTTTGGGAGTTTGAAATGAAATTAACTAAGATGGCATTAACGGCAGCAGCTTTAGTTGTAAGCTCGATGAGCGTAGCAGGTACATTAAGTTCCTCCAATATGGTTGAAATTCTAGCCTTTGACGGACAACGTGTAAAAAAAGGCACAACTTCAGTACAAATCAGTGAAAATAAAACTCATCAAGTTGTTGTGGAAGTTGGCGGTACAGTTGAGGGTGATTTTTTTACCTCGGATCAAATGATTTTAACCTTTCAAGGCACAGCAGAGAATGCTAAATTAGAAGCACCGAGATTAAATTCAAAATTAGATCTGCGTAAATTTAGAGAGAACCAAACAGTAACGATTAAAACCGACTCTGGAAAAGTCATTAGCCACAAACAAGATTTCTTAAAAGGAGAGGGATTTTTAGCAGGTACTCGTGTAGAAGAAAATTTGAGCAAATATAATTTAGGTAAAAACATTGCTTCTGTCGAAAAATTCGCAGCTAAACCGCTTGAGGCAAAAGGGCAAATTGTTGTTGATACGAATAAAGTTTCAGTAGCTGAATTACAACTTTTATTCCAAAAAGCAGATAAAGAAACGCAAAAACATTTCTTAAACTGGGCTAAGCAAAACGCAAAATAATATTATCTTTACAAGCGGTCATTTTTCTCAAGTTTTTGCAAAAATTCACGAAAAAGAACCGCTTGTATTTTCATTACCAGCAGTAGTAGCAATAACGCCAGCCACCCCAACTGCCCCAATACATTTCTCTCTCGTAGTTCCAACGCATTTCTTCGAGTTCTTGTTGAGACTTATAGTTTTGCCACGCCATTTTATAGCAGGCTTGGAACATTGGATCGTTCACTTTTTCAGTATAACGCTTTTTAAATGCGGCTGCTTCTTTTTCGGTTTGACTAAGTGGCGGATTAAATTGCTGGTGTAGCAATTCTGCGGTTTCAACATCGCACTGTTTTGCCAGTTGCACTTGCAAATCTTGCTCCGATCTTACTTGTTTCGCTCTGCGTTCTGCTTGCTGCTCAGGTGTTAAAGCACAGGCAGTTAAAATGAATGAAAGCGAAAGAGTTAAACCTAATTTTGCTATTTTCATATCCAAATCCTTATATCCAAATTCTCTTAGTTGAATTGGTTATTTATTCTACTGCTTCTTGCTCGTCTTCTTCAAGCTCATCAGCCATTGCACTCAAGGCATCACGGGTTAATTGAGCGAGAGCTTTATAAAAACCGCTATCAAAGGCTTCTACTTTGCCTAAAAATTGACTAGCACAAGGGAGTAAAAAGCGTTCAAATAGTGCTTTTTGTGCAAGTGTGGAGTCAAGGTTATCTTCCATCCACGAGGCAGTTAAAAGTAATAATGCGACGTGATCTACATTCTCTAATGCGGGCATTGCTCGCTCTTGGCGGAAGGCAACAAAATCTTCAACTGATAACCCATAGGCAGAAATTGTTGTAGCAATAGCTCCATTTTCTGTAAAAAGTGCTTGATAGCTTGCTTCTAATTGCGTAGGGTTAGCACTCTTTTGCAAGATAGTTAGGGCATTTTCGCTTTGGGTATCTGTGCTTAATGCCCAATGTTGGCGTAATCCGCCCTGTGTAAGCCAATTAAATGTGCCAGCGAGAATTGGATCGGTTGGGTTACGGTAAAATAAATTGCCAAATAGGCGGCAAAGTAGTGAAAAATCGTTGATGGTTGTTTCGCTCATAATATTAAATAAGTAAATAAAAGTCGTATTAGTATAACAGAACATCAGAGAGGACAGAATGAAATATATTGGGGCTCACGTTAGTGCTTCGGGTGGGGTAGAGAATGCGGTTCTACGTTCAGTAGAAATTGGTGCTAATGCTTTTGCTTTATTTACGAAAAATCAACGTCAGTGGCAAGCTCCGCCATTAAAGGCAGAGACCATTGAAAAATTTAAGCGATTTTGTGCCGTACATCATTTTTCAGCAGAGCAAATTTTGCCACACGATAGTTATTTAATTAACTTAGGCAATCCAGAAGCAGAAGCGTTAGCAAAATCTCGCACCGCATTTATTGATGAAATGAGTAGAGCGAATCAACTTGGTTTGAAATTGCTGAATTTTCACCCTGGCTCGCACTTAAAGCAAATTTCTGAACAAGATTGTTTAGCTCGAATTGCAGAATCGATTAATATCGCAGTTGAGAAAGTGCCAAATGTAGTAGCTGTCATTGAAAATACAGCAGGGCAAGGCTCTAATTTGGGATGGCATTTTGACCATTTAGCAAAAATTATCGAGCAAGTAGAAGATAAAAGCCGTGTAGGGGTATGTTTGGATACTTGCCATTTATTTTCGGCTGGCTACGATATTAGCAGTTATGAAAAAAGTGAGATGGTATTTGATGATTTTAATCAAACGGTTGGTTTTCATTATTTAAGAGGAATGCACTTAAACGGCTCGAAAACGCCATTAGGTAGCCGAGTAGATAGACATCATACGTTAAGAGAAGGCACAATTGGCACAGAAGTTTTTGCATTTATTATGCAAAATTCAAAATTTGACTGTGTTCCGCTTATTTTAGAAACAGTTTTGCCTGAAATTTGGGCAGATGAAATAAAATTTCTTCGCACATTGGAACTAAAATAGGTTATACTGGTCTTAGATGTCGGTCTGGAGCAATCCAGACTTTTGCTTTGTATATTGTTCTGATCTTTTGAAGATCCTAAGTAAGGAATAAACCGCTGTAATTGTTCTGGCGAGACGAGATATTAATTATGAAAAAAAATCTTTTTGCAGTAACCCTAAAACCGTTATTCATCACTTCCATTTTAGCTGTTTTTGGTAGTTATTCTTCTATTGCTGTTGCGAGTTTAAGTACAAAACCAGCAACGCCAAATCAAATTGTTGCAAGTAAAGCAGAAAGATTATCTAAATCTTCTATCTCAACAAACCGCCCTCAACATTCCTCTCGTGCAGAACAAACTGCGAGTAACAGTAATCGTATTAATAGTGTTTATCGTAACTGGGTTGGCACACGTTACCGTATGGGGGGCACAACCAAAGCGGGCATTGATTGCTCTGCTTTTGTCCGTGAGGTAATGGGGAAAGCATTCAATAAAAATATGCCTCGTTCAACCGCAGGACAGCGTCATATTGGACGTTCTATTTCAAAATCAGATTTACGCCCGGGCGATTTAGTTTTCTTCCGTAAAAACCACCATGTTGGTGTTTATATCGGTAATGGGAAATTTATCCACGCTAGCACAAGCCGTGGAGTAATGACAAGTTCATTATCGGAGCGTTACTGGTCAAGAACTTATACCCAATCTCGCCGAGTAATTTAATTAAAGATTGATAAGGACACTAAATGAGTGTCCTTATTTTATTTTCTATTTTATGCTGCACGCTGTTTACTTTGTGTAAATGCTCCACGGGTACGCATTTGATGTACTACATTGGTAATTACACCGGAAATTCTTATCTCATTCCAGTCAGTAATTCTCAAATTTGGTTCGCTTACATTTAATGAAAACAGGATTTTTTCATTCACACCTTGTGCATTTTCAAGCTCACTAAAGAATTGATAGAATTTATATTCGCCATTTTTTTCTAGTACCAATAAATCATTCACTAAATATTGATCGGTATTTTCTACAATCAGTAAATCATCCAGTTCAATTCCCCACGCAATTAAATTAGGATTTTTAACGTGAATAAAAAAGTGTCTGTTGGGCGTTTAATACAGAGTGAATTAAGATCAAGTTTTACAGAACGACTGCTGTTAAAATCCCGATAAAGTGGAATTGGTTGATAAGATGCCGTTTGTGCTGAAATTTGTTTTAATGAAGCCATTGTAAGATCCCCTATCTGTCTTTTTATACAGGTTATTTTACTGTGCAAAAAAACAGTGTCAATACTTTATTTAAATTTTTTTGTAAATTTAACCAGTATTTTGACCGCTTGTTATTCTCTACCAAGCAACAAAAAAGCACCCCATTGGGTGCTTCTTCATATTAAAAGCTGTTATTATAGGCTTTCAGTGAAAGTACGAGTAATCACATCACGTTGTTGTTCAGGAGTTAGTGAGTTGAAACGCACTGCATAGCCTGAAACACGAATAGTTAATTGTGGATATTTCTCTGGGTTTTGAATAGCATCTTCTAATGTTTCACGGCGTAAAACATTCACGTTTAAGTGCTGACCACCTTCCACTTTGATAGTTGGTGCAACATTTACCGGTACTTCACGGTATGCGATGTCGCCTAATTCGCTGATGGCAACAATTTGATCTTCTTGGTAGCCAGCTTTAGCCGCTAAGCAACGAGCTTCGTTTTTAGCTTCATCTAATAACCAAAAAGAGTTTAATAAGTTGCTATTGTCTGATTTAGTGATTTGTACACCTTTAATCATTTTAGTTCTCCTATAAAGTTAAAAATTATGAAAAAAGTTTAAATGTTCAAATTTATTTGAAATTATTGTACCTCTTTTTAGATAAAAAGCGATAAAAATTTAACCATTTTTAGCTTAAAATATTCTACTTGAACAAAATTTAATCACAAGGGCGTTTTTATGAAAACTTGGACAGAAGCCTTAGGCGAAGAAAAGCAGAAAGATTATTTTCAACAGATTTTGCAATATGTTCATAATGAACGGTTGGCAGGAAAAGTGATCTATCCACCCCAAAATGAGGTATTTAGTGCTTTTGCTTTAACCGAATTTAGTGAGGTAAAGGTGGTGATTTTAGGGCAAGATCCATATCATGGGCCAAATCAAGCACACGGATTAGCGTTTTCTGTTAAGCCTCCCGTTGTTCCACCGCCATCTTTGTTGAATATGTATAAGGAATTATCCGATGATATTGAGGGATTTCAGATTCCACATCACGGCTATTTAATTGATTGGGCAAAACAAGGCGTGTTTATGCTAAATACTAGCCTGACTGTGGAGCAAGGTAGAGCAGGCTCGCATTCACAAATTGGTTGGGAAGCCTTTACTGATAAAGTTATTACTCAATTAAATGAACACCGAGAGAATTTAGTTTTTTTACTTTGGGGCAGCCACGCTCAGCGAAAAGGACAGTTTATTGATCGCAATCGCCACTGTGTATTAGCTTCTCCGCACCCATCGCCACTATCTGCTTATCGTGGATTTTTTGGCTGTAAACATTTTTCAAAAGCAAATAATTACTTGATTTCAAAACAAATATCCCCAATTAATTGGCAACTACCGATTGAAATTTAATCATTCATTTAAAGGAGAAAAATGATGGAATTTGAACTACCGTTTTTAGGTTTGGCATTTGTGATTTTGGTATTGGTTGTATTAACTTCAACCATCAAAATTGTGCCACAGGGGTATCATTGGACAATCGAACGTTTCGGGCGTTATACCAAAACCCTCACACCGGGACTGAATATTGTATTACCTTTTATTGACAGAGTAGGTCGAAAAATCAATATGATGGAACAGGTGTTAGATATTCCTTCGCAAGAGGTTATTTCTCGTGATAATGCTAGCGTGTCGATTGATGCAGTCTGCTTTGTACAAACCATTGACGCCCGCCGAGCAGCTTATGAAGTGAATAATTTAGAGCAGGCGATTGTTAATTTAACTATGACGAATATGCGTACTGTACTAGGTTCGATGGATTTAGATGATATGCTTTCACAGCGTGATATTATTAATAGTCGCTTGCTTTCGATTGTTGATGAAGCCACTAATATTTGGGGCGTGAAAGTAACTCGTATCGAAATTCGTGATGTTCGCCCACCAAAAGAATTAGTGGCGGCGATGAATGCTCAAATGAAAGCAGAACGTAATAAGCGTGCAGATATTTTAGAAGCAGAAGGTATTCGACAAGCGGAAATCTTGCGTGCCGAAGGTGAAAAGCAATCTCGTATTTTAAAAGCAGAGGGTGAACGTCAAGAAGCATTTTTACAAGCAGAAGCTCGAGAACGTGCAGCGGAAGCAGAGGCAAAAGCAACTCAAATGGTATCTGACGCTATCGCCAAAGGAGATACCACCGCTATTAATTATTTCATCGCCCAAAAATACACAGAAGCATTGAAAGATATTGGCTCGGCAGAAAACAGCAAAGTGGTGCTAATGCCATTAGAGGCCAGCAACTTAATCGGCTCTGTGGCAGGTGTTGCTGAATTATTAAAAGGGACTCAAAATAGTAGCAAGTAATTCTGCTTTTACAAGGAGAAAATATGGAGTGGCTATTTAATTGGAAAGGTTGGTTAATTCTAGGCTTTGTATTACTGGCGTTAGAATTAATCATTCCCGGTGTATTTATTATGTGGTGGGGGCTTTCCGCTATTTTACTAGCAGTTTTGGTCTGGTTATTGCCTCCTTTATCTGTAGGCATTCAGATTAGCGGCTTCGCCCTACTTGCCATTGTTTTTAGTCTGATTTGGTGGAAGTATCAACATTCTAAAGACAAGCAAAATGATAAATTTACCTCGCTCAATTCAAGAGAACAATCAATGATTGGTATGCAAGGTGTTATTGTTGAGATTTTGGAAAATGGTATTGCCAGAGGCAAGTTCGGCGACACCACTTGGCGAGTTATTGGCTCAGAACTTCATTTAGGTGATAAAGTACAAGTTCAACGTGTTGATGGGATTACCTTGTATGTAACCAAAGTGATTTAATAAAAACAAGCGGCTACAAAAAGCATCGCTTTTTGTAGCCGCTTGTTGCATTTCTAAAGCTCTTTTATCAAATTCAAAATCCGCTTATCAGAAATCGGATATTTCGTGCCAAGCTGTTGAGCAAACAGGCTGACCCGCAATTCTTCAATCATATAGCGAATTTCCAAGACCTCATCAGGAACGGCTTTCGATTTCGGTAACTTGTTTAACAGCTGTTTATAGGCTTCTTGCACCTGTTCGACCCGTAGCATTTTGGCTCGGTCGGTGTTGCTATCGACCACCAACTTGTCTAAACGGCGTTCAATTGCGGTAAGGTAGCGGTGCAGATCGCCTAAGCGTTGGTAGCCGGTTTGCGTCACAAAATTCGGATAAATCAGCCCGTCAATTTGAGCCTTAATATCACTTAACGCAAACGCCATTGTGAAATCCAGCTTGCCTTTTAAGCGTTTACTCAGCTCATAAGCCAGCGTTAAACATTTCTCCACCTGTTTGGCAATTTCCACCGTTGTTTCATTCAGATTTGCCCGAATGTGTTCGTGCAGTTGGTTGAATTTCTCTTCGTTCCAGACAAAACCGCCGAAATCATCAATCAATTTATCCACTGCGCAGGCGATACAGTCGTCAATCAGCTCCATCACTTTGCCGAACGGGGCGAAATATAAACCGAGTTTGGCTTTATTCGGCAGTTTTTCGTGCAGATATTTAATCGGCGATGGCACATTCAACAACAGCAGACGGCGTAAACCTGCCCGCATTGCCCGTGCTTGTTCAAACTCTGTTTCAAACAGCTTCACGCCAACCGCCGTTTGCTCATCAACAATCGCAGGGTAGGCTTTCACGCTGAAATGGGCTTTTTTCTGCTCGTAGAATTGCGGTAGTTCGGCAAAATTCCAAATATGCACGCCACTCTGCTCAATGCCGTCATCGGCAATGTTGGAAAGTGTGTTCTGCACCTCATCTTTGAGGGCAAATTTCAGTTCGTCTAAATTTTCGCTCTCTTGTAGTTTTTTGCCTTTGTCGTCCACTACACGGAAAGTCATTCGCAAATGTGGCGGCAGCTGGCTGATGTCCCACTGCTCAATATCTACCAGCACGCCCGTCATTCGGCGAAGTTCGTAACTTAAACTCTCCAACAACGGCTTTTTAAACGGTTCGGCACGCCCTAAAAAGGCGTCCGCATAGTTCGGAGCCGGCACAAAATTTCGGCGGAGCGATTTCGGCAAGCTCTTAATCAGCGACACAATCAGCTCGTGGCGAAGTCCCGGTATTTGCCAATCAAAGCCTTCGGGTTCGACTTGGTTGAGCAACGGCAGTGGAATATGCACCGTCACGCCATCGTGATCTTTCCCCACTTCAAACTGATAGCTGAGTTTGAGTTTCAGGTCATTTTGATGCCAGAAATTCGGGAAATCCAGCTCGCTCGCCAAGTTGGCGTTGTCGTTAATCAGGAACGATTTTTCAAAATTGAGCAGTTCAGGATCGTTTTTCGAGGCGATTTTCCACCACGAATCAAAGTGTTTGGCGGAAACCACTTCCGTGCCGACCCGCTGATCGTAAAACTCAAACAGTACCTGCTCGTCCACCAAAATATCACGGCGGCGAGATTTGTGTTCCAACGCTTCCACTTCACGGATCAAGCGGTGATTTTCTTTGAAAAATTTGTAATTGTTATGCCACTCGCCTTCCACCAATGCCGAGCGGATAAAAATTTCACGGCTGACACTAGGGTCAATCGAGCCATAATTGACAGGGCGTTGTGCCACAATCGGAATGCCGAACAGTGAGACTTTTTCCGATGCCATCACCGCTCCTTTGGACTTCGCCCAGTGCGGTTCGCTATAACTGGATTTGGTTAAATGCACCGCCAACGGTTCGACCCATTCCGGCTCAATCCGTGCCACCATTCGCCCCCAGAGTTTAGTGGTTTCTACTAATTCCGCTGCCATCACCCATTTCGGCTGTTTTTTGAAAAGCACCGAGTTCGGGAAGATAAAGAAGTGAGCGTTTCTCGCCCCTAAATAGTGCATTTTTTCGTTATCTTTCAAGCCGATATGCGACAGCAAGCCGGTCAGCAGAGCGGTATGAATCGGCTGATAAGCTGCCGGTTCACTGTTAATTTTCAGCCCCATTTCCCGCACTGCGAGGCGGAGTTGGTGATAAATATCCTGCCACTCCCGCACACGGTTGTAGTTGAGGTAATCCTTACGGCAAAGGTTGCGGAACTGGTTTTTCGACAGCTCTTTTTGTTGGGTTTGAATAAAGTGCCACAAATTCACAAACGCCAAGAAATCGCTCTCTTTATCGGCAAAACGGCGATGTTTGTCGTCCGCCGACTGTTGTTTCTCCTGCGGGCGTTCTCGAGGATCTTGGATTGAGAGAGCAGAGACGATCATCATCACTTCGTGCAATGAGCCGTTTTTCGTCGCTTCCACAATCATTCGGCCTAAACGGGGATCGACAGGAAGTTGAGCGAGTTGGCGGCCGATTTGGGTAAGACGATGTGTAGGGACACCACGCTTGGTGTCCGTTGCGACATTTTTTGCGGACGCCAAGCGTGGCGTCCCTACGGCGATAGCACCTAATTCTTCAAGTAACCGAATCCCGTCCTGAATCTGACGGCTATCAGGAGCATCAACAAACGGGAACGAGGCAATGTCGCTCAATCCAAGCGAGGTCATCTGCAAAATCACCGAAGCCAAATTGGTTCGCAAAATTTCCGGATCGGTAAACTTCGGGCGGCCGTTGAAATCTTCCTCTGAGTAGAGGCGGATACAGATCCCCTCTGAAATCCGCCCACAACGCCCCTTTCGCTGGTTGGCAGAGGCTTGAGAAATCGGCTCAATCGGCAACCGCTGTACTTTGGTGCGGTAGCTATAACGGGAAATCCGAGCCGTACCCGTATCAATCACATATTTGATATTCGGAATGGTAAGCGAGGTTTCCGCCACATTGGTTGCCAGAATAATGCGATTTAAGCCGCCACTTGGCTGGAAAATCCGTTGCTGTTCTGATGCTGACAAACGGGCGTAGAGTGGCAGAATTTCGGTGTGGCGAAGTTCCTGTTTTTGCAGGGCTTCGGCGGTGTCCCGAATTTCCCGTTCGCCGTTCATAAAAATGAGAATATCGCCTCGCCCTTCGGCTTGTAGCTCATCAACCGCATTTAAAACCCCTTGCAGTTGGTCTTGATCTTCCTCTTCAACAATCGGACGATAACGTACTTCCACAGGGAAAGTCCGCCCAGACACTTCAATAATCGGGGCATTGTTAAAATGTTTGGAGAAGCGTTCCACATCAATGGTGGCGGAGGTGATGATCACTTTCAGATCAGGGCGTTTGTGCAAAATTTGCTTTAAATAGCCCAAGATGAAATCGTTATTCAGCGAACGCTCGTGAGCTTCGTCAATAATCAGCGTATCGTACTGATTGAGGTAGCGATCGTGCTGAATTTCAGCCAGCAGAATACCGTCTGTCATCAGTTTAACAAGGCTGTTTTCGCTGACCTGATCGTTAAAACGGACTTTATAACCGATCGTCTCACCCAGCTCCGATTTCAGCTCTTCGGCAATACGGGTCGCCACAGAACGAGCGGCAATTCGGCGAGGCTGGGTATGGCCGATTAAGCCCTTCACGCCTCGCCCCAGCTCCAAGCACATTTTCGGCAACTGGGTGGTTTTGCCCGAACCGGTTTCACCCGCAATGACGACTACTTGATTTTCTGCAATCAGCTTTAAAATTTCTTCACGGCGGGCAGAAACCGGCAGATCGGGATAGTCGATTTTGAGGTTTTGAGCGTGCTGTTGGCGGGCGAAAAAGCGAGCCTGACAAGCATTAAGATCTTGCTGAATTTCGTCTAAAACTGATCGCTTGTTTGCTTCATTTTTGATATTTTCCGCCCCTTTTAATCGGCCGAGCAGACGGCGGAAATCGCTGGTGGTGATATTTTCCAGTTTGACAAGCGGTTGATTTTTCTGCTTTTTATGCAACAGTTCAGTCATTATGATTTTCCTAACACAAGCGATAAAATACCGGCGGCAATCAGAGGCCCGACAGGTACGCCTTTAAATAATGCTACACCGATAATCGTACCAATCAGCAGTCCAGTGACTAATACAGGCTGATTGCCCATCAAGCTCACGCCTCGTCCACCAAGCCACGCTACCAGTACGCCGGCAAGAATCGAAAAGAGCATTTGCCAGTTTAGCAATCCGCTTAAATCGGGCAGGGTAATCCGCCCCGACACCAGCGGACTGAGAACACCGATGGTGAGAATAATAATCCCGATTTTTAAACCGTATTGATCGACAAACGGAATGTATTTAGACAGCAGGGTTTGTTGCATAATCAGCAACACCGCAGCGGAAATTGTGACTGCACTGTTCTGGCTGACTAAACCCAGTATAATCAGTACCACTAAAAGTAGGGCAACAGAGTTGAATTGTAATGTCATCGTTATCTAAAATGTAAAAACCCTTACCTCAAAGAAGTAAGGGCGGTTAAAAGAATGGAGGTTAGTTGATAAATTTCATTAGGCTCATCATAATCCCAACACCGGCGACAATTAATCCCGCCATTTTATAGAGCATATTATTAAAACTCTCTTGTAGGCGATTTTCTAATTGGGCAATTCTTAATTCGAATTCCTGTTTGGTTAGAAGTTGGCTTTGACTCTGCTCCAATGCCCTATCTAGGGCATCAGCAAATGCCTCCGCCATTTCCTGCGTTTGGTTGGCTTCTTGCAAGCGTTTGACAAAACGCAATTTATCAAATCGTAGGCTCATTGTCGCTTCCATATTAATTTCCTCTTGTGGTTAAGTTATTAATCAATCTAGCATAACCACAAGTAGGCGTTTGGGTTAATTTTGTGATCTTTGTCGAAAATCTAAAATTTAGTTTGCTACCATTACCATTGCTGGGCGAATCACTCGTCCGTGTAAAGTGTAACCTTTTTGTAATACAGTGCTAATATGGTTTGATTCAACTCCTTCGGCAGGCTGCATTGAAATGGCTTCGTGTAATTCTGGATTGAATGCTTCGCCTACTTCGCCAATCGCTACTACACCAAATTTAGCAAGGGTATTGATGAACTCTTTGTGAGTCATCTCAACACCATCAACTAGAGCTTGGGTGGTTTCATCAGTAACGGCTTTATCTAATGCATCTAAGCCACGTTCTAGGTTATCAACTACATTTAACAACTCTTTCGAGAATTTCTCTAAAGCAAATTTGTGAGCTTTTTCTACATCTTGTTCTGTACGTCGGCGAATATTTTGAATTTCTGCCTGAGCTCGTAATTGAATATCCTGCTCACGTTTATCAGCTTCTGCAATATAGGCTTCTAATTCAGCAATGCGAACTTGAGCAAGTGCTAAAGGATCTTCTTGCGGTGCATTTTGTTCTTCTTGCTCTGCTTCTTCATTTACAACTTCAGCTTGAATTTCTTCTTGTTTTAGTTCTTCTTGTACGTTTTCATTTTGAATAGTCATTTTTAATCCTCTTAACACCTAATAGAAAGTATAAAATTTTCTTTAATATAGCGATAAATTAAGGGATTTCAAGCTCATTATTACGTTTTTTTACCAAAAAATTACATTTCTTGATAAGAAAAGGCTTGCAAAATCTAAGGGGTGGCTTAAAATTCCCTAGTCTTTAATAACGCCCTTAGGCAAGGCTATATTTTTTAATCACTTTTCTTTAACGGAGAAAACTTAAATGAAAAAATTAGCGGGTTTATTTGCAGCAGGTTTAGCAACAGTTGCATTAACAGCGTGTAATGAAGAAAAAGCAGCAGGCACAACTGCGGCAGAAGCGAAACCTCAAGCAACAAATCAAACAGTTCACCTTTATACTTGGACTGAGTATGTTCCTGAAGGCTTGTTAGATGACTTTACCAAAGAAACCGGTATTAAAGTAGAAGTTTCAAGTCTTGAATCTAACGAAACAATGTACGCTAAATTAAAATTACAAGGTAAAGATGGTGGTTATGATGTTATTGCACCATCAAACTACTTTGTTTCTAAAATGGCTAAAGAAGGAATGTTAGCAGAATTAGATCACGCTCAACTTCCGGTAATTAAAGAATTAAACCAAGATTGGTTAAATAAACCTTATGATCAAGGTAACAAATACTCATTACCACAATTATTAGGCGCTCCGGGTATTGCATTTAGTACAGCAGATTACAAAGGTGATGCTTTTACTTCTTGGGGTGATTTATGGAAACCTGAGTTTGCGAACAAAATTCAATTATTAGATGATGCTCGCGAAGTGTTCAATCTTGCATTATTAAAATTAGGTAAAAACCCTAATACAACAGATCCTGAAGAAATCAAAGCAGCTTACGAGGAGCTATTAAAACTTCGTCCAAATATTCTTGCCTTCAACTCAGATAACCCTGCAAACGCATTTATTTCTGGTGAAGTATCAGTAGGTCAGTTATGGAACGGTTCAGTGCGTATTGCGAAGAAAGAAAACGCACCAATTGATATGGTATTCCCACAAGAAGGTCCTGTTCTTTGGGTGGATACTTTAGCGATTCCTGCAAACGCGAAAAACAAAGAAAACGCACATAAATTAATCAACTACTTATTAAGTGCAAAAGTAGCTGAAAAATTAACGTTAGAAATTGGCTACCCAACTTCAAACGTTGAAGCGTTAAAAGTATTGCCTAAAGAGATTACTGAAGACCCATCAATTTATCCAACAGCAGATATTTTACAAAAATCTCAATGGCAAGATGATGTAGGCGATGCAATTGAGCTTTACGAAAAATACTATCAAGAGTTAAAAGCCGCAAAATAACGGTTGATTAATTCTTAAGCCTCTAGGGAGAAATCTCTGGAGGCTTTTTCTTCCTTGCAAAAAATTTGAAAAAAACAACCGCTTTCTAAGGTAAAATAAAGATACACTTAGATTTTAAGAGATGAATTATATGAATTTAAAATGGCAAGAATACCCACAAAATGCCAGTAAGTTATTTAAATTATCATTGCCGATTTTTATTTCCCAGCTTTCTGCTTCGGGAATGGGCTTAGCTGATATTGTAATGGCTGGTTTAGTCAGTGATGACGATGTTTCTGCTATTGCGGTCAGTAATTCCATTTATTTTCCGCTTTTTCTATTTGTGTTAGGGCTTTTAAACGCCATTACACCAACAGTATCTTATCTCAACGGTTCTAGTAATCGCCATTTAATCGCAAACCAAGTGCGACAAGGCTATTGGATTGTGTTTGCAATGTCTATTCCACTGATTGCTATTTTTTTAAATAGCCATTTGATTTTAGACTTAATGGAAACACCAGCGGAATTTTCAATTAAATCACAACAGTATTTAGCGGTGATGGCAGTTGGGCTAATTCCAGCCTTGCTTGGTGTAACTTTACGTTGTATGAACGATGGGCTATCTAACCCAAAACCTGCAATGCGAATTACTTTTTTCGGATTATTGCTTAATATTCCGCTGAACTATATTTTTATTTTTGGCAAATTTGGCTTACCTGAGATGGGAGCAGTTGGCTGTGGAGTAGCAACTTTGATTGTGAACTGGGTTATGTTTTTAATGTTGTTGCATTATTGCTACACCAACCCGTCACAAAAAGATATTCGATTATTTGAGAAATGGCTCGACACACCAAGCGGTCAAATTTTGCTAAAACTTTGTAAATTGGGCTTGCCAATTGCCTTTGCGATTTTTACCGAAGTGATGCTATTCTCAACCTCAGCACTTTTTCTTTCTCCACTTGGCTCACAAGTTGTAGCAAGTCATCAAGCAGCTCTGCAAACCAGCTCACTGTTTTTTATGATCCCGATGTCATTTGGCATTGCAACCACGATTATGATTGGGCAAACATTAGGTGAAAAAAATGTAGAAAGGGCGAAAGTGCTAAGTTATCACGCTCTTATTACCGCCACTATTTTAGCGATTATTGCCGCAATCATTATTATTTTACTGAAAAATGTTATACCGCTTGCTTTTACCAGCAACCCGGTTTCTATTGCGATTACCGCACATTTACTGATTTTCGCAGCGGTTTACCAAATTCCTGATGCTATTCAAGCGGTCGCAAACGGGATTTTGCGTGGCTACAAACATACCCAACCGATTTTATATGTAACTATTTTCTGCTACTGGATTGTCAGTATTCCACTTGGTTATGTGCTGGCAAGAACCGATTGGATTGTACAACCGATGGCGGCTCAAGGCTTTTGGCTTGTATTTTGCATTGGTTTAAGTTTAGCGGGCGGATTATTACTTTGGCAAATGCGAAAAATTCAATCCGTGCCAGTAGAGCAATTAATTGCAAAATTAGAAAAAATAAAATAATCGTAGGGATGCACTTAGCGTGTCAATCAAACAAAAAAGCCACTCTTTCGAGTGGCTAAAAAACTAAGGTGAGTGGTTTTATATTAGAATGTGATACGAGTACCTAATCTGATTGTGCTATTGTCTTCAATAGTTTTACCCGCTTGTTTAGTTCTAGCTTTACCACCTTCTAGGTAAATAGCAACGAATTTGTTGAATCTGTGGTCAACACCTGCTTTCCAGCCTAAGTTTTTAGCTTTAGCTTCGCCATCATTTTGACCTGTACCGAATAATACACCACCGTAGATGTTATTTTGTGGAGTTACTGCATATTTTAAACCCACATCAAAGCGGTTGATTTTCTCAAATTTTTTACTACCAAATGTTTGGAATGTATTTGCAGCTTGACTTTTTGGTGATTTAGCATAAGCCCAGTCGATACCTGTAGTAAAGTTACCGTAGTTGATATCAAAACCTACGCCTGCAAATTTACGTTTGAATTCTTCTTCTTTACCCACAGTAACTGTTTCTTTGATACATACTGTTTGTACTGGATTTAGTTCATTTCCATCTTTATCAGTTAATTTAGCATATCCATTACATACTGAAGTGCTTGCACCTGCTTTAGCCGCAGTTAATTCACCGTAACCTGAACCAAAGCGTACTTTTGCATCGCCTAATTGACCGTCATAGAATAAATCTAATTGGAAACCTTGACCTTCATCTACTTTAGTTTTATCTGAATGACCTACGTAGTAGTCAGCTGCTACACGCACACCGTTAAATTTAGCAGACATAAAGTGTAATGCTTTACCGTGAGAATCTAAGAATACGTTACCGCCCATTTCCCAAGTGTAGTTTGCTTTAGGAATGTGGTCACCCAATACTAATTGTTTACCGAAAGTTAAAGAACCGATATCTTTGTGTTGAACACCACCGAATAAACGATGTGCACGAATATCATCGCCTAATTTCTCTTTAGAAGAGAAACGTAATTCAGCAACTGCTAAAGCTTCATAACCATTAGCGATTTCTTGGAAAGCACGGAAACGAACACGTGAACCTCTATCAACAACATCAGTACGTTTATCTTTAGCTTTCATAACTTCTAATGCAAGATGACCATCTACATCAATTTTTGTACCGTCTTTTTCATAGATAACAGAAGTGTTTGCCCCACTGGCAGCCATAGCTGCTACTGCTAATGCAAGAAGTGTTTTTTTCATAATGTTTTTCCTTATAGTTAGAGTTTTACAATCCGGTTGCCCGGCAGGTAGAAAAGTGTTTGTATTGTGGCGAAATTTACATAAATAAAAAAATCGCAAATTTTATGAAATTTATTGATTTTTTAAAAGTAATTAAAAATCAATGTGTTATAAATTTATAATGAAATTTCACTCCATTTAAAAATGAGATATGGATCACAATTCCAATAATTTTTTTGGAGTAAAATTATAAGGTGTTAAAATAACATATTGATTTTTATATGTATTTTTATGAAATCGGAATGTGGAAATTTTATGTGTACACAAAAAAGCAAAAAATTCAAACTTTTATTCAGATTTGTGAGCTTGATCACAGAATAAATTGAATTTTCCTTCAAGAGAGATTAAAAAATAGTAAATTTACTTCATACTAGCCATTCTTTTTCTTTACCGATAAAATCTAATTATTAGTTATTTTTCTGTTGGTAAGTTATGCAAAATCTAAATCCTATTACATTACCTTTAAACAAATCTGTCTTAATAGAAGCCTCTGCCGGTACAGGTAAAACCTTTACGATTGCCAATATTTACTTACGTTTATTGCTCGGCGTGGGCTGTGTGCCGCTTACCGTTGAGCAAATTTTAGTGGTAACCTTTACCAAAGCGGCAACGGAAGAGCTGAAAAACCGTATCCGAAAAAATATTCAGCAATGTGCCGATTTTTTTAAAGATAAAGTGGCAGAAGAGGAAACGGCAGGTAAGTCTTATGCTAATAATCTTACATTTTTAGAGCAACTTTATCCGCAAATTAAGGATATTCACGAGGCTTTATTGCGTTTAAGCATTGCCGAACGGGAAATTGATACCGCCAGTGTGTTTACCATTCACGGCTTTTGCCAAAAAATGTTGGTGCAATTCGCTTTTGAATCAGGCGTACGATTTGATTTAGATTTACAGCCTAACCAAAGCGATTTACTGAAAAAATTAAGCGAAGAGGTGTGGCGAGAGCAGTTTTATCCGCAAGGCGTAACAGAAAGTGAAATTATTTCGGCTGAATTAATCACGCCAGAAAGTGCGTTAAGTGCAGTAAGACATTATTTATCTAGTGAATTGCCAGAGCCGAAAGCCTTTTTAAATCAATATTTTTCTGAGCAGTTAGCGGAATATAATCGGTTCATAGATGAGGTAAAATCTTACTGGAAAAGCCATAGTGAAGAGCTAATAGAAGCAATTAGGCAAGATCTTAAAAATAAAACAACGTTACACGGCGGTTGGTATCGCCCTGCGACTTTTGAAGCAGGTGTGATTGCAATGAATCAATGGGCAAATTCGGCAAACCGTTATTTGCCTGATGAGTTCTATTTGTTCACATCAGTGAAAATTGCCGCAGGCACGAAGAAAAGCTGCGAGCCGATGGATTTACCTCAACTTGTAAAAAATCAGGCATTTTTGACCGCTTACAAAGAGCAATTTGAACACAGCTTAAAATCTATTTTACTCTATCAATTCCTAATCGGTTTAAAAAATAAGTTAGCAAACTATAAGCAATCGCACCCGCAACGTGGTTTTGATGATTTGCTGACAATGCTGAACCAAGCGTTGAAAAATCCGCAAACAGGCAAAGCCTTAGCCCAAAAAATTCGTTCCATTTATCCGTTTGCGATGATTGATGAGTTCCAAGATACCGATCTCACCCAATATGAAATTTTCAGCCAAATTTTTATGGCGGAGCAGAGCGATAACGGTTTTATTATGATTGGCGATCCAAAACAATCTATTTATAAATTCCGTGGGGCGGATATTTTCACTTATTTAAGAGCGGCAAAACAGGCGAGCGAGCAATTTACGCTTGGCAAAAACTGGCGCTCGTTGCCTGAGGTGGTACAAGCGGTCAATAATTTGTTTAATTTTGCAAATGGGGAAAAACCGCCATTTCTTTATGAAGATATTGGCTTTCACCCTGTTGAAGCAGATAGCAACAAAGGCAAGCTGATTAGCGAGCAAGGGCATTTTATTTGCTACACCAGCGAGAAAACCAAGCTCGATGATGTGGCAGAAATTTGTGCGTATCAAATTCATCAACAGCTTAATGCAATGAGTGAGGGAAAATTTGGCATTGAGAAAAATGGTGAATTCAAACCGTTTGAGCCAAAAGATATTGCCATTTTGGTGAGAAAAGGCTCTCAGGCAAAACGCATTAAAAAAGCCTTAGCGAAGCGGAATATAAAATCGGTTTATTTGGCGGAATCGGCGTCTGTATTTGGCTCGGAAATTGCGAAAGAGCTTTGCAGGATCTTACAAGCAGGGCTGAATCCTTACAACTATAAAGCCTTATTCTCTGCCTTAGGTTCAACCCTTTGGGGGCTAAGTGCAGCAGAGATTTATCGCTACAAAGAAAACGAAATGCTGTGGGATTTAAAGGTTAATCAGTTTGTGGAATACAGCTCCATTTGGAAAGAGCAGGGCATTTTGCCGATGCTGCATAAAATCTATTTGGAGCAAGGTATTATTGAGCGATTAAAAAGTTTAGCGAACGCTGATAGGCTAATTACCGACTTATTGCATTTAACTGAAATTCTACAAGAAACATCGCAAACATTGGAATCAGAAACCGAGCTGGTGCGTTGGTATGAAAAGCAAATCAGCTCTCCAGATTTTAATGATGAACAGCAACTTCGTCTTGAAAGCGAAGAGGAGTTGATCAAAATTGTAACGATTCACGGCTCAAAAGGCTTGCAGTATCCTATTGTTTGGTTGCCGTTTGCCGCAGAAAAAAGTGAGGGCGATACGAAAGCAAATTTAGGCTTATACCGCAATGCACAAGGCGAGCTGGATTGGTATTTAGGCGAAGAAGAGGCAAAAGAGCAAATCCAAAATGAAGCCTATGCGGAAGATCTTCGTCTGTTTTATGTGGCATTAACCCGTGCGGAATCACAGCTTAATTTAGTGTTACCAAAAATGATTTCAGGTTGGAGTCCGTTGCATTATTTATTAGCAGAAGGCGAGTTACCGAAAGAAAAATCAAGCGTGGCGGATTATTTTGCTCAAAAACAGATTTCAGCCGATATGATTGAAGTGGAAGAGCAATTACCATTTAGCCGTTGGGAAAATAATAAAACAGAAGAGCATTACCAAGCCAAAACCTTTAATGGCAATATTCGAGTAGTAGGGCAGATCACCAGCTTTACTTCACTTTATGCACAGCACGAGCGTTTTAGTGAAGGAAGAGAAGATAGAGTGATGGAATTAGCCCAAGATAGAGATGTGCATATTGACGTTATTGAGCCAGATTATACGTTGGAAACTGATGCTTTTTCGCCCTTCCAATTCCCACACGGTATTAAAGTGGGGACGGTGTTACACGGCTTTTTTGAGCATTGCCGATTTAGCGAACTAATTGACAGAGAAAGTATTGCGAAAGTTTGTGAGCAACTAGGGTTAAACGAAGAGTGGATTGAGCCAACATCATTGTGGTTTGAACGTATACTTTCGACCCCTTTGGCGGAAGCTAATTTCTCTTTAAAAGAGATTGATGAAGCGAAGCGATTAAATGAATGGCAATTCTATTTACGCCTAAAAAATGATAAAGCTTTACACCAATTAAATACGTTACTAAAACAACATAGCCCGTTAGCGAAAAACTTGCCCGAGCTGCAATTACCGCAATTAGAAGGCTTTGTGCGTGGGTTTGTGGATTGCATTGTGCAACAGAATGGGAAATTTTATCTTATTGATTATAAATCGAATTTCTTAGGTTATCTGCTACAAAATTATACGAAAGAAAACATTCAGCGAGAGATGGGCAGACAGCGTTATGATTTACAATATTTGCTTTATACCCTTGCAGTACACCGTTATCTGACGGCTCGCTTGGGCGAAAATTACGATTACGAACGTGATTTTGGTGGTGTGGCGTATCTATTTTTACGAGCAATGAATGGAGAAACTGACAACGGCGTTTATTTTGATAAACCAAGCAAAACATTAATTGAAGAAATGGATAGGTTATTTGGGTAGATATGCGTAGGGGCGAAAAATTTTTCGCCCCTACTGGTATTAACTCACTTGCTCATACCAAATCTTATTAATGTAAAGCAACACTTTGCCAACGGGTGTTTCTACTCGAATTTCGTCATCAACTTGTTTGCCGATTAACGCTCTGGCAACAGGGGAATCAATCGAAATCCAGTTTTTAGCAGGGTCAAACTCATCACAGCCAACAATGCGGTATTGCTTGGCTTCGCCCTCTTCATTTTCGAGTTCAACCCAAGCCCCGAAAAAGACTTTGCCTTCTTGTTTGGGGTGGTAGTCCACGATTTGCAGTACTTCTAATCGCTTAGAAAGAAAACGCACTCGGCGGTCAATTTCTCTCAAACGGCGTTTGCCGTAAATATATTCCGCATTTTCACTGCGATCGCCTAATGCTGCCGCATCAGAAACCGCTTGGGTAACTTGTGGGCGTTCTTCTTTCCACAAAAACTTAAGTTCTTGATCGAGGGCTTGCCAGCCTGCTCGGGTAATGTAATTGGATTTAGCCACATTCTTCCTTTTTGTTTGATAACAAGCGGTCAAATTTTGCTGATTTTTTGCAAATTTTTAGTAAAAAGTAACTGCTTGTCAGTTTTATATTTACTTAGAAAGCAATAAATTGGCGATGGTTTTGATACCAAGCCCTGTTGCACCAACTGCCCATAAATCATTGGCAGTTTTACGGAATGTGGCGGAAGCATCAATATGCAACCAATTTTGTTGATAATTTTCCACAAAGTAAGATAAAAATGCGGTTGCGGTGCTTGCTCCAGCCCCTACAGGAATTGTGCCTGTGTTTGCAATATCTGCAAAAGAGGAGGTAATTTGTCCTCTGTGGAAATATTCAAAGGGTAAACGCCAGAAAGGCTCGTTTTCTTCTTTCGCAGAGTTAAATAGGGCGTTGGTTAGGTTATCGTCCATAGAAAGCACAGAGTGGTAATCGTTGCCTACTGCTACTTTTGCCGCACCTGTGAGTGTTGCTGCATCAATAATAAATTGCGGATTTTGTTTTGAAGCATCAATTAAACCATCAGCTAATACTAAACGCCCTTCGGCATCGGTATTTAGCACTTCAACGGTAACACCGTTGCGGTAAGTGATAATATCGCCTAACTTGAACGCATTGTGGCTAACCATATTTTCTGCACAGCAGAGATAGAGTTTTACACGCTTGTTTAAACCACGAGAAATGGCAAAGGTAAGTGAACCTGTTAAGAGTGCCGCTCCGCCCATATCGGTACGCATTGTACTCATTCCATCACTTGGCTTCAGGCTGTAACCGCCCGTGTCAAAGGTAATGCCTTTACCCACTAAGCAAGCAAGCACGGGAGCGTTTTTATCATTGGTTGGATTAAAGTCTAATGCTAAGAATGCAGGCGGATTAGCAGACCCTTTTCCAACAGTCCAAATTCCGTGATAGCCTTGTTCTTTCAACGCTTCGCCACGAATGATTTCATAAGAAACGCTATTTGGTTTTGCAATTTTTTGAATAAATTCAACCGCTTGTTGTGCTAGTTTTTCAGGCGTTAGCGTATCGGAAGGCTCATTAATTAACTCACGCACAAAAGTGGCACATTTTACACGGTTATCAAATTCTGTTTGTTGCTCGCCTAAATCTGGATATTCCACCGAACCTTGATTTTTAACTGAGTGAAAGCCTTGATGGAACGCCCAGCATTCTTCTACATTCCAACCATCGCCAACTAATGCCACATTCAAAATACCTTGATTTTTAATTTTACGGGCGGCTTTTTGAATGGTGGCTAAATCCTTTTTATAATTGTGAACGATAAAGCCCCCATCATTAACAGAAAGCAGGGCATTCTTTCCCCAAACTTCAGGGGCGGCTTGTTGGGAAAGGGTAATTTTCATTGCGGTCATTGGTCGTTCCTTATTGCTTTTAGTATGAATTGAAAGTTTGGGTATCCTAACAAACTTTTGCAAAATTTTATAGAAAAATGACCGCTTGTAATCGGCTAAAAGATTGACAAGCGGTCGTTTTCTAGTTGTTTTTTACGAATGATTTAGCGAGTTATTTGCCGTCCCACGCTTTGATCGCATCGTGGCGGATTTTAATACGGCTTTCTGCATTGCTTTTGTAGTAGTCTTTATCTAAACCACCTTCCCAATCGCCGTAGTTAGGGTTTGGTAATACAATGAATTTTTTGCCGAATAATTTGCTATTTTCAGCCACAAATGCACGGCGTTCTGCATTTGATTTACGGTAGGTTGCATCGCCAAAGTCGTTTAGATTATCGCCCACATAAAGCACGATTTCATAGCCTTGTTTTTCGATCTCTTCAAAGCGAGGCGTTTTGTTTGATTTGTCTTTTTTCAAGAATAAGGTTTTTTCACTCACGCCGGTAAAGCCGAGTTTGTTCATATCATCGATAGTGCCTGCTTTTTCGCCGTCATCTTTACGGTTTGAAACATAAAATACTGTGCCTTTGTTGCTGTTTACATAGTTGTTAAACTCAACAGCCCCTGCAATGGCTCCTGTTTGGCGTGCATTTACCCAACGAGTCCAGCTCTCACCATCAAAGGCTTTATGATTTTTCACTTGCCAGCCAGCGTAAGGGCTGTTATCTACCATTGTTTCATCTAAATCAACCACAACGGCTTTTTTCTTGCCTTTTTTCACTTTGGCTTGATCAAATGCCACTTTGGCAGTGTTGAATGCCTGATGGGCAAGGGCTTGGTATTCACCGGATTGTTGCATCCAGTTAATTCCTAGTGTGGCTTGTTCTTGTAACACCATTTGGTGGTGTTCATCGCTATTTTTATGCGTATGCGAACAAGCGGTTAAAGCAAATAATGTTGTAAGACTAATGACAGAAAGTTTAAGATTTTTCATAGAGAATACCCTTATTTTTATTACTGATAAACAGGTGCATTATAATCAAAAATAGGTAATTAATGCTATAGATTTCTACCCGCTATTCACTTTTAAATTAAACTCAGGTAGCCTTATAATTCTTTTAACAAAAATCTAACAATGAAAAGAGGCTATATGCAAACATTATTAAAATTTACACAATTTATCAGCAAAACTTTCGCTATTTGGGTGGTGGTTTTTGCTTTCATCGCAGCACAATATCCTGAAACCTTTAAACAATTCGTTCCTTGGATTCCTTACCTATTAGGGATTGTGATGCTTGGAATGGGTTTAACCTTAACATTTAAAGATTTTGCGGAAGTAACGAAAAATCCAAAATCAGTGATTATTGGTGTTATCGCTCAATTCGTGGTAATGCCGAGCATTGCTTACGGATTAGCAAAAGCATTTAACTTACCGCCAGATTTAGCCATTGGTGTGATTTTAGTAGGCTGCTGCCCGGGTGGTACATCATCAAATGTAATGACCTATTTAGCTCGTGGTAACACGGCTTTATCGGTGGCTTGTACAACTATTTCTACGTTATTAGCACCTGTTTTAACTCCTGCGATTTTCTACTTATTTGCGAGCCAATGGTTAGAAATTAATGCAACAGCGATGTTTATCTCGGTATTACAAATGGTGCTATTGCCTATTTTTGTTGGCGTTGTTATTCGTACTATCTTCAAGCAAAAAGTAGAACAATTCAGCCAAACAATGCCGTTAATTTCAGTTATTGCGATCGTGTTAATTGTAACGGCTGTGGTATCAGTTAGCCGTGATCGTATTATTGAGTCTGGTTTATTAATTTTTGCAGTTGTGGCGTTACATAACGGTCTAGGTTATTTAATCGGCTATTTAGCGAGCCGTTTATTCAAACTACCTATTGCAGACAGCAAAGCGGTGGCAATTGAAGTGGGTATGCAGAACTCGGGCTTGGGGGCAGCTCTTGCCGCATTACACTTTAAAGCGAACCCTGTAATTGCCGTACCAAGTGCAGTATTTAGCTTCTGGCACAATATTTCAGGTCCTATCTTAGCAATGATTTTTGCGAAGATAAAAAACGACAAAGAGTAAGTCATAGAGGCTATAGCCAGTATAAAACACCTCAATAAATTGGGTAATTATCCAACTTATTGAGGTGTTTGCTTTTTAAGTGGTTATGTTACTGTTTTTACAAACATTTACCTAATTTTACAATTGGGTTTTAGAAAAGCATTAAATAGCAGGATGTTTCATTTCTGGGGGGGGGGGGGGCAGTTTTTTATTCTGCTTTTTGGGTTTTCTTGGTTTTTTATTCTGTTTTTTTTGTGCTTGGATTTGGTTTCTAAATGTAAATCAATGTAAATTAACAGTTAAATAGATGTGTTTTATCTTATAAAAATCTGAGTTTGATTTTGAAATGTTTCTTTAATTGTAGATTTATATAAAATAGTTAAATATTTTGGGTATACTCAAAATATACTTGGTTTAGCAGAAAAAGATTTTTCTTGTTATAAATATTTTTGGGGCTGTAGTAGATTAGCATCACTGCTATACTACAAAAATGAAGATAACCCATTGTAAATTAAAGAAATCTTTGCAGAAAAAGCTTCTTGAATTTTTTGTTGCTGAAGTGACCGCTAGAACCGCTGCTGATTTATTAGGTATTCAACCCAATACGGCAGCCCTGTTTTACCACAAAATTAGGCTGGTCATTGAACACCATTTAGCCCTTGAAGCTCATGAAATTTTTGAGGGAAAAATTGAGGTAGATGAAAGCTATTTTGGTGGTCATCGCAAAGGAAAACGAGGGCGAGGTGCGGCTGGGAAAGTCGCTGTATTCGGTTTGTTGAAGCGTCAAGGAAAGGTGTTTGCCGTAGTGGTAGAAAATACCAAATCAGAAACGCTAATGCAGGTCATTACAAGGAAAATCAAGCCTGACAGCTGGGTTTATACGGATACCTATCGTCGCTATAATGCCCTTGATGTGAGCGAATTTCATCACGAGCGAATCAACCATTCCGAACTTTTTGCGGAGAAACAAAACCATATCAATGGCATTGAAAATTTTTGGAATCAAGCGAAGCGAGTACTCCGAAAATATAACGGAATTAACCGAAAAAATTTCCCTTTATTCTTGAAGGAATGTGAATTTCGGTTTAACTTTGGCACACCAAAAGAACAGCTCAAAACGTTGCGAAAATGGTGTGAGATTTAGGGCTAATCTACTACAGCCCCTTTAATTAAGCCGATAACGAGAATGAAGCAAGCATTACAAGAGCGATAACAAAAAATAAGCCATTGCCAAAAGCAAGGGCTTATTTTATAGGGCATAAAGTTCAAAAAGACCAACTATTTTGCCCTATATGCTAAAATATTCTTGCTCTTCTAGTAGAGCTTACTTGTTCATTCTCTCCTCTTTGTGTAACAATTATAGCCTCGTTCTCACTTAATCCTGATAGCACTTCCGTGTTTTGAGTATCTGAAATACCGATTTCTATTGGTTTTTCAACGGATTTCCCATTTTCTAGTACCAATACATAATTTTCTTTTCCACGTTTTTTAATCACATTGGTGGGAACAACTAAAACCTGTTCTCGCTTATCAATGGTAATTTGAGCTTGGGTTGTCATTCCAATGCGTAGGCTGTTATCGGTATTATCAATCGATACATTGGCATAGTAATAAATCGCTTCCGTATTTCCTGACTGTTCGGTGTAGTTGTTATCAGTAAGGGTTGTGAGAGCAGGATCAACAGAATCAATTGTTGCTAAATATTCTCGATTAGGCTCAGCAAGGGTAGTAAATTTAACTTGTTGCCCAACTTTAACCTGAGCAATATCACCTTCTGAAATCTCAAGTTTAATCAACATTTTAGATAAATCAGCCACTTGCACAATTGTTGGCGAAGTTTGATTAGAATTAACTGTTTGCCCAACAGAAACAGGTACAGAGACAATCACTCCGTCCATTGGCGAGATGATTTGAGTATAATTTAAATTGGTTTGAGCATCATTAACTGAAATTTCTGCCGATTTTAACTGTGCTTTGATGTTATCAACCGTTGCTTTGGCTGAGGCAAACGTATTTTTCGCCGTTTCCAATTCGGTTAAAGACGTGCTGTTTGCTTTATATAATTTGCTTAATCGATTGTAATTAGATTGAGCCACTTCAAGGGCAACTTGTGCAGAAGTAAGCTGCGCTTTGTATGAGGCGAGTTGGGCTTGAGCGGTGCTTAAATTATTGCTTTGGTTACTTGAGTCAATATCGGCAATTAAATCACCTTGTTTAACTGCTTGTCCTAATTCTACATAGAGTTTTTGGATTTTACCTGAAACTTGAGCCCCAACCTCTGTGCGTTTGCTGGCTCGCACTGAACCTGTGGCAAGTACATTTTTATTGATTTCAGCTCGAGCAACTGCCTCAGTAATATAATGAATTTGTTGTTCATTATTTTGCTGATTGTAGTAAAAATATCCTCCTATTCCGATAGCGGCAATTAGCACCAACGTGGCTAATGTTTTACGTTTCATACTTTTCCTTTGTGATATGTTGTGCTACAAGCGGTCGTTTTTTTAGAAAAATTTGCAATTTTAGATGATATCAAAGATTTCACGGATATAACTAGCGACAGCCTCATCTTTATTGAAACCAATCACTTCATTGTTTGGTAATGCTAATTTTAAACGAGGATCGGCATTTGCCATTAGACAGCCTTTGCCCGCTAAGTTTAACATTTCTACGTCATTCATACCATCGCCAAAGGCGATACAATCTTTTAATGTATATCCACGCAGTTTCACTAACTCTTCTAATGCATTTGCTTTGCATACACCTTTAGCCATTACTTCAAGGCAGAGTAGTGCGGAATAAGTCATCTGTACACAACTGCCATAGGTTTCTTGAATGTAATTTTCAATCGGGATTAAGGCTTCAGCCGTTTTACCGATAAAAAAGACTTTTTCTGTTTCTCTGCCGTGATGGTTAGAAAAATCCGCTACTTGGTAGCCAAAACCGGATTCTTGGTGGAAATGTTTTAGCTCTGGAATTTCTTTATTAATAAACCATTCATCGCCTTGATAGCTGTTTAGGCAAACATTTTTATCGTCAAATTTAATATTCATTAACTCAACAGCGATATCTTCTGGTAAGTAGTGGCTAACAATTTTTTTACCCTCCAAATTGTTTGCTCTTGCCCCATTTGAGGTAACCAGCATTGCATTTTTAACATTTACTTTGTTGATAATATGAGAAACATCAGGGTAATTCCTGCCTGTGGCAAAAAAGATATCTACGCCTTTTTGCGATAATTTTTCTAATGTCTCAATCGTAAAATTGCCAATTTTATGATGTGCATTTAATAGCGTACCATCGAGATCGGAAATAATGGCACGAAATGGTAGGGTCATCTTGCTATCCTTTATATAAAAATTGGAAGAAAGGCTATCAAATTTAATCTTAAACTTCAAAGGAAACTAAAAAATTTACATTTTTTTATAAAATTTTTGATGAAATGTTAAATACTGTTTTTTTATTAAAATTAATGCTTTGTATTATACCTTTGTAGCTGGATAGATTTTTTCACTAAAAAATAAGATGTTTTCAATAAAATAATCTAATTAGACCAGTTTTAAGTGGGGTGTAAACGGTTGCGCAAAGTGAAAAATGCTATTGACTTTGAGTGGGATGCCGATAATATACACACACTTACCAAATAACAATGCAAACATAAACACACAACACAACATATGGAAAATTTTACCTTACTCCGATTATCTCTATTATCGTATTCTGTGCGAGGATAAAGATTGGTTGGAAAAAGTAAATGGACTATCCACATTCTTGCCCGCACTTAAAAATGCGGGCTTTTTTTATCCAATAAAATGAAGGTTTTATTATGAGCAACAATAACATTATTATTTTTGATACAACATTGCGTGATGGCGAACAATCATTAAAAGCAAGTTTAACCGTAAAAGAAAAATTGCAAATTGCCCTTGCTTTAGAGCGTTTAGGGGTTGATGTGATGGAAGTCGGTTTTCCGGTTTCTTCAGCGGGGGATTTTGAATCAGTACAAACCATCGCTCGTCATATCAAAAACAGCCGGGTGGCGGCACTTTCCCGAGCGGTCGCAAAAGATATTGATGCAGCTTATGAAGCCTTAAAAGTAGCAGAAGCATTCCGTATTCATACCTTTATTGCCAGCTCGGCATTACACGTTGAGGCTAAATTAAAGCGTTCATTTGATGATGTAGTCGAAATGGCGGTTGCTGCGGTAAAACGTGCCAGAAATTATACTGATGATGTTGAGTTTTCCTGTGAAGATGCCGGTCGTACAGGGATTGATAACATTTGCCGTATTGTAGAAGCGGCAATCGATGCAGGAGCAACGACAGTTAATATTCCTGATACCGTTGGTTTCTGCTTACCGAATGAATATGGCAATATTATTCATCAAGTAATGAACCGTGTGCCAAATATTGATAAAGCGATTGTTTCTGTACATTGCCATAACGATTTAGGAATGGCAACTGCTAACTCTTTAACGGCAGTACAAAACGGGGCGAGACAGATTGAATGTACCATTAATGGTATTGGCGAACGTGCAGGTAATACGGCATTAGAAGAAGTGGTGATGGCAATTAAAACCCGCCAAGAGTTTATGGGCGTTGATACTCGCATTAATACTCAAGAAATTCACCGTATCAGCCAAATGGTGAGCCAGCTTTGCAATATGCCGATTCAACCAAATAAAGCGATTGTAGGTAGTAATGCGTTTGCTCACTCATCAGGTATTCACCAAGATGGTATGCTGAAAAATAAAAATACCTACGAGATTATGTCGCCAGAAACTATTGGCTTGAAGAAAGAGAAGCTAAACTTAACTGCTCGTTCAGGTCGTGCGGCAGTGAAAGGACATATGGCGGATATGGGCTATACCGAAGCGGATTACGATTTAGATAAACTCTATGAGGCTTTCCTACAGCTTGCAGATAAAAAAGGGCAGGTATTTGACTATGATCTAGAAGCTCTAGCATTCATTGATATGCAACAAGGAGAAGAGGATAGACTAAAACTAGATGTGATTACAACCCAATTAATTAGCGGTTTACCGGCTTCTGCATTTGTACAAGTAGAGTTAGACGGTGTTCGTCAAAGTGCTACTTCTCAAGGAGGAAATGGACCAGTGGATGCCACTTACAATGCCATTATGAACATTGTGGGTATGGAACTTAAAATGTCTCACTACAATCTTACAGCAAAAGGCGAGGGTGCAGAAGCCTTAGGACAAGTGGATATTGTAGTGGAATATGAAGGCAGAAAATTTCACGGTGTTGGTTTAGCTACAGACATCGTAGAAAGTTCTGCACGAGCATTAATTCATGCCATCAATGCAATTTATCGCTCACAAAAAGTGGCGGATATAAAAGGGAAGAAATAATAAATTATAATTTGTTATTTTCAAGGCAATACAAGCGGTCAGATTTTTTGAAATTTTTGCAAAATTTCGTTAAAATCCGACCGCTTATTATTTGTTTTATTAAAAAATAAAAAGGTTAAAAAATTTACCAATTAATTGGAACTTTTAGAAAAAAGCACACACTAAAGAAGTGTGCAATGGTATTGACACATTATTATTAGGAGAGTCCGCAGTTGAGCGAGCAGATCACCGACCAAGAATTAGTCGAAAAAGCACAAAAAGGTGATAAAAAAGCATTTAATTTACTTGTAGTACGTTATCAAAACAGAGTAGCAGGTTTACTCACTCGTTATGTTGCAAGAGACGATATTCCTGACATTGTGCAAGAATCTTTTATTAAAGCCTACCGTTCCTTAGAATCGTTTCGTGGGGAAAGTGCATTCTATACCTGGCTTTACCGTATTGCGGTTAATACCGCAAAAAATCATTTAACTTCGTTAGGTAGAAGACCGCCTAAAGAAGATATTTTAGCCGAAGATGCTGAAAGCTATGATGTTGGTACGCAGCTTCGTGAAAGTGATACACCTGAAAATTTGGTGCTATCCGAAGAGTTAAAGAAAGTTGTCTTTGATACGATTGAAAATTTACCTGATGAGCTTAGAACCGCTATTCGTTTAAGAGAGCTAGAAGGTTTAAGTTATGAAGAAATCGCAGAAGTGATGGAATGCCCAGTAGGAACAGTACGTTCACGTATTTTCCGTGCAAGGGAAGCAATTGATGCAAAAGTCCAGCCTCTTATGCAGTAAGTCAAATAGAAATAAAATAGTTTTAAAAAAATCTCAGAAATCATTGGAGCCGATTATGCAACAACGCATTACTCAACACGAATACCTTTCTGCTTATATGGACGGGCAGAATGTTGATAAAGAGTTTGTAGAAACCTTAATTAATAGCCCTGAATTACAGCAAAAATGGGCAAGCTATCATACTATTCGCAGCGTGATGCAGGGCGATGAAGCTATCTTAGGTGTAGATTTTTCTACCAAAATGGAAGCACTACTTGAAAATAAAGAAATTGAATCTCAAGAGAATGTGGAAAAATCAAGAGGTTTATTGCTTAAACTCAAACGTTGGGGAACGCCAATTATGCAGGCAGGTATTGCTGCTTCAGTCTGCTTAGTTGTTGTATTTGGTGTAAATTCATTTAATACTAGTGAGGATGTGGCTCAAACTCAGCCGGTATTGCAAACATTACCTTTCAGTAATTCGGTTGAAGCGGTAAGCTATAATGGACCTGAGAAAGAGCAGCCGACTGCTGAACAGCTTGAACTTCAACAACGTAAAATCAATGCGTTATTAGAAAATTATGAGTTACAACGTCGTACAAATGCGGTACAAGGTGTAACCTTATCAGAAGAGGAAAAGCAGAAAGCGAGAACTTCTTCAAATCAAGTAGAACAGCAAAAATAAGATAGATTCAGATAACAAGAGAAGCCACATAATTAACAATTAATTATGTGGCTTTTTGTATGTAAATGTAGCGAAAAAACAAGAAATTACTTGCAAATAGCGAAATAGTCTAAAATTTTTGATAGAATAAATCAGTTTAATTTGGTTTGAGAATAAATATGTTTATTAAGATAAGAAAATATTTTTTGATGCTCATTGCTATTTTCGTTTGTTCTACTTTTGCATTGGCGGACACAGGAATTAAAACGCCTTTGCTATATTTATCCTCAATGACTGAAGCTCATAAAAAATCAAATTACGAATTGTTCTATATTCTTCAGCAAGATACCAGCGTTGAATCTTTCCGTTTCCGTCACGCATTTGTGAATGATAAAGAGTATGCTCAATTACTCAATCTTGATCACAATCGAGAAGAAATTATCCTGAAAGAAAACAATGTTAGTTATTTAGGATACAACTTCCGTCCTTTTAGTTTAAGTAGCCTCCATATTTTAGATAACCTACCTAATGTTATTTATGCTGATTATCACCACTTAAAAGGCTATATCTTTTTAGATGCCGGTAAAGATCGTATTTCAGATAGGATAGCAAAAGTTATTCGCATTTTACCTAAAGATAATTTCCGCTATTCTTACACACTTTGGATTGATGAAGAGACCAATTTATTGTTAAAAAGCCAGCTACAAAATGAAGATAGTGTGGTCTTAGAAGAATTTCGGGTGTTACAACTTTATCAATCTCAGGAAATTGCGATGATTGCTAATGCAATTGAGGCTTTAATGCTTCCCACATTAACTTCCACTCAAAAATACAAGATGGCATCGCCTTATAATTGGGAGGTGAATGAGCTACCAATAGGTTTTCGATTAGTGCAGAGCCAAACAGTAAGTGGAACTGCTTATCAATTTGATAGTGAGTATGTTGATAGTCGTTTATATAGTGATGGTCTATCCAGTTTTACTATTTATGTTATGCCAGTTCAAGGTGTTAATTTTGACAACTATGCTTGGCAACAAGGTAAATTAACTATTTTGAATCAAACAATTAATAATAGGGATATTGTGATTATTGGCAATGTGCCGTTAGAGACGGCTAAGCACATTTTAACAAATATTCAGTTTAGAGAAGGAGATTCTCAATGATGATAGAAGAAGCGACCGTTGTGGAATATCGTAATGGTATCGCTATTGTGCAATGCTATGCAAAAAGTGGCTGTGGTGGTTGTGTAACAAAAGCAGCTTGTGGTACAAAAGCATTATCAGCGTTAGCCGGAGAAAAAATAGCGCCCCGTTTTAGTATTGCAGTTGATGAGCCTTTAAATGTCGGTGATAAAGTCAAATTAGGGCTATCGGAAAATACCTTACTCAAAAGTGTTTTTTTAATTTATGGCATTCCACTTTTTGTATTAGTGGTAACAGCGGTCGGATTTTCTCAATTTTTTGCAAATGAACTTATAGTATTATTCGCAATATTGCTGTTTACAGGCATCTCATTTTGGGCTGTTAGAAAATTGATTAACAAATACAGCCGGCAAGTACATTTTTCGCCTATCTTTTTAGGCAAGGTTTAGGAGACTAAAATGGAAAAAGTATGGTTTAACAATTATCCCCCTTATTCACCAAAAACAATAGAAACAAATCAATATGAATCGTTAGTAGAGGTGTTTGAAGCGGCGATAAAACGCCACCCGGATATTCCAGCTTATATTAATATGGGGCAAATTCTAACCTATCGTAAATTAGAAGAGCGTAGCCGATCTTTCGCCGCCTATTTACAAAATGAATTACGTTTACAAAAAGGCGACCGTATTGCCTTAATGATGCCAAATCTATTGCAATATCCGATAGCATTATTCGGTGCGTTGCGTGCAGGTTTAGTCGTAGTCAACGTTAATCCGCTTTACACTCCACGTGAATTAGAACATCAGCTAAATGATAGTGGGGCAAAAGCGATTGTTATTGTATCGAACTTTGCGGCTACTTTAGAAAAAGTGGTGTTCAACACAAATATTAAACACGTTATTTTAACCAGAATGGGCGATCAGCTCTCATTCGGAAAGCGTACTTTAGTAAACTTTGTTGTGAAGTATGTGAAAAAATTAGTGCCTAAATATAAGTTGCCCCATGCTGTGAGTTTTAGAGAGGTTTTAAGTATCGGTAAACAAAGACAATATGTAAAACCTACAATAGTAAGCTCTGACCTTGCCTTTTTACAATACACAGGTGGCACAACAGGTGTAGCGAAAGGGGCGATGCTCACTCATCAAAACTTGATTGCGAATATGATGCAAGCCAGATGGATTGTTGAACCTTTATTAGGTAATGCAACGGGGTTGATTGGCCTTGTACCATTACCGCTATACCACGTTTTAGCCCTTTCATTGAACTGTTTGCTCTTTATTGAGTTAGGGTTGACAGGGTTATTAATCACAAATCCACGAGATATCCCGGGCTTTATTAAAGAACTCAAAAAATACAGAGTATCTGTTATTACCGGCGTTAATACCTTATTTAATGCCCTACTTAATAATGAAAGTTTGAAAGAAGTCGATTTTTCTCACTTAAAATTAAGTGTTGGTGGTGGTGCGGCGATTCAATCAAGTGTTGCTAAATGTTGGCACGATTTAACAGGTGTTCACATTATAGAAGGCTATGGAATGACAGAATGTTCGCCGCTTATTTCTGCCACACGAAGTGATTCGGTAGAGTATTCAGGCTCGATTGGTGTACCTGTGCCAAATACAGATATTCGTATTGTTGATGATGAAGGAAACGATGTGCCATTAGGCGAGCGAGGGGAACTAGTGGTTAAAGGTCCTCAAGTGATGCAGGGTTATTGGAATCGCCCTAAAGACACCACAGAAGTGTTAAAAGATGGTTGGATGGCAACAGGCGATATTGTTGTGATGGGAGAAGATCTGAATTTACGCATTGTTGATCGTAAAAAAGATATGATTATCGTCTCAGGCTTTAATGTTTACCCAACTGAAATTGAGGAAGTTATTTCGCAAAATCCAAAAGTAAATGAGGTTGTTGCGATTGGCGTGCCGAGTGAGGCTTCGGGCGAAAGCATTAAAATTTTTGTAACGAAAAAAGATGAAAGCCTAACTCGTGATGAGCTTCGTACTTACTGCCGTCAATTCTTAACAGGCTATAAAATCCCAAGAGATATTGAATTCCGTGATGAGCTACCAAAAAGTAATGTTGGTAAAATTCTTCGCCGAGTATTAAGAGATGAAGAACTGGCTAAATCACAAGTAAATAAGAGCTAAATTTGAATAATTAAGGAGCTTAAAATGAAAATTGTTGAAGTAAAACACCCGCTTGTAAAACATAAATTAGGTTTAATGCGTGAAGCTGAAATCAGCACCAAAGATTTCCGTGAATTAGCCAATGAAGTTGGCAGCCTACTCACTTATGAAGCGACCAAAGATCTTGAAATGGAAACTGTAGAGATCAACGGCTGGAGCGGAAATAAAATCCCTGTTGAGCGTATCAAAGGAAAAAAAGTAACGGTTGTGCCAATTCTACGTGCTGGTTTGGGTATGATGGACGGTGTATTGGAACACATTCCAAGTGCGAGAATTAGTGTAGTAGGGATTTACCGTGATGAAGAAACGCTAAAACCTGTGCCATACTTTTCAAAGTTAGCAAATGATGTAGATGAGCGTTTGGCGATTATCACAGACCCAATGTTAGCAACAGGCGGTTCAATGGTTGCAACTATTGATCTACTGAAAAAAGCAGGTTGTAAACATATTAAAGTATTGGTATTGGTTGCCGCTCCCGAAGGGATTAAAGTGTTAGAAGAAGCTCATCCAGATGTAGAGCTTTATACTGCTTCAATCGACAGCCACTTAAACGAAAAAGGCTATATCATTCCGGGCTTAGGTGATGCAGGCGATAAAATTTTCGGTACGAAATAGTTTTTTAATTTTCATATAAAATACAAGCGGTTATATTTTGTAAATTGTTTACCAAATATGACCGCTTGTTGTTTTACTTTTTAATAATCTTCATCAACCAATTCTTCTGATGTATCAATAGCTGGTGGATTTTCATAGAGCCAGTTAGCTAATCGAACATAATCAGCAATAGTCAAATTTTCTGCACGGGCTGTTAAATCAATGCCTAATGCTTCTAATTGCTCTGCAGTAAATAACGTTGAAAGAGCATTGCGTAACGTTTTACGGCGTTGGTTAAAGGCTTGTGTTGTAACACGGTTTAACCAGTAAATATCTTTCGCTGGGTACGGTAATTGATTATAAGGCACTAAGCGCACAACGGCAGAGTCCACTTTTGGTGCAGGTTTGAAAGCACTTGGCGGTACTTCAAGCACAGGAATGACTTGGCAGTAATATTGTGCCATAATGGTTAATCTGCCGTATGCTTTGCTATTTGGTGCGGCACATAAACGTTTTACCACCTCTTTTTGCAACATAAAGTGCATATCTTTAATCAGATCGTGGAAGGTCAATAAATGGAAAATCAATGGCGTAGAGATGTTATAAGGTAAATTACCAAAAACTCTCACGGTATCTTTTTCGACATTTTGGCTTTCAAAATATTCACGAAAATTAAAACGTAATGCATCTTGCTCAATAACGGTTAGTTTTTGACTTAAGAATGGATGATGACGTAAGCGTTCAGCCAAATCACGGTCAATTTCAACCACAGTTAGTTTATCAACTAATTCTGCAACAGGTTCGGTTAATGCCGCTAAACCCGGACCGATTTCTAATAGAAATTCGTCTTTTTTCGGGTTAATAGCAGAAACAATGCTGTGAATGACATTCATATCGTGCAAAAAGTTTTGTCCGAAACGCTTACGAGCGGTATGACCTAAATGTTTTTTTGAATTTTGTGAACTCATTGTTATCCTTTTAAAAGTTATCCTTTTCGAAATAAGAAAAGAACCCCGCTAGGCGAGGTTCTTATAAAATTTCTAATTATTGACCAACATATTGGATATTTGCTGTTTTTCGTAATGCTTTTACCCAATCTTTAGATGCTTCTTCGGCTTGTTTATTTACAAGTTGCTGATAAGCTCGTTGATGGTAAGCATCTTCAGTTCTGTCGCCATCACGAATATCAGTTACTTTTAGAATATGCCAACCAAATTGTGATTGAAATGGCGCAGAAATTTGATTGGTTTTCATCCTAGAGGCTACTTTTGTAAATGCAGGATCGTAGATTTCTAAAAAGTTAAAACCTAAATCACCGCCATCTGCACCTGAAGCATAATCTACAGAGTTGATTTTTGCGGCTTCTTCAAAAGTTATTTTACCTGAATTAATATCCGCAATTAAGCTGTTTAATTTTGCTTTGGCTTGAGCATCATTTAAAATTGGGTTGGTTTTTAGCAAAATATGGCTAACACGATGTTCTTTACCCGTTACGGTTTTTAATTTACCCGCTGCTTTATCTTTTGCCATTAACTCTTTTGCTAAAGATTGAACTTGTTGCGGGGAGACTTGGATTGATTGACCAATGCTAAAATGACGAACTTGCTCCATAGCCATTTGATTAGCAATATTACGTTTAAATTGTTCTAAGGTAATGCCTTGGTAATCTAATGCATCTAATAATTGACCGTAGGTAATGCCATTTTGAATAGCTACATTTTCAACTGCTTGATCAACTGCCGCAGGGCTAACTTTTACATTAGCTTCTTTCATTGCTTGTTGTATTAGCATATCGTCAATGACTTGATCGACTGCTGCACGATGAGAGGCTTCTGTTACTTTCTTTTTGCCAAGTACACGTTTAACTTGGCTTTGCATTACAGGGATATCGTTTACTAACGCAACCACACGCTCTTCAAAGGTGTGGGCAGTTTGGGTAAGACTTATTGTTGCAACTGCAACAGCAAATAATGATTTTACGAATTTCATTTTTATAACAATCCTAATGGAAATAAATAAGTAATCCTTTTCTTAGAGGTAAGTTTATCGAAAAGGTTCACTTAAATTAAGCACTTTCTTTATCCGTTGCAGGAGCTAAGACCACTTGATTTACCCCATCATAACTTAAAGTATGAACTTTGATCTGCTCATTCTTCGCTGTAGGGATATTTTTTCCCACATAATCAGCTCGAATGGGCAATTCTCGATGACCCCGATCCACTAAAATAACCAATTCAATTCTGGCAGCTCTACCAAAATCAAGCAAGGCATCTAAGGCTGCACGAATCGTTCTGCCCGTAAATAATACATCATCAACTAAAATGACCTTTTTGCCATTGATATTAATTTGATTATCAGCCCCTTTAAACACAGGATCTTGGTAGATTAAATCCAAATCATCACGATAGAACGTAATATCCAGTGCCATACTAGGTAATTGGATTTGTGATAGTTCTACAATGCGTTTTTGAATTAATTCCGCAATTTCAGCGCCTCGGCGTTTAATACCTACAATCACAACATTTTGCAAATTCCCGTGTTTCTCAATAATTTGATGAGAAATACGAGAAATCATTCGCTGAAATTGTTCTGTATCAATAATGATTTTTTCCATACTATAATGATTGAATTTTCTTAATCACATTGGTGGTAGAGCAGCCGTTTTCAAAGTTTAGCACTTGAACTTCTCCACCGTTTGCCCAAACTTCTTGGCTACCTGCGATCTCTTCAGGTTTATAATCCCCCCCTTTTACTAATAAATCAGGCAGGATTTCGCCAATTAAGCGTTGTGGTGTATCTTCATCAAAAGGTACAACCCAATCTACAGAGGCAAGCCCTGCAAGCACCGCCATTCGTGCATCTAAATCATTAATTGGGCGAGATTCGCCTTTTAAGCGTTTAACGGAATTATCGGTATTAACGGCGACAATTAAGCGGTCGCCTAGTTTGCGAGCATTTTCTAAATAAGAAACGTGTCCCGGGTGGAGAATATCAAAACAACCGTTTGTCATTACAATTTTCTCGCCACGTTTTTTTGCTTCCAATACAATCGCTTTAAGCTCATCTTCCGATACAACACCAAACCCTGTTGTTGCACGCTGATGAATAGCATTTTCTAACTCAACAGGGCTAACCGTTGATGTACCTAGTTTACCAACTACAACACCAGCGGCTGCATTCGCTAAATAGCAAGCCTCTTCATAAGCTCTACCATCTGCAATAGCAGTTGCTAACACGCTAATTACCGTATCGCCCGCACCGGTTACATCATAAACTTCTTTTGCTTGAGTCGGTAAGTGATAAGCTTCTTGATTTGGGCGAAGTAACGTCATTCCTTTCTCTGAGCGAGTAACAAGTAGGGCAGAAAGCTCAAAATCCGCAATCATTTTTAAGCCTTTAGTTACGATTTCATCGTCATCTTTACAATGCCCAACAACGGCTTCAAATTCCGACATATTTGGCGTGAGTAAGGTTGCCCCACGATAGCGTTCAAAATCAGTGCCTTTCGGATCGATTAATACAGGCACATTCGCTTTGCGTGCAATTTGGATCATTTGTTGCACCGATTCAAGAGTGCCTTTACCGTAATCTGATAAGATTAATGCTCCGTAAGCGGTTATTTCTTGCGAAAGTTTTGCAAGTAGATCCGTTGAATCAACATTCTGAAAACCTTCTTCAAAATCTAAACGTAATAACTGCTGATGACGAGATAAAATTCGCAATTTAGTAATGGTTGGATGTGAATTAATTGCCACACAATGATTTTGAATATTGTGTGAATTAAGCAATGTATCTAACGCACGCCCTGCATCGTCTTGACCAATTAAACCGTGAAGGGTAACAGGCACACCAAGACTTGCAATATTCATTGCCACGTTTGCCGCACCACCAGCACGTTCTTCAATATCTTGCACCTTAACAACAGGCACAGGGGCTTCCGGAGAAATTCGATTTGTTGCACCAAACCAGTAACGGTCTAACATTACATCGCCTAGTACTAATACTTTAGCATTATTAAATTTTGGAGAGTATTGCATCATCATAGTTAATATCTCAAATTAATGATGGCGCAAGCGTTCACGCTTGTGCCAATATCAGGATGTTTTAGCACAGGCAGGGGCACTTGTGCTATCGTTAGATGTTATTTCTTCGCTTTCTTAATAAACTTCATCAAACGCTTACGTTTGCGTAATTGGTTCGGCGTAAGTTTATTTTTTTTACCCGCAAATGGGTTATTCCCTTCTTGGAATAAAATGCGAATTGGCGAGCCGATAATTTTTAAACTCTTACGGAAATAGTTACTCAAATAGCGTTTGTAAGAATCCGCTAATTTTTCTACTTGGTTACCGTGAATCACAATAATTGGCGGATTATAACCACCCGGGTGAGCATATTTTAATTTTACTCGGCGACCATTTACCAATGGCGGTTGGTGTTCGTCTGCTGCCATACGTAAAATACGCGTTAGCATTGACGTCGAGGTTTTTTGGGTTGCACAAGCATAGGCTTCTTTAACCGAATCAAATAAATTCCCCACACCAGAACCGTGTAAAGCTGAAATAAAATGCACACGGGCAAAATCAATAAAATCTAGGCGGCGATCAAGCTCAGATTTTACTTGATCTTTAATATCTTGCGATAAACCGTCCCATTTATTCACGACAATCACAAGTGAACGGCCTGCATTTAAAATAAAGCCGAGTAGTGATAAGTCTTGATCTGAAATCCCTTCACGAGCATCAATGGTTAAAAGCACTACGTTCGCATCTTGAATCGCCTGTAGTGTTTTGATAACCGAAAATTTTTCAACCGCTAAATTCACTTTACCACGCTTACGCACACCAGCGGTATCAATAATAGTGTATTGCTGACCATCACGTTCCATTGGAATGTAGATAGAATCACGGGTTGTGCCGGGCATATCATAAACAACTACACGATCTTCGCCTAAAATACGGTTAGTCAAGGTTGATTTACCCACATTTGGGCGACCGACAATAGCAATCTTGATATTTTTATCTTCAATTGACTCTTCCGCATCTTCTTCTAAGGCTTCATCTAATAATGCGGTATCTTCTTCGTTATCAAAGTCGAAATCAGTATCCCATTCATCTGCTTCTTCATCATTTGCAGAATTTTCATCAGAATCGACCGCTTGATCGGCATTTAATTGTTCACCGATAGGGGCAAGAACTTGCTCGATAAGTTGAGTAACGCCACGCCCTTGAGCTGCAGCAATTTGCTCCACTTCGCCCAAGCCAAGTTGATAAAACTCTGCACAGTGAGAGTCTGCATCAATACCATCGGTTTTATTTGCTACCACAACAGTGGTTTTTTCACGTTGGCGTAAGTATTGAGCAATGCCAACATCGGCGGGTAATAAGCCGGCACGGGCATCAACTAAGAAAAGCACAACATCAGCTTCTTCAATCGCAAGGAGCGATTGTTCTGCCATTTTCTCTTCCACGCCCTCTTCTGTGCCGTCAATACCGCCTGTGTCGATTACAATAAAATCATAGCCGGCAATGTTAGCGTGCCCATATTTACGGTCTCGGGTTAAGCCGGGAAAGTCTGCCACTAAGGCATCTCGAGTGCGGGTTAAGCGGTTAAATAAGGTGGATTTACCTACGTTTGGTCTGCCTACTAGGGCAACAACAGGAGTCATTTTTTATCCTCTAAATTGAGTGATTTGCAATGCGTTGCAAAAATTGGCTTATTATAGCGGAAATTTGGGGAAAGTTAAAATTGGAAGAAAAGATATGTATAAAGAATAGATTGACGTAGGGACAGGTCCTGTGCCTGTCCGTATTATCGTTAGAGAAAATTAGTCTTCTAATCTAAGTGCTTTAGAAAAACTTTGTAAGCCTGTTGAATTACCGCTCTTCGCCATAGATTGCAACGCTTGGGTTGGGGCGTGAAGTAGCTGATTTGTGAGTTTGTAGCTTAGTTCGCTCAAAACACGTTGGCTATCTTGCCCCTGATTTATTGCTTGTAGAGCTTTTTCTAACAACTCTTGGCGGATTTGCTCCGCATCTTGGCGATAGCGTTTAATGAGATCGCTCGATTGCTGCTGTTTTAACCACTCAAAGAAGGCTTTGCTCTCTTCTTTCACGATTTCAGCTGCTTGCTTAGCTGCTTCTTCACGTTGAGCCATATTACGCTGAATGATATTTTGTAAATCATCAACGCTGTATGAGTAAACCCCATCTAATTCGCCTGCTTTTTCATCAATATCACGAGGAACGGCAATATCAATAAGCAATAGAGGATCAAATTGACGTTGTTTCTGAGCAAGCTCGACCATCTCTTTAGTAATCAGCATATCAGGGCTGCCTGTTGAACTAATCACCACATCGGCTTGGTTTAAGCCAAGTTGTAATGCACTTAAAGAGAGAATTTGCATTGGTGCGTTTAGCTTTTCTGCCAATATTTCTGCTCGAATATGGGTACGGTTTGCCACCATAATGTTTTTTGCACCGTGCTGAATTAAATAACGAGCCACTAATTCAATAGTTTCGCCCGCTCCAACCAGCAAAAAGCGTAATTTGCCGAAATTATCAAAAATTTGGCGAGCTAAACCACAGGCTGCATAAGCAACAGAAACTGCTTGGCTGCCAATTTCCGTTTCAGAACGAACACGTTTTGCAGTCGCAAAGGTGCGTTGAAATAAGCGAGAGAGCTTTGTGGACATCGCTTTGTGATTCTGCTGGTAAAAATCTTCGCTATATTGATAAGCCTGTTTTACCTGCCCTAAAATTTGCGGCTCGCCTAAAATAAGAGAATCTAAACCACTTGCCACTTTCATTAAATGGTTGGCGGCTTCTAAATTTTGTTTGAAATAGAGGCATTCACGCAATTCATTTTCATCAAGCTGATGAATTTGAGCAAACCATTGGAAACATTGTTCACGCCATTGAATATTTTCCTCGCTCTCTTCACGAGGCGAAATATTAGGTTGGTGGAAATAGAGTTCGGTGCGGTTACAAGTAGAAAGAATAACAACGCTTTCGGCTAATCCACTTTCTTGAATTTGGGTAAGAGCAAGATCACGTTTGTTATCAACAAATGCAACTTTCTCTCTTAAACCCACAGAAGCGGTTTTATGATTGATTCCTAAAGCTAAAATTGTCATTGTTTCCCACAGAAAAGATAAAATTTAAAAATAAAAACGCAGTCATTTTAATCAAGAGCGTGAGCTCGTGCAAATGATTGTGTTAATAGGTTTGATTTATCACAAGGTTGATACCTCTTAAGGAGTAATTTAAGTGGTAAGCTCTATGCTAAATTTTTATAAAAAGGGTAAATTTTTTCTGAAATTAGACGTATAATTACACTCCATATCAAGCGATAACAAGCGGTCTGATTTTGACGAAAATTTACAAGGAGGCTTTATGGTAGCAATTCGTTATTCCCACCAACTTGATCCGAATAATTTTGAATTAGCAAGCTGGTGTACGAGCCTGAATATGTCTCCTGCTACATTTGATCGCATTCAACACGCTTGGGATTATGCGAAAGAAAAACTTGATACCGATTACAGTTTGATGTGGTATGGCATTGAGATGGTTGAAGTGCTACACGGCTTGAATATGGACGATGACAGCCTTGTTGCAGCACTTTTATTCCCGCTTGTAAAACATAATATTATTGATCTGGTTCAGTTAAAAGAAGATTTCAATAATCACATCAAAAACCTTGTGAAAGGTGTGTTGGAAATGGAAAATATCCGCCAGCTTTCCGCTCACAATGTGTCTGATTTACAAATCGATAATATCCGCCGTATGTTGCTTGCAATGGTAGACGATTTCCGCTGTGTGGTAATTAAACTTGCCGAGCGAATCGCTTATTTGCGTGATAGCAAAAACCATTCCGAAGAAGATACTGTATTAGCAGCCAAAGAATGCTCCCACGTTTATGCACCGCTTGCCAACCGCTTAGGCATTGGGCAGCTCAAATGGGAGCTGGAAGATTACTGCTTCCGTATTTTACACCCTGTCTCTTACACCCAAATTGCGAAGTTTGATTTAGGTGAACGCCGTGTTGATCGTGAACGCTACATTGCAAATTTTATTGAAGATTTGACCGATTGTTTAGCCGATGAAATAGACAACGTTCAAATTTACGGTCGCCCGAAGCATATCTACAGCATTTGGAAAAAAATGCAGAAAAAGCGTTTAAAATTCAATCAACTTTTTGATGTGCGAGCAGTACGAGTGATTGTGCCAACGCTTGAAGATTGTTATACCGCATTAGGCATTATTCATACTAAATATACTCACTTGTCTGAACATTTTGATGATTATATTGCTAACCCGAAACCTAACGGCTATCAATCATTACATACGGTGGTATTAGGCGAAGGCGATAAGACTATTGAAGTGCAAATTCGTACCCAGCAAATGCACGATGATGCTGAGCTTGGCGTGGCGGCTCATTGGAAATACAAAGAAGGAGCAACAGCAGGGCGTTCGGGCTACGAAGAAAAAATTGTCTGGTTACGTAAACTTCTTGAGTGGCAAAACGATCTTGCTGATTCTAGCGATATGGTGGCTGAAATGCGGACACAAATTTTTGATGACCGTGTTTATGTCTTTACGCCAAGAGGCGAGGTAATCGATCTGCCGCAAAAAGCCACGCCGTTGGATTTTGCTTATGCAATTCATAGTGAAATTGGGCATCGTTGTATTGGAGCAAAAGTCGCAGGGCGAATTGTGCCGTTTACTTACCATTTACAGATGGGAGATCAGGTTGAAATTATTACGCAAAAAGAGCCAAACCCAAGTCGAGATTGGCTCAATCCGAATGCAGGGTTCGTCAATACCAGCAAAGCTCGCTCAAAAATTATTGCGTGGTTTAAGAAATTAGACCGTGAAAAGCATATTCCGATTGGTAAAGAAGCCCTTGAAGCAGAGATGGAAAAATTTGGTTTCACGCTCAGACAAATCGAAGAATACGCACTGCCTCGCTATAATTTAAAGCAATTTGATGATCTATACGCAGGCATTGGCGGCGGTGATATTCGCTTGCACCAGTTAATGCACTATTTGCAATCAAAATTGATTAAGCCAACCGCTGAGCAGGAAGATGAGGCAATTCTAAAGCAAGTTAATAAAAACAGTAATAACCCACCTAAACAAAGTAAAGGTTATGTAATTGTTGAGGGCGTGGGGAACTTAATGCACTCTATCGCTCGCTGTTGCCAGCCAATTCCGGGCGATGAAATTTTAGGCTATATCACGCAAGGACGAGGAATTTCTATCCATCGTGCCGATTGTGAGCAATTACACGAATTGCTCAATGTCAATCCGGAGCGTGTAGTTGAAGCAGATTGGGGCGAGGGTTATGTTTCAGGCTTGAGTTTGACTATTCGTGTGATTGCCAATGACCGCAACGGTTTATTACGAGATGTGAGTGCGATTATGGCAAATGAAAAAGTAAATGTGTTAGGCGTTTCGAGCCGAACTGATATCAAACGAAGCCTCGCAACCATTGATATGGAAATTCAGCTCAATAATGTTGCGATTTTAAATAAACTATTAGCCAGAGTATCACAATTAGACGATGTGATTGAGGCAAAACGGCTTTCAAGTTAAATACAAGCGGAAAAATTTTACAATCAAGGATAGGTGATCTACATAATTAAAATGTAGGGGGCGAAAAATCTTTCGCCCTTATTATTCCTATTCAATATAGAGAAATAGAATGAAAAAATTAGTGATTTTAGGCTCAACAGGTTCAATCGGTAAAAGTACCTTATCGGTGGTTGAGCATAATAAAGAACAATATGAATTATTTGTCTTAATCGGCGGAAAAAATGTGGCATTAATGGCAGAACAATGCCAGCAATATCAACCGACTTTTGCGGCAATGGACGATGAAAATGCTGCTCAAGAATTAAAAACTGCATTAACAAATTTAGGTTTAAAAACCGAAGTACTGGCAGGGCAAAAAGCGATTTGCGAGCTTTCTGCTCACGCTGATGTGGATATGGTAATGGCGGCAATCGTTGGTGCTGCAGGTTTATTGCCAACGCTTTCAGCAGTAAAAGCAGGGAAAACCGTATTATTGGCAAACAAAGAATCCCTTGTTACCTGCGGACAGATTTTCATTGATGAAGCTCGTAAATCAGGTGCAAAATTATTGCCTGTAGATAGTGAACACAATGCAATTTTCCAATCGTTACCACCTGAAGCCCAAGAAAAAGTCGGTTTTTGCCCTCTTGCAGAATTAGGGGTAAGCAAAATTATTTTAACTGGGTCGGGTGGGCCGTTCCGCACTAAGCCGTTAAATGAGTTTGACGCGATTACACCCGCTCAAGCTGTGGCACACCCTAATTGGTCGATGGGGAAAAAGATCTCCGTTGATTCTGCCACAATGATGAATAAAGGTTTGGAGTACATAGAGGCTCGCTGGTTATTTAATGCAACGGCAGAGGAGATGGAAATTATTATTCATCCACAATCAATCATTCACTCAATGGTACGATATATTGATGGTTCAGTGATTGCTCAAATGGGTAATCCTGATATGTGTACGCCGATTGCACACACTATGGCATATCCAAATCGAATCAATGCAGGTGTGCCGCCCCTTGATTTCTTTAAATTAAAAGAGCTGACTTTTATTGAGCCTGATTTTGCTCGTTATCCAAACTTGAAATTAGCGATTGAGGCTTTTGCAGGAGGGCAGTATGCAACCACTGCAATGAACGCAGCCAATGAAATTGCTGTTGAGGCGTTTTTAAATGAACAAATTCGCTTTACTGATATTGTGAATGTGAATAGAACAGTTGTGGAAAATATCGCCCCAGTTCAAGTGAAAGAAATTGCAGATGTATTGCATATTGATAAATTTGCCAGAGAGTTAGCAAAACAAGCTGTTCTTCAGCTCTAATGAAAAGAAAAAGTGGCATATAGAACCAAATAGTTGGTAAGAATACTCCAAATATTCATTACCAACTATTTTTCTTATATCTCAACTCTCTCAAAAATAACTTGTATCTCGTCTATTTTAAGCATTTGCTAAAATAACTGCACGTTTAGGGGCTGGGTAACCTTCAATGGTTTTACTATGATCGTTCGGATCTAAAAAATCGACCAAACTTTCATTTTCCAGCCAATCGGTTTTGCGTTGCTCTTCAAGTGTAGTAATTGCTTCATCAACGCAACGTACATTTTTAAAACCGACTTTTTCCAGCCAGTTAATCAGAGAAGGCACAGATGGAATAAAATAGACATTTTTCATCTTAGCGTAGCGATCAGCGGGTACTAACACATCATTCACATCGCCATCAATCACAAGGGTTTCCAACACTAATTCGCCGCCTTTGACTAATTGAGCTTTTAGTTGTGAGAGATGATCGAGTGGTGATTTGCGATGATAAAGTACGCCCATAGAGAAGACAGTATCGAATGCAGCTAAAGGTTGCATTTGCTCAATACCAAGCGGAATAAGGTTTGCTCGTCTGTCATTGCCAAGTAGCTTTCTTACTGCCTCAAATTGGCAAAGGAAAAGCTCGGTAGGGTCAATGCCCACCACCATTTTTGCCCCTTCGCCCACCATTCGCCACATATGATAACCGCTACCACAGCCCACGTCTAAAATTGTTCTACCAGCAAGTGGAGTAAGGTGCGGTAAAACACGATCCCATTTGAAATCAGAACGCCATTCTGTATCAATATGAATACCGTGTAAGTGATACGGGCCTTTACGCCAAGGCATCAGCTGTTTTAAGTGATGGGTGATTTGCTTGCGTTCGCCCTCAGATAAAGGCGTAGTTGGAATAGACTCCACTTTATCTTTTAGGTTAATACAAGCGGTCGAATTTGGTAAAAAATCTGCAACTTTTGCCCATTTTGCATAATCTGCGTGGGTCGTTTTTTCCCATTGCTTTAATTGCAAGGGTAGGGTTTCAAGCCAAGCTGATAGGGAAGTAGTTGCAATTTGTTGATAAAAAGGACGGAAGTCGATCATTTTTAAA
>NZ_JBGTYX010000009.1:0-73077 GCF_041807785.1 Mannheimia sp. E30BD
CTCACTTGTACCTTCTGAACCTTTGCCAGTTGGCTTAGTATCAACATTTTTCGTATTAAGACCGCTGTTCACATTGCTGATTACATTGCCACCAACATCAACGCCGTTGTTGTCAATCTTCACAGAGCTGCCGTTGTCAGTTGGTATTTCTAAGCTATTGGTTTTCACGCTTTCAAACTCAACATCATCAGCGGTTGCAATACTAATTCTGCTACCTGCTTGGGTAATACTGATGTTTTTACCTGCATCAATGGTTACTTTGTCTGATGGGTTAATCAGCTCTTCACCTGTGCCAACTGCTTCACCTTCTGATTGTGATACATCTAACTTCCAACCTGAGTTGTTAATGGCATTAGCAATGTTTTCAGCGGTAACGAATTTGTTTTTATCCGCATCAGCAGGAGCATTCACCGCACCATCAATATGGCTTAGAGTAGTAGTTTCCACTGATGGCACATTAACTTTAACTTTAAAGTCAAGCGTGCTTACGCCATCTGTTGTTTCTTTGGTAGGCTTGATGGTTACAGAGCCGTCCGCTGAGGTAAAATTCACTTTATCACCCCAATTCACATTACCAACTTTATTGCTATCTGCTGTGCCGTTGGCAAATAAACCCCACTGACCATCTCTTATCGTTGCATATAACTGTGAGCCGTTAATCGCATCGGTAGAATCCTTTGCAATCAAACCAGCTGCAACATTCTGAATGCGGCGCTCAGCACCACCTGTACCCACAGTTACGATACCGACAGGGGTTTCACCTGCAAAGTCACCATAAGTAATGCCATTGACTGTGGCTGTATTTACCGCACCTGTACCACCTGTACTGGTAGTGCTTGGGCGTGCTGAATTCAATCGGTCATTTTTAAGCGAGCCTTCGCCTGCCGCATTAACGGTAGCGGTGCCTGGTTTGGCGTGTGAGTCATCGCCCAGATATACTGAGTTTTCGATGGTGCCATTTAGACCTCCTCTGCCATACGGTTCACGGTCGACGGTGTTGATGCCACTACCTAGTACATAGGTGTTATTTGAAGTGATGCGGTTATTATTACCGATGGCGACAGAGCTTTTACCAGCCAGATTTGATGAGATTGTTGTATTATCTGGAAGTGAGCCATCGTCATTATAAGTTGCTGTACCGCCCATTTCGTTTCTGTTACCGATGACAAAGGCGTTGTTTGCGCTACTTGAGATGACATTATGGTTACCATAGCTGTACGAGTCTGCACCCTCAACGAACGATGGGTCACCGATGGCACCTGCGTTGTTCGCAGTTACACGGTTTTTGGTACCGATAGAGATGGACTGGATACCTGTGGCTTTCGCTCCTGTACCAATCGCAAGAGAGGTTGAGCCTGTCGCCTGTGCATCATGACCCATAGCGATGGTATCATCCGCCCCAACACCTGCATTTTGACCGATGGCGACAGCGTTTTGAATTGCCTTAACGCCCTCAAAATTGGGGAAAAACTCCACAAAAGAAGTTTCGGTGGCATAAATAATGGTTTTGCCATCAGCCGTTTGCTCTGCTCTTTTACCGTTAACTGGAGAGATAACAGCGGCAGCACCGACTTTTTTATAGCCATTGGCTTTGGCGTTTTTATCATACTCATAGTAAGTCGCCTGATCACCATTGCCTTCTTTAATCAAAGCAAGCGTTGAGTAGTTGCCATCTGCATCTTTGACATTGATGCGTACCAAGTCCACTTTGGTAAGCGTCGCCTTGTCCGCACCAATCTCAATCTGATTGCCCAGCACCATATTGTTGTTTGATGTATTGCCGACGACATTGTTGTTACCGATGACAAAGTTATCCTGACCGCCGACAATGCTTGATGAGCCCATTTTATCAACCAAAGATGTATCGGCATTGTAGGTGTTATCGTCCACGTTGGCATTACGAGCTGCCGAGGCGAATACGCCAGAGTTTGCCCCAAAGACCATCGCCCCACTACCAATCGCGGTGGCATATACGCTACCTACGACATTGCCCGAGCCTACTGCGACAGCATTAGCATTACCAGTATTGATGATGTTATACGCACCGACGGCGGCACTGTCATAGCCCCCTGCGTTGTAGTTTCGGTTACCGATGGCATTGGAGCGGTCGCCAAAGGTGGTGTTCACTACACCCAAGGCAACGTTGAGATTATTACCCATGGTGGTCGAGTTTGAACCCATGGCAAACGAGTTGTTTGAGCCTACCCCTACGACTTTGGCATTAGAGCCAATCGCCATGTTAGACCCTCTACTACCATAGCCCACTAAGGCATTTTGACCCATGGCGATGTTGCTACTGCCTTGACCATTATTTTCAATAATTAACGTCCGAGCGCCGCTACCGATAGCAATATCATGACTGCCTTGGCTTTTTGCACCAACGCCTTGTGCGACACTGTAATAACCTTGAGCGGTGGCATTTTGACCGATGGCGATGGCAGCCTCTGGATTGGTGTATTTCTCTTGATTATTTTGGGTGTATTTTAGGCTTTCGGTTTTGGCACTGTAGCCCATTGCGATGGAACGCTCGCCAAAGGTCATTGCGTTGTTACCGATGGCGACGGTCTGTCTGGCACGCACCATATTGGTGCCTGTGATTGTCTCAGTTGAACCATCGGCGATTTTTTTATTTAGAAAGTTATTCGCCCCAGTACCTAAGGTTACGCTGTCCTCGCCATAGTGGTTTTGACCTGCGTTATTGCCGATGGCGACATTGTTACGCCCCATGCCATTTTGCCCTGCTGACTTACCGATGCTGATATTAGCACCTGTTGCAGGGTTTAGGTTATTGACTGCTTGCTGGTTTCGATTATTACCAAAAGCTTTTGCAATTGCTTCAGCTGTAGCAACAGGCATAGACTGACCATTAAAAGCAATGGTTGTGCCGTCAGGTGTATTGTTTGTGATATCAACCCCACGTGGGCGTAAATTTTTGCCTGCATCTTGACCGATGGCAATGTCGTTGTTGTTACTGGCGGTACTGTCTTTACCGATGGCGATGGCAGCGGTGGCGGCGGCGTTGCCTGCGACTAATGAATTACCAATTCTAGCAGGTGTCCACTGCCCTGTTGTCGCCCCATTACCCAATGCAATTGAGCTTTCTCCATTGGTTTTTGTGCCATTTGTGCCGATAGCTTGGCTGTTATCGCCATTAGTCTGTACATCAGCACCGATGGCAACACTGTCTTTGGCTTTGGCTTGTGCCTGTCTACCTACTGCCACAGCATCTACCGCTTGTGAATCAGCATTGCCACCTAGTGCCACTGAGCCTGATTTTTGGGCTTTTGAAGAATGACCCACCGCTGTACCACCTTTATCTGGGTCACCAGTTGCAGGGGGCTCTGTTCCTTGCTTATAGGCTAGTGATGATTCGCCAATGGCAACAACTTGATTGCTCATATCAGCAGAGTACATGAGTGGCTCAATTGTCAAGCTATCAGTATTAACTAACACTGGGGAAGCAACCCCAATCGCTGCCCATGCTCCTTGTATCGTCATTAGGCTCATCACGAGCGTTGATAGGCGAAATGCCCGACCGATAATGTCAGGCTTGGCACTGCCGACGGTAGTGGTGCTACTCTTGCCTTGGGATTTGGCTAACTCTGCGACCGCCACAAAAGTGCCAGTAGCTTTGTTGAAAACTACTTTATAAATATGATTCATATAGATTTCCTCACAACAATGATGATTAAATAAATTCACTAGCGGCACAAGCAAAAACAGTGCCATAAAATAATGAATTTTCGTGTTTGTTTTACTGTTTTTTAAACTTTTAGGGGCTATCCTAGATAACTAACCTAAATTCCCCTTAAGTAATTGTTTTAAAAGGAATATTTGAGATTTTAAGTCACTGTGATTAAAACGCCATTCGCATTCCTTCAAATACAACTCAAAATGAGCTTTCGGAATACCGTTAAATTTGCGTAAATGACGTTTCGCTTGGCTCCAAAAATTCTCAATTCCGTTAATGTGATTTTGATTTTCTGCGAAGTGTGTGCTGTGATTGAGGAGAAAATGGTTAAATTCACTCACATCAAGCACATCATTGCTTCGATAAAAATCAGTGTAAACAATGCTATCGGGCTTCACTTTTTCCCTCAAACATTTATAGATGAGGACTGTATTGATAGATGAGCAATCGCAAACGGTGAAAATAATAGGCTGCGGTGGTTTTATTTACATTCACTAACTCTGCGGCTGTTCGAGCGGTTACGCCTGCTACAAACAGCTCTATGAGTTTATGTTGTTTGTACTGACTTAGACGACTTTTTCTCATAGGGTTATCTTAACCTAAATGGAAGTTTTAGTCGTTATCTAGGACAGCCCCTAACAAAATCTTTAATATTTTATCAAAACCTCTACAATTTGTCTTAATACTCTCTTCAACAGTTCAGTAAATTAATTGTAAATTTCTACTAACTAAAATAGACTAACTGTCTATGTTTAACAGTGTGATAGATTAAGGAAACGAATGTTACAACATCCGATAACTATGTTAGTACTAGGAGTATGCATAACAAACTTAGGCTTTGCCTTAGAAAAACAGCATCGTGTTATGCCCACAGGCGGAATGACAAAACCTTTAATCGGGCAGATTCTGTTTTTTGATAATATGCTATCGCATAACGGCTCGCAAAATTGCTCAAGTTGCCATAACCCAGATTATGCCTTTATTGATAACCGCACTACTCCGGCAAAAGGCGTGGTTTCACAAGGCGATGACCCAACCAAATTCGGCAAACGTAACTCTCCTACTATGCTTTATGCAAAATACTCGCCTGATTTCCACTTTGATGAACAAAGTCAAGAATATATTGGTGGGCAATTTTGGGACGGGCGAGCCAAAAACCTTGCCGAGCAAGCCGGTATGCCGCCTATCGACCCAAATGAGATGGGAATGCCGAACAAATTAGCAGTAGCCCAAAGATTATATAATGTGCCGATGTATCAACGATTTTTAGGGCAATTTTACGGCGAAAAGGTATGGGAAAGTTATGAAAGCGTTTATGCGGCAATGGAAGATGCCATTGCGACATTCCAACAAGAAAACAAGCTGCTCGCTCCCTTTGATTCAAAATACGACCTGTTTTTAAAAGGCGAGGTACAATTAACTGCATTGGAAGAAAAAGGCAGAAATTTATTTTTCAATAAATCTCAAACTAATTGTAGTAGTTGCCATCAATTGCAAAGTAAAGATCATAAAGAAGAAACCTTTAGCAATTATCACTACTATAATTTAGGCGTGCCAAGCAACCCAAAATTGATTGAAGTGAACGGCTTCCCGCTAGATTTTGTTGATTTAGGCTTGTTTGAAAACCCAAATGTAAAAGGCGATGAAAAACAAAAAGGCAAATTCAAAACCCCTACTTTACGCAACATTGCCATAACCGCCCCTTATATGCACAACGGCGTATTTAAAGAGCTAAAAACCGTTTTGCTCTTTTTAGACAGCTACAATAACCCCGAGCGAAAAATCAACCCTGAAACCGGCAAAGCATGGCAACAAGCAGAATTTGAAGCCACCATCGCTCACGATAAATTAAAAGCCAAGCCGCTCACTGATGAAGAAATTGAAGCATTGGAAGCGTTTTTAAAAACATTGACGGATGAACGGTATAGAAAATAAGGTTACAAGCGGTAAAATTTTGTGAAAATTTTACCGCTTGTGTTTTACTGTTTTAGCCCTTTTTCTAACTTCTCTAGTTCCTCTAGATCTTCAAGCTCCGCTTCCTGCTGTTTTAGATATTTACGCTGAATATCAAATTTTTCGTATTGTTCTCTGGCAAAACTTTCCATTTTTTATGCGTAATTGTTCCGCCATTTTCTAATACAGGAAAGCCGTTAAACTCAATCAGCATATCTACATTTCTTCGCCAAAATCCTAATGTTAAATCTTGATTATTTTTAACCCTTAATTCCGCACTCTCAAGGAAAATCATTACCAGACGATTTAAAGAATCCAACTCATCATTATTCAAGTAATTTTTAGCGGTAATAATATCACCCTTGCGAACAATTTTTCCTTTCCAACTGATTAAACCCATATTCGCTTTTGTGGCATCAGCCCTTTGGCAAATCAGTTCGGCTACTGTTTGTTTAGTAATTGCGTAAATCAGCTTATTTTGCGTTTCTGCAAAGAACATTTGAGTATTTTTATCTGTTTTATCGTAATCACTAGATAATTTAAATAGCTCTCGTACTTTTTGATAAAACCGCAGTTCACTGGCTCGAATTTCTCGAATTTGCTCGAGCAATTCATCAAAGTAATCTAGCCGCCCTTGAGGATTTTTTAGCCGTTCCGTATCCACTAAAAAGCCTTTATCCAGATAGGAACGTAATGTTCTGTTTGCCCATTTTCTAAATTGCACTCCTCTTGGGCTACGCACACGAAAACCGATTGCTAAAATCATTGCTAACGAGTAGTGCTTTACTTGATAGTTTTTACCATCTTGGGCAGTTATCAAATAATCCTTGATAACTGAATTTTCATCTAACTCATTGTCTTTTAAGATATTTTTGATATGCTCGGCTATATTTTGAACAGAGGTGTCAAAAAGTTCTGCGAGCTGGTTTTGTGTTAGCCAAGCCTCATTTTCAACCACTAACAAGGCTACATTACTTTTGCCGTCTTCCGTGTTATAAATAATTAAATCGTTCATATTTCATTCTGTTTATTGGTAGGGATATTAGTCGCTATTTTCAATAAAATATGTATGAATATCCAGAAATGATTTTAAATTTTTCGATGCAGATCACAAAAAATAGAAAGGCAATACAAACAAGCGGTAAAATTTTGTGAAAATTTTACCGCTTGTAAGGGTTATTTATTCGCTAATTTGGCAAGTAGTTTCTGATAAATGCCGCCAAATGCTCCGTTGCTCATCACTAAAATATGATCGTTTGGTTTGGCTTCTTTGACGACGAGATCGACTAAATCATCAATATTTGCCGACCAATACGCCGGTTGTGATAACGCATTAGTAATCTCGCTCACACTCCACGCAATAATATCGGGCTGGTAAACAAACACCGCTTCGGCATCACTTAGGCTAGGGGCTATTTCATCTTTATGCACGCCCATTTTCATTGTATTTGAACGAGGCTCTAACACTGCCAAAATGCGTTGGTTTTTCCCGACTTTACCACGCAGGGCATCAATGGTCGCCTCAATTGCGGTTGGATGATGGGCGAAATCATCATAAACGGTAATGCCGTTTACCTCGCCTTTCACCTCCAAACGGCGGTTGGCATTCACAAACTTGCCTAATGCCTCGCAAGCCCCTTGCACTTCAACCCCAGCGTGGTGAGCGGCGGCAATCGCCATTAAGGCATTGTGCATATTATGCTTACCAATAATCGACCAACGCACCTCACCTTTTTTAACGCCTAAGTGAAACACCTCAAACTGTGAACAATCGGCATTTAGGGGGTTAGCAAACCATTCATTGTGTTCGCCAATAAATTGTAATTGGCTGTAACTGCCCATTTTGAGCGTATCTTGCACGTTTTGATCAGCCATAGCTGATAAAATACAACCGCTTTGTGGCATTGTACGAACAAGATGATGGAATTGGCGTTGAATGGCTTTTAAGTCATCAAAAATATCGGCGTGGTCAAATTCCATATTATTGATAATCAGCGTTTTCGGTGTGTAATGCACAAACTTGGAGCGTTTGTCGAAGAAGGCGGAATCGTATTCGTCCGCTTCAATCACAAAGAATTTGCTACTGCCTGCTCGGGCAGAAATACCAAAATTGCCTGCCACGCCGCCGATTAAAAAGCCGGTATCAATGCCGTTTTGGTCTAAAATCCACGCTAACATTCCTGTTGTAGTAGTTTTACCGTGCGTGCCGGAAACCGCCAGTACCCATTTGTCTTTGAGCAAATGATCGTGCAGCCATTGTGGGCCGGAGGTGTAATTGAGTTGGTTGTCCAACACATATTCTACACACGGATTACCACGGCTCATCGCATTGCCGATGACCACCAAATCAGGGGCTGGCAGGAGTTGGCTAATGTCATAATGGGGAATAATTTCAATGCCGTGAGCGGCTAAAAAGGTACTCATCGGCGGGTAAACATTGGTATCTGAACCTGTTACTTTGTAGCCAAGTTCACGGGCAATCATCGCCACCCCACCCATAAAAGTACCGCAAATACCTAAAATGTGGATATGTTTTTTCATTTTTTAAATATGTAGGGGGCAGGTCTTGTGCCCGCCCGAATGTTAAGGATAAATTTAGGGCAGGCACAGGACCCGCCCCTACAGATTAATCAATATTTTTCAACTCTTCTTCAGACAGCTGTTCTTGCTGATTTGCTTCAACATTGCCATCTTTTACTTTGAATTCTAAGTTTTGGAAGTAGGCTTCACGGAAGGTTACATAAGGATCTTGTGCTTGTTCTAACAACGCATCTTGCTCCAGTAATTTAGAGCGAGTGTCGATACCTTGCACCACATATTTAGCTACCGACCAAGGCGTGCCAACGTAAGTAAGCACCGAGTAACCCGTTTCAACGGCACTACCAATGCCTTGACGTGGTGTGGTTGCACCGTAAGCCGGCACCATAATGTAAGAGCCAGAAGGCACACCATTTGCCCCTAAACTTTCGCCTAAGCCACGCTGCCCGTTATCGAGGCGTAATCCATCATCTAGGCTAGCCCAGTCAATTAAACCACCTAAACCAAAGATACTGTTGATCCAGAAACGGTTGAAGTGAACCATTGCTTTCTTGCCTTCGCCTTCAAGTAAGCGGTTAATAAAACTCACCGGCTCATCTAAGTTATTTGCTACATTCACTAAACCTGTTTTAACTGGGCTTGGTACATAGTCTTTCCAGCCTTTTGCGACAGGTTTTAATACATAAGGGTCTAAATAGTCGTAGTTTACTTTCCACATTGCACGGTTGAAGCCTTCTAATGGGTCGTCTCGTACGCCTGTTTCAGGATTAATGCTTGAAGAACAAGCGGTTAAAACCGCCACGCTGAGTACAACAAAAAGTTGTTTTAATGATGATACTTTCATAAGTTTGCCTTTTGGGGAATAAATTGCGGTCATTTTAACGGAGTTCATTAAAAATACAAAATAAAATACGATTTCCTTTAGAAATCTAGACGTCTAGATTGTTATATGCTTCGCTTTTGATTACAATACAAGCAAATCATAAAGGAGTAATCAAATGGCAGATTGGAACGGTGAATATATCAGCCCCTATGCAGAACACGGCAAAAAAAGCGAGCAAGTCAAGAAAGTAACGGTTTCAATTCCAATTAAAGTATTGGAAATTTTAACCAATGAACGCACACGTCGCCAAATCAAAAACCTTCGTCACGCAACCAACAGCGAATTATTGTGCGAGGCTTTTTTGCACGCCTTTACCGGTCAGCCTTTGCCGAATGATGAAGACTTGATGAAAGACAGGGCAGATGAAATCCCTGAAGAGGCAAAACAAAAAATGCGTGAGTTAGGCATTGATCCTGACAAATGGCAATATTAGACACACCTCGCATTTGCGAGGTTCTTTTTATATTTTAAGGAGACTTTATGTATCAACAATTAACAACAGAAGCACGTTGGGCTGTGTTGCTTACGCTGATTTATCTGCTCGGCTGGGTAGGTTTTGCTTACTTTTCACCGCAAGGCAGAGGCATTTTCGGCTTTCCGATTTGGTTTGAACTTTCTTGCATTTTCTTACCCGTACTATTTAGCTTAATTGCCACTATTGTAGTGAAAAAAGTGTATAAAAATATCGATCTTGAGGTGAATAATGAATAGTAAAATGATTTTACCGCTGATTGCTTATTTAATTTTTGTGTTTGGCGTGGCGTTTTATGCTTACCGTAAACGCCAAGGTGGTAGTTTTATCTCGGAATACTACATCGGTGGGCGTTCAATGTCGGGTTTTGTGTTAGCAATGACAACCGCCGCCACTTATGTGGGGGCAAGTTCCTTTATCGGTGGGCCGGGTGCTGCCTATAAATACGGTTTAGGCTGGGTGTTACTGGCAATGATTCAAGTCCCTGCCGTATTGCTCTCACTCGGTGCATTAGGCAAAAAATTTGCCTTACTTGCCCGCAAGCACAATAGTGTCACCATTAATGATATGCTGCTTGCCCGCTATCAAAACAAATTTGTGGTTTGGATTGCAGGACTAGCCTTATTACTTTCCTTTTTTGCAATGATGACGGTGCAATTTATCGGTGCCGGTCGCTTGCTTGAAACCACACTCAGCATTCCTTACCAAACAGCGGTGATGATTTTTGCCGTGACTGTCGGGCTTTATACCTTTATCGGCGGTTTTAGAGCGGTTGTGCTAACCGATACCATTCAAGGCTTGGTAATGATGGTAGGCACAATCATTTTACTCGGCGGTGTGATTTATGCCGCAGGTGGGGTAGAAAATGCGATGAACACCCTTGAAGCTATTAACCCACAGCTTACCACCCCACACGGCATTGATGAACGCCCGCTTGATCTTACCTTTATGGCTTCATTTTGGGTATTGGTTTGCTTCGGCTTAGTGGGCTTGCCACATATTGCGGTAAGAAGTATGGCGTATAAAGACAGCCAGGCTCTGCATAAAGCGATGATTATTGGCACTATCGTTATTGCAATTTTAATGTTTGGTATGCACCTTTCAGGCGTATTAGGCAGAGCGGTTGTGCCTGATTTAAAAGTGCCGGATCAGGTAATTCCGACCTTAATGGTACAAGTATTACCGCCTGTCGTTGCAGGTATATTCCTCGCTGCACCAATGGCGGCAATTATGTCATCTATTGATTCGATGCTGATTCAATCTTCATCAACTTTGATTAAGGATCTCTATTTAGCTATAAAACCGAATGCAATTAACAACGAGAAAAAAATTAAACTATTCTCCACCATTACTACCCTTACCTTCACGGTGTTTTTAATGTTTGCCGCACTGAATCCTCCTGATATGTTGATTTGGCTTAACTTACTCTCTTTAGGGGGGTTAGAAGCGACTTTCCTTTGGGTGATTGTATTAGGGCTTTATTGGGAAAAAGCAAATGCAAGCGGTGCCATCTGCTCTATGCTGTCAGGGTTAGCTTGTTATGTAGTAATGACTATATTTAAAATATCTGTTTTAGGCTTCCACGCAATTGTGCCTTCTTTAATAGTCGGGTTCATTGCGTTTATGGTAGGAAATAACTTCTCCAAAAAATGCCACTGATCAATTATTAAGATGCAGAACAGATGTATATCTTCCTCTGCATCTTGATATTAATTTGCAATAAGTACTGCCACACTAATTACCGTTGCAAAAATACCTAGCCAAATTAATTGTAATTTTATACTTTTTTTATTTACTTCTTGATTATGTAGCCTACGTTGCTCTAATTTCTTTCGGTAAACATCTAAATCAGCTTCTTTGAATGAAAAGCCACAGTGAGGGCAGCTGTCAATACTGTCACTAATACGCTTTCTGCATTCAGGACAACGGTGCAATGCCATAATTATTCCCTTATTTAAGAAGTCTAAAGTGCCTCATCATCAGTTTCACCCGTGCGAGTACGGATTACTTGTTCAATATTAGCAACATAAATTTTGCCATCCCCTACTTGCCCTGAATAAGATGCATTTAAAATCGCATCAATAACCGCATCGGTTTGGTAATTAGAAACCAATACTTCTATTTTAATTTTAGGGCGAAAATCAATCGTATTGATTTGCGAGAGTTCTTCTTCACTATGCCCGTATTGTCTGCCAAAGCCTTTTACTTCCGTAATCGTCATACCTTGAACATCAATTTCTGAAAGAGCATCTCGCACTTGGTCTAGTCTTGAAGGTTGAATAATGGTTGTGATAAGTTTCATATTATTTCCTATAAAGTTTTTTGAATAATAGCGTTTTGAGATATGGTTTGTAAATCGGTTTAAGGAGCTGCAAGCGGTCATTTTTTGCAAAAATTTTACAATTTTTTTATTTTTGCCCTTGAACCCGCCATTTTTGCCCCTATTTATGGTTTCGTCTGAACGAGAAAATAATCTCGTTTCTTTTTGAAACTGAATTTATAACTAGAGGAATCAAAAATGGGTAAAATCATTGGTATTGACTTAGGTACAACAAACTCTTGCGTAGCGGTAATGGATGGTGATAAACCACGCGTAATTGAAAATGCAGAAGGTGCAAGAACAACACCATCAATCATCGCTTACACTGATAAAGAAACTTTAGTAGGTCAGCCGGCAAAACGCCAGGCGATCACTAACCCGAAAAATACCTTATTTGCAATCAAACGTTTAATTGGTCGCCGTTTTACAGATGCAGAAGTACAACGTGATATCGAAATTATGCCGTTTGAAATCACTAAAGCAGATAATGGCGATGCGTGGGTAACAGTAAAAGGCGAAAAATTAGCGCCTCCTCAAATCTCAGCTGAAATCTTGAAAAAAATGAAGAAAACAGCAGAAGATTTCTTAGGTGAGCCGGTAACCGAAGCGGTAATTACCGTGCCTGCATACTTTAACGATGCACAGCGTCAAGCAACAAAAGATGCGGGTCGTATTGCAGGTTTAGATGTTAAACGTATCATCAACGAACCAACCGCAGCGGCACTTGCATACGGTTTAGATTCTAAGAAAGAGAACCAAACTATTGCGGTGTACGACTTAGGTGGTGGTACATTCGATATCTCAATTATCGAAATTGATAACTTTGATGGCGAGCAAACTTTTGAGGTGCGTGCAACCAACGGTGACACTCACTTAGGTGGTGAAGACTTTGACAACCGTGTCATCAACTACTTAGTAGAAGAGTTCAAAAAAGAACAAGCGGTTGATTTACGCAACGATCCAATGGCAATGCAACGTGTGAAAGAAGCAGCAGAAAAAGCGAAAATTGAGCTTTCTTCAGCACAAGAAACTGAGGTAAATCTTCCGTACATCACAGCAGATGCAACAGGTCCGAAACACTTAAACATCAAAGTAACACGTGCGAAATTAGAATCTTTAGTTGAAGATTTAGTAAACCGTTCATTAGAGCCGTTAAAAACAGCTTTAGCAGATGCTGGTTTATCAGTAAGCGATATCAACGATGTTATCTTAGTGGGCGGTCAAACCCGTATGCCATTAGTACAGAAAAAAGTGGCAGACTTCTTTGGCAAAGAACCGCGTAAAGATGTTAACCCGGACGAAGCGGTGGCAATCGGTGCGGCAGTACAAGGTGGTGTGTTAAGTGGTTCGGTAACAGATGTATTGTTATTAGACGTTACTCCGCTTTCACTTGGTATCGAAACAATGGGTGGTGTAATGACAACCCTAATTGAGAAAAACACCACGATTCCAACTAAGAAATCACAAGTGTTCTCAACAGCGGAAGATAACCAATCCGCGGTAACAATCCACGTGTTACAAGGCGAGCGTAAACGTGCGGCGGATAATAAATCGTTAGGTCAATTCAACCTTGAAGGTATTAACCCTGCTCCACGCGGTATGCCACAAATTGAAGTAACTTTTGATATTGATGCGAACGGTATCATCAACGTGTCTGCGAAAGATAAAAACACAGGTAAAGAACAACAAATCAAAATTCAAGCATCTTCAGGCTTAAGCGATGAAGAAGTAGAACAAATGGTGCGTGATGCGGAAGCAAACGCAGAAGCAGATAAGAAATTTGAAGAGTTAGTTCAAGCCCGTAACCAAGCAGACGGTATTGCTCACGCAACCCGTAAGCAAATCACGGAAGCCGGCGATACGTTAAATGCAGACGATAAAGCGAAAATTGAAGCCGCTATTGCAGACTTAGAAACCGCTGCAAAAGGCGAAGACAAAGCGGAAATTGAAGCGAAAATCGAAGCATTAATCAAAGCATCAGAACCGTTAATGCAAGCAGCTCAAGCAAAAGCACAAGGCGGCGAGCAACCACAACAATCAGCAAAAGATGATGGCGTGGTAGATGCGGAATTTGAAGAAGTGAAAGATAATAAGTAATCTTCCGTAACTTGTAGGGGCGAAAATCTTTCGCCCCTTTTGTGTATTATTCTATCCTGGGGTAAATTGTAATTTGCCCTACAGAGAAACAAGCGGTCATATTTTAAGAAAATTTTACAAATGCTAAAACTCTACCCAACAACGGAAGCTGTGCAACCGCCGTTTTATAAAATATACGATCACAAAACTAACCGAACGGTTATTGCAACAGAAAAAGAAAACGATAGTACCCCAATCTTAATGGAAGATTTTGCGTGGTATGAGATCGTACCAACCACAGAAGAATTATTAATAGAGACTTGGAAAAATATTGAAAACCGTTCTAAGCAAGGATTGCTAAAAAGAGCTTATACCACCGATTTTGAAAAACATTTAGCGAACGGAAAAGTAGAAATTTATATTGCGGTGAATCCGCATTGTTAGTTTTGATAGCGCAAGCGTCCACGCTTGTGCTTTGAACAGCATTTGGCACAAGCGTGGATGCTTGCGCCATCTTAGTTAATTATGACAAGCGGTCATTTTTTACAAAAATTTTGCAAAAATAACGGAAAAACTATGGCAAAGAAAGATTATTACGAAGTGCTTGGACTGTCTAAAGGGGCGAGCGAGCAAGACATCAAACGAGCTTATAAACGTTTGGCGGCTAAGCATCACCCTGATAAAAATCAAGGTAGCAAAGAGTCAGAAGAGAAATTTAAAGAAATTACAGAAGCCTATGAAGTGCTGACCGACAGCGAGAAAAAAGCGATGTACGACCAATATGGACACGCAGCTTTTGAACAAGGCGGCGGCGGTGCTGGCGGATTCGGTGGTTTTGGTGGCGGTGGCTTCGGCGGCTTTGAAGACATCTTCAGCGAAATGTTTGGTGGTAGTTTCGGTGGCGGTAGTCGCCGTCAGCGTGTGGTGCGTGGCGATGATTTACGTTACGACATCGAAATCACCCTTGAAGAAGCCGTAAAAGGTTGTAAGAAAGATATTCGTATTCAAACGTTGGCGGAATGTGAGACTTGCCACGGTTCAGGGGCGGAAGCAGGGAGCAAGGTGGAAACCTGTTCTCACTGTCACGGCTCTGGTCGTATTCGCCGTCAGCAAGGTTTCTTTGTAACAGAAGCGGTTTGTCCGAGTTGTCACGGCACAGGAAAACGCATTGAAAAACCTTGTCATTCTTGCCACGGCGATGGACGTGTTCAGAAAGCGAAAAACTTATCTGTTACCATTCCGGCAGGTGTGGATACCGGCAATCAGCTTCGCTTATCAGGTGAAGGTGCTGCAGGTGAGAACGGCGCTCCGGCAGGCGATTTATACGTTGTTATCCACGTTAAAGAACACGATATTTTTGAGCGTGATGGTTCAAACTTATATTGTGAAGTGCCAATCAGCTTTACCCTTGCAGCATTAGGTGGCGAAATTGAAGTGCCAACCTTAGATGGTAAGCTCAAACTGAAAATTCCCGCAGAAACTCAAACAGGCAAACTATTCCGTGTGCGTGGTAAGGGCGTGGCAAGTGCCAGAGGCGGCTACACCGGCGATTTAATCTGCAAAGTGGTTATTGAAACCCCGGTGAATTTAAACGAAGAACAAAAAGCACTCCTTCACCAATTTGAAGAAAGTTTAGAGGGTAAAGCACAACACCGCCCAAAACACGAAGGCTTTTTTGATGGCGTGAAGAAATTTTTTGATAACTTGGGCAAATAAACCGACTAAGGACGCACACACTCTGTGCGTCCAAATTTGCAAAAAATCCTCCAAAAAAGACCGCTTGTAGCTCATTTTTAATACCTGATAGTTATTATCAACTATTAAATAATTGAACTTTAATAGTCATAATTTATCAAACTGATAGATTGCGAAAAAACCTATAGTCACTATAATTCCTTTCGAATTGATTACCTATCTTACTTTTTATGAGGATTCTATTATGTCTAAATGTCCTGTTGTACATTTAACAAGAAACAACGGTGCACCTGTTGTTGATAACCAAAACAGCTTAACTGCTGGTCCACGTGGTCCATTATTAGCTCAAGATTTATGGTTAAACGAAAAATTAGCTAACTTCGTACGTGAAGTGATTCCTGAGCGTCGTATGCACGCTAAAGGTTCCGGTGCATTCGGTACTTTCACCGTAACTAATGACATCACTAAATATACTCGTGCTGCAATCTTCAGCCAAGTTGGTAAAAAAACTGAAATGTTTGCTCGTTTCACAACTGTAGCGGGTGAGCGTGGTGCAGCAGATGCTGAGCGTGATATTCGTGGTTTCGCATTAAAATTCTATACTGAAGAAGGTAACTGGGATATGGTTGGTAACAACACGCCTGTATTCTTCCTACGTGATCCACGTAAATTCCCGGATTTAAACAAAGCGGTTAAACGTGATCCACGCACAAATATGCGTTCTGCAACAAACAACTGGGATTTCTGGACATTATTACCTGAAGCATTCCACCAAGTTACTATCGTAATGAGTGATCGTGGTATCCCTGCTTCTTACCGTCATATGCACGGCTTTGGTTCACACACTTACAGCTTCATCAATGCTGAAAATGAGCGTTTCTGGGTGAAATTCCACTTCCGTACACAACAAGGTATCAAAAACTTAACAAACGAAGAAGCAGCTGCAATCATTGCAAACGATCGCGAAAGCCACCAACGTGATTTATACGAAGCAATCGAGCGTGGTGATTTCCCGAAATGGAAAATGTATGTGCAAATTATGCCTGAAACTGATGCAGACAAAGTACCATACCACCCATTCGATTTAACAAAAGTATGGCCAAAATCAGACTACCCATTAATTGAAGTAGGTGAGTTTGAATTAAACCGTAACCCAGAAAACTTCTTTGCTGATGTTGAGCAATCTGCTTTCGCACCAAGCAACTTAGTACCGGGTATCAGCGTGTCTCCAGACCGTATGTTACAAGCTCGTTTATTTAACTATGCGGACGCTCAACGTTACCGTTTAGGTGTAAACCACCATCAAATCCCTGTAAACGCACCACGTTGCCCAGTACACAGCAACGCACGTGATGGTCAAGGTCGTGTGGACGGTAACTACGGTAGCACAATCCACTACGAACCAAACAGCTTCGGTAAATGGCAAGAACAAGCTCAATACGCTGAGCCACCACTAAAAATCAGCGGTGATGCAGCACACTGGGATTACCGTGAAGATGATTCAGACTACTTCAGCCAACCGCGTGTATTGTTCAACAATATGAACGATGCTCAAAAACAAGCATTATTCAACAATACTGCTGCGGCAATGGGCGATGCGTTAGATTTCATCAAATACCGTCATATCCGTAACTGCTATGCTTGTGACCCAGCATATGGTGAAGGTGTTGCTAAAGCATTAGGTATGACTGTTGAAGATGCAATCGCAGCTCGTGCAACAGACCCAGCATTAGGTCAGCCAGGTTTACTATAATTCCTGATTAAATATTACATAGAAAAAGCTCTACGAAAGTAGAGCTTTTTTATTACTTAGTATTTGTAAAATTATTTAACAACCGTAATTTCCCATAGTGCATCGCCAATTTGCTGGTAATCGGTTACCTCATAACCTTCTTCCTCTGCCCAGTTTGGAATAGCTTCTGTTGCTTGTGTGCAATCGAATTCAATTGTTAAGCTATCGCCTTTATTTAATTTTGCCATAGCTGCTTTTGCTTCTACTAAAGGAAATGGGCAAACAAGCCCTGAAGCGGGTAAACGTACATTCATAGTCATAACTCCTTAAAAATTAACCTTTTAAACGTTGTGGGCGAATAATAGTAAAATACGCACCAACCGATGTGCCTAAAATCATAATAGGCAATGAAATCCAACCTTGCCAAGAGAAAAGGCTGTTTCAACCAAACCATTACCGATAGAGCAACCACCAGCAAGACTTGCACCAATCCCCATTAATGCACCGCCGCCTGCACTGCGTAACATTGTAGTTGTATCTGGCACTCTAAAGCGAAATTCATTTGAGAGTTTTGCGGCAATAAATGAGCCAATTAAGATCCCTCACACTAAGAAGACACCCCAGTTAATGAATTTATCATCGCCAAATACAATGTATTGAATAATGTTTGCACTCGGTGTGGTAATACCTAAACCAAAATTTCTCCCTGCAGCATTACTTAACGGCCACGCTAATAACGCAATCAAACCAACTAATACCGCTGTTACAAATGGGTGCCAACGTTTTTCAAATAGAGTATGGGCTAAGCCTGTTTTGCGTGGTTTTAAGGCAATAGTTTTGCCTCTTGGCTTTCTTAAATGAGGAATAGTTAATATTAAAGTAACAGCAGTTAAAATAAAGACTAAGATCCAAGGTGAAATACCAAAGGTTTCGTAAATAGTTCGTTGTTCAATAACATTACTTTTTAGTTCTTGATTAATAGGGGATAGTACACCTGTTCTCATTGAAGCGGAAAACAGCCCATAAACAATTAAGGCGACCCAACTACCAATTAACCCTTCACCGGCACGATACCAAGTTCCTGTTGCACACCCCCCTGCATAGATAATACCAATGCAATGCCGAAAAGAAATGCCCCAATAAGTACGGCAAGTAGCGGTAAGCTTTCCTCAGGAGACTCAAAAGATCCCGCTTCATATAACAACCAAATACCGATAGATTGCACTGTAATCGCGATTAAAAATGCCACAAACATACGGCTGCTTTTCGTTACATAGAGATCACGAAACGCCCCTGTAATACAGAAACGTCCTCTCTGCATTACGAAACCGAGTAAGAAACCGCATAATACTCCTGTTATTAACATAAAAAATACCTCTCAACAAATAAATGTGAGAGGTATTTAAATATAAAGCCGTCTAGAAGGCTAATAATCTTTAGCAAAATGATATGTTATTCAGTTATATCAATCGGTTAAATATGCGGAATTACATCATTAGTGCCACCGAGTTTATTTAGTGCAACTCTTCGTGGATCAACCGTTTTTGCTTTTTTAATCATTGGCTCAACGGTTGAACCTTGTACTAGAATGGAGAAAGTGACGACCGCATAGGTCATCAACAAAATCAAATCTCGCACATCAAGATTGCCTTCTGAGCTAGAGATCATCGCAGAACCCGTTGGTACGGCAAGTGCCATTGCTAATGCTAAACCACCTCGTAAACCGCCCCACGTCATAATTTTTAAGGTGTAAGGGTTATAGGTGCGGAAACGTTTTAACACTTGGTATGGAATCCACAAGCTGATATAGCGAGAAAGCAAACAGATTGGAATAGCTGCAAGCATCAGCACACCGCCAATAAAGGTAAAATCAACCAAGAGTGTACTTAAACCGATAAGTAGGAACAAGAGATAGTTAAGAGAATGGTCGATCATTTCCCAAAAGTGGTCAAGGTATTTTTGGCTCTGTTCGGAAAAACCTGAACGGCGTGTCCAGTTACCAATCATAATCCCTGCTACCACCATTGTTAATGCACCTGAAACATGCAAGTAATTCGCAATCACAAAGCCAACAGTTGGAATAGTGAGCGTGATTAAAATCTCAAGGCTTCCGTCATCGGTTGCCGAAATAAATTTATGGGCGATAAAGCCTGTTAATAAGCCAAATAAAATACCGCCTACCGCTTCTTGTAAGAACAACCCCACTACCCCACCAAATGTCGGCTCTTGCCCACCGAATGCCACAGCAAAAATGGTAGTAAAAATCACTAAACCGATACCATCGTTGAATAAAGACTCGCCCTCAACGTGCATAGAAAGGCGTTTCGGCGCTTTTAGGCTTTTGATAATTGCAAGCACGGCTATCGGGTCTGTTGGTGAAATGAGCGAGCCAAATAACAAACAGTAAACAAAGGCAATATCTAAACCACATAATCTGGCTATAAGATAAATTAAACCGCCGATTAAGAAAGTAGAAATCAAGGTAGAAATTAACGCATATACCGCTATTTCACGATGTTGCTCTTTCATTAACGGAAGTTTAATGCCTAGTGAACCTGCAAAAAGCAAGAAGCCTAGCATACCGTTTAATAAGAAACTTTTGAAATCAAGCTGTTCGAAAATAGAAATGGCAAGTTGATCAACGTTAAACCAGCCAAGAGAACCGAAGGTAAGAATAAGGAGAGAACCAATAAGAGCAGAAGCAGTAATCGCAATGGTAGTTTGAATATTTTCATTTATTTTCCTTGTAAAAAAGGAAATAAACATTGCAAGCCCAAATAGCAAGCAGATATAAGAGTAAAGCTGCATAAAATTTTCCTGTAAATATAAAAACTGGCAGCTAGTGTAAACGTTATTTTGTGGAATATCTATATAAAAAATAGGCAGAGTGGTTATTGATTATTCTCTGCCTATATCTGTTATCTTCTGATAAGGAGTTTCTCTAAAATGTGGTGATAAACCTCACCACATTTGGCTAAATCTTCCACGCTCACACACTCATTCACTTTATGAATAGTGGCGTTGAGAGGTCCAAACTCCACCACTTCTGTTCCCATTAAAGCAATAAATCTGCCGTCTGATGTACCACCGCCGGTATCTAAACGAGGTGTAATTTTTGTCACATTTTCGACCGCTTGCACTGCCGCTTCTACCAGTCTTCCATTACCTGCAAGGAAAGGCTTGCCCGATAAATTCCAGCTAATACGGTATTTCAAACCGTGTTTTGCTAACATTTCCGCCACTTTAGCTTTAATGATTTCATCGGTTACTTCAGTGCAATAACGTAAATTAAACTGCACATAAAGTTCGCCTGGAATGACATTATTGCTGCCTGTACCGGCTTTAATATTTGCTACTTGTAAGCTGGTTGGTGGGAAAAATTCGTTGCCGTTATCCCATTGGTATTGAGTTAGCTCAGTTAAAAAGCCAAGTGAGGTATGCACTGGGTTTTCCGCTAAATGTGGATAAGCAACGTGTCCTTGAATGCCCTCGATATATAAATCCGCAGTAATTGAGCCACGTCTGCCGTTTTTAATCACATCGCCCAGCACTTTTCCGCTTGAAGGTTCGCCCACAACACAATAATGCACTGTTTCGTTACGAGCCATCAAGGTTTCTACCACTTTTACCGTGCCATCTTTTGCTGCAGCTTCTTCATCAGAGGTGATCAGCAACGCGACTTTACCTTTGTGATTAGGGTTATTTTTCACAAAGGTTTCGGCAGCCACCACTAATGCGGACAGCGATCCTTTCATATCAGCCGCCCCTCGCCCATAAAGCATTCCATCAACAATTTCAGCCGAAAATGGCGGATATTGCCATTGGCTTTCTTCACCCACAGGCACAACATCGGTATGCCCTGCAAAGGCAATACAAGGCTCATTTTTACCATTTTCCGTGCCGTGAGTTGCCCACATATTCAAGGTATCGCCAAACGGCAACCATTCAATTTGGAAGCCCACTTTACTTAAGCGCTCAGCAATTTCCTGTTGGCAGCCTTTATCTTTTGGGCTAATAGAATCACGGCGGATTAGGTTTTGAGCGAGAGAGATAATTTCGTTTTTCATAAGATTACAAGCGGTTGTTTTTTGTGAGATTTTTACCAATGCTCTCTCCCCTTGTGGGAGAGGGTAAGTAATAGGTTATTTTTATGTTTATTAGCTAAACGCAGCCATATACTCTTTTTCATTAAACCCAAGCAAGACAATGTCATTTTGAATCACAATCGGGCGTTTAATGAGAGTTGATTGCTCGGTTAACACTTTTAATGCGGTTTCACGGTTAAGATTATTTTTAATCGCATCATCTAAATTTCGCCAAGTGGTGCTACGTTTATTGACTAAATTTTCCCAGCCGAATTTTGCTTCCATTTCCGCTAACCAATCAGCATTCAAACCGTCCATACGGTAATCGTGAAGTTGTGGGTTTTGGTTGTTATCTTCCAACCATTTCAAGGCTTTTTTCACGGTATCGCAATTTTTAATACCATAAACTAATGTTGTCATTTTTACTCCTAAAAATCCTAAAATTAATTATCTGCGTCAATCGTAGCCTGCCAAATTTTCAGCATATCGGCGGTTTCCGCCACATCGTGAACACGCAAAATTTTTGCCCCATTCTGCACAGCAATCAAGGCAGCAGCCACAGAACCAACCACACGTTGCTCCACAGGTTTATCTAACACCGCCCCAATCATCGACTTACGAGAAAGCCCCGCAAGCACAGGAAAGCCAGAATCTACAAAGGCTTTAAAATGTTTAAGTAATTGATAATTGTGCTTCACCGTTTTACCAAAACCAAAGCCCGGGTCTAAAATAATATGCTCTTTGGGAATGCCTGCCGTAATACAAGCAAAAATCCGTTGATTTAAGAAATCCGCTACTTCTTCCAATACATCATCATATTCTGGATTTTGTTGCATATTTTGCGGATTACCTTGCATATGCATTAAACAGACGGGTAGCCCAAGCTCAGCCGCCATTTCTAGGGCATTTGGCTCAGTTAAAGCTCGGATATCATTAATCATATCCATACCCACTTTTGCCGCTTGCCTAAATACTTCCGCTTTGGAGCTATCGACTGAAATCAAGCAATCAAAACGGCTGTGAATGGCTTCCACCACTGGCACAACACGCTCAAGCTCTTCTTCTAGTGTTACAATCGCTGCATTCGGGCGAGTAGATTCCCCGCCCACATCAATAATGCTTGCCCTTTCATTGAGCATTTTCTCAACTTGGAACAAGGCTTTATCGAGGGAGAAAAACTTGCCCGAATCTGAGAATGAATCAGGCGTGAAGTTTAAAATCCCCATAATTTGTGGCTTGGTTAAATCTAACAAGCGGTCATTTTTTTGAAAATTTTTAAAATGGATTTGCATTGCTTTTTTATAAATAATGATCGTATGTAGGGGTGGGGCCGGTGCCCACCCGTAAATTAATATCCTATGCAGACAGGCACAGGACCTGTCCCTACTGATATAGAACTTGACAACCCTACTAATAAAAGGAAAGAGGAAATAATAATCTACTTCTCAGCTCTTAACTTTGCCAACACGCCTTTTAAGGTTTTATCTAACGTTGCGGTAATTACCATCTCTTCCCCCGTTTTTGGGTGTTCAAAACGAATGGAATAAGCGTGTAGGAATAAACGGTGTAAACCAGCTTCTTTCATTTTGCTGTCGAAATCGCTATCGCCATATTTATCGTCTAAAGCGATTGGGTGTCCTGCATATTGGGTGTGAACACGGATTTGATGTGTTCTACCCGTAACAGGTGAGGCTTTAACGAGAGTTGCATTCGTATAACGCTCTTCAATGCTAAAACGAGTTTCAGAAGGCTTGCCTTCTTCGCTCACTCGTACAATTCGTTCGCCACTTGCCAATTCGTTTTTTAATAGTGGGGCTTTAATCACTTTGGTGTGAGCCTGCCATTGCCCTCGTACTAAGGCTAAATAATCTTTTTGCACCACTTTTTCACGCAGTTGCTCGTGGAGTGAACGCAATGCGGAACGTTTTTTGGCAACTAACAAAATGCCTGAGGTATCACGGTCAATGCGATGAACCAGCTCTAAAAAGCGCGCTTGAGGACGTAACGCTCTTAACGCTTCAATCACACCGAAACTCAAGCCACTTCCGCCGTGCACCGCAATGCCCGATGGCTTGTTAATGACGAGCATCGAATCATCTTCATACAGAATTTGGCTTTCTAGCTCTGCCACTTTATTTAATTTAGTGGAAATCTGCGGTTCGTTTTTCTCCGCCACACGCACAGGCGGCACTCGCACTACATCATCGGCTTGCAGTTTGTATTCAGGCTTAATTCGCCCCTTATTTACTCGCACTTCGCCTTTACGCACAATGCGGTAAATCAAACTTTTCGGTACGCCTTTAAGTTTTGCCAATAAAAAATTATCTAAACGCTGCCCCGCTTCATCTTCACTAATCGTAAAAAATTGAACGCTGGCACTAATTACTTTTTCTGTTGTCATTCTTTTGTCTTTTAGGGAAAATATTGCCCTAAATTCTAACACAAAACCGCTAGCCTATTAGCTGGTTGGCTAAATTTTTCATTTTTATTTTAAGGAACCAATATGACGAATAAAACCGTAGAACAAGTAGTTGAAGCCACTCCCAAAATTGATGTCGTCGCTCAAACAGGCGAAGTGATCAATAAAGTCAGCAATATGAATTTAAACACGATGCTTAATGAATGGATTATTCCTTATGGCACGAAAGTTCTTCTTGCGATTGCTATCTTCGTTATCGGTAAATTTCTTGCTCAAATTATCAGTAAATTACTCGGTAAAGCTGCATTAAAATCTACTAGAGATGAAATGCTACAAAGTTTCATCAAATCTATTAGCTATTTCTTACTGCTATTAATTGTTGTGATTGCATCACTTTCACAATTAGGTATTAATACCAGCTCGCTGGTTGCCTTAATCGGTGCGGCAGGTTTAGCGATTGGTCTATCACTACAAAACTCATTACAAAACTTTGCAGCCGGTGTGATGTTATTAATCTTCAAACCGTTCCAAAAAGGCGATTTTATTGAAACCGGAGGAATGTCCGGCACGGTTGAGCGAATGGGGATTTTAGTATTAGAACTTCGTACCGGTGATAATAAAACCTTGCTTATTCCAAATGGTAAAGTATTTTCAGACAGCATTGTAAACTACTCAAACAATCCTACTCGCCGTATTGATTTTACCTTTGATATTTCTTATGACTCTAATATCAAAGAAGCAAAAGAGATTATTGAGCATATTTTGGAAGCGAACGAGTATGTTCTAAAAGAACCAAAACCTGTTGTTGCTGTAAGTGCTTTAGCGGCAAATAGTGTACAACTGGTTGTTCGCCCTTGGGTGCAGACCCCAAATTACTGGGCTGCTTATTGGGAAATTATCGAACAAGTGAAATTAGCCTTTGGTGAAGCAGGTATATCTATTCCTTATAACCAAATGGAATTGCATATTAAAAGCGGTTCACTAGAGAATAAAGCACAAGAAAAAAGCCTGTAAGCGGTCTTTTTTTGATAAAATTTTGCAAATTTAGCGCTAAGGTTTATACTTGAGCAAAATGACTTAAGAACAGGAGCATATTATGCGTATTGATACCTCTGAGCTTTGCGATCTTTATTCTGATCAAGTTGATGTTGTTGAGCCGATTTTCTCGAGCTTCGGGGGGGCTTCATCATTCTTCGGTAAAATTACCACAGTAAAATGTTTTGAGAGCAACGGTTTAATTGCCGAAGTGCTGGAAGAAGAGGGCGAAGGGCGTGTGTTATTAGTTGATGGTGGCGGTGCAGTTCGCCGTGCATTAATTGATGCAGAGCTGGCTCAACTGGCGATGGATAACGGCTGGGAAGGGATTATCGTTTATGGCGCTGTTCGTCAGTTAGATATTTTGGAAAGATTAGATATCGGCATTCACGCACTTGCTCCAATTCCAGTAGGAGCTGATAACACCGATATTGGTGAGGTGGATACCCCTGTTAATTTTGGCGGCGTAACATTCTTCCCTGAAGATTATGTTTATGCTGATTTAACTGGCATTATTCTTTCGCAAGAGTTGTTGGATTTAAACGACATCAGCGAATAAATATTTGCAAAAAAATACCAAAAACCGACCGCTTGTATGGTCGGTTTTTTGTTGGTGAAATCGTTAGAAATTCAAATAAAAATCTTGTGTAAGCTGTTTAAATTCGGCTGTATAGTGATTATTCAGATCATAAATAATCAACACTTTTTGCTCACAAGCGGTCTTTTTTTCTGAAAAACTAACAATTTGTCGTTTAGCGGTTTTACCGACTTTGGTATAAATATGCCATTGTTCGGTGCAACACAAGCCAATTTCGGGGCTTTGTAAAATGAGTTTTTCTGCGGCTTCCGTAGGTAAAATCATAGTAATTCTGCCATTCTCCGCTAACCAGTTTTTTGCTTGCTGTAACCAATCAAAATGATTAGACGTATTCACGGAACGAGCCAGATCTCGTGCTTCACTTCTCGCCGCTAGAGAATCTTCAAAGTAGGGTGGATTACTGACAATTAAATCAAATTTCTGCTCAAACTGTTGTTGCATTACATCGCCTTGTAAAACCGTAATACGATTTGCCCACTCAGAACTTTTAGCATTTTCGACCGCTTGTTGGTAAGCACTTTTCTCAACTTCTAGTGCGGTAATTTGGCAGTTGCCGCTTGTACGTTGTGCAAGCATTATCGCAATTAAGCCCGAACCTGTGCCTAAGTCTAAGATTTGCTGAACATTTTTAACCTGAGCCATTGCCCCAAGCAAAATGCCATCAGTATTGACTTTCATTGCGCATTTATCGTGCTGAATAAAAAATTGTTTGAATTGAAAACCGTTCGACATAGTGATTAAAAAAATAAAACCCCGATAAATATCGGGGTTGAAACCATAAAAATTATTATGAGTTACAAGAACAACCTTGTGCGTAGTCTGAACATTCTGCACAAGCTGCTGTGAACATCCACACTAATTTTTCTTGCTCTTTGATGTAGTCGCTCATTTGAGAGGCTGTACCTTCATCATCAGCATCATTTGCAAGTGCTAAGATTTCACGCTGCTGAGTTAAAAGTGTTTTAAAGCCATCTAATGTACCCCTTAAACACTCTTGTGCTGCAGAAACAGCGATATGCTCTTGAATTTTAGAACGTGTTAGGTATTGGCTAAATGCATTATTTGGCGTATGACCTAAAGTTAAAATACGCTCTGCGATTTCATCAACCTTTGATACTAAGTCGTTATAAATTTCTTCAAATTTCTCGTGTAATTCAAAGAAATTTACGCCACGCACGTTCCAGTGATAACCACGCACATTGGTGTAAAACACTTGGTAAGTTGCTAATAAACCGTTTAACTCATCAGCTAATTTCTTTGTATCTTCTTTATCTAAACCGATATTTGACATTGCCATAATATACTCCTGTTATTAATAATTTATTGTTCAATTAAATTGCCTACCGCTTATTTAATTTGTGGTTATATTACTACTCAAATAGCAAAGTAGCAAATGGTTATAATATATACTTTTAATAGCCAAAATCTATATTAACCTAATATTTAGATGATAATAACTATCAAAAATATTCTTATTCTTGCGGTGCAACTTCTTCGATAGGAATAGATTGCTTATCTTCTGCCTCTTCAGCTTTCGGGTTTGAATTATTTTCTTTCTTCAATGAAAGAGCGTCCCATACACTTGGTTTCGTCGCAACAACTGTGCCTGCGCTGGTACAATAACGTTGCCCTTTATCACGCCATACTGGGATTTGCCTACCGCTATCGCAATTCCAACTACCGTAACTGTTAATCCCTACCCATTGCATCGTATCTAATTTTGGTAATTTATATGCCTGCGGTAAAGCTCGTTCAATATATTGCCTATAAACATATAACGCACCGCTTGAACCGGTTAGATTGGTATCGGTATTGTTATCTTTACCCAGCCATACAGTCGTAACGTGTTCACCATCAATGCCAACAAACCAAGTATCCCTTGCGTTATTGGTTGTCCCTGTTTTACCTGCCAATTTTAACTTGGCAAAGCCATTTTGCAGGCTTCGTGCCGTGCCTCGCTCAACCACTTGCTGCATCGCATACATCGTCTGCACCGCTGCTTCCGGCGGTAGTACTTGCTCACTCGCTTTGCTATTATCACGTTGATAGAACATCTCGCCATTATGGGAAATAATCGCTTCAATCGTAGTTAATGGTGTTTTTAACCCTTCATTTGCAATCACTTGGTAAGAGCGTGTTACATCATAGGGTGAAATCGAATAAGAGCCTAACAAGGTTGATGGATATGGCGGAATTTCAGCAGTATCCCAGCCCATCTCTTTTTGTTTGGCGATCACTTTCTTTAACCCCACTTTCATACCGATATTAACGGTTGGAATATTCAGTGAACGAACGAGAGCGTCCATAAACATTACCGAGCCGCTAAAACTGCGGTCATAATTTCGAGGTGTCCAATAGGTTGAGCCAACTTTAATTGAAATCTGTCTGTTCTGAATTGGCGTATTTAAGCGGAAAAGTTCCGGTTGAGCTAACGCAATCGCATAAATAGACGGCTTCACCAGAGAGCCGATCTGACGTTTAGACTGAATGGCACGGTTAAAGCCGGCAAATTGGGTTAAACGGTCGCCCACAATTGCACGCACTTTACCTGTACGGTACTCAGCCACCACAATCGCAGATTGCAGATCGCTAACTTTCTTATTGTTCGCTTCTAAATCTTCTAGGCCATTAATCACCGCTTGTTCCGCTGAACGCTGCTGTTTGCGATCTAAGGTGGTGAAAATTTTCGTGCCGGAAAGTTGAGCCGCTTTCACTTCACCCAACTCATTTTTCAAATCACGGGTTAATGCCTGCATAAAGGCAGGCTGTTCACGGTAAATCGTGCCTTTTTCACGCACATTTAATGGGCGAGTGCTTAACAGCTCATAAAGCTCTTGGTTAATCACTTGATGTTCAAGCAATAAACGCAACACCACATTACGGCGTTCGGTTGCACCTTGCGGATTTCGCCACGGATTATAAAGAGATGGGCCTTTTACCATACCCACTAATAAAGCGATTTGATCTAAGCTAATCTCTTGAATCGGGCGACCAAAATAGAATTGGCTTGCGAGTGCAAAGCCGTGAATTTGATAGCTACCATTTTGCCCTAAATAAATTTCGTTTAAATAAGTTTCTAAAATATGGTTTTTTTCATAGCGGAAATCCAAGATCACCGACATCAAGGCTTCATTGATCTTACGCACGAGCGATCTTTCGTTAGTTAAAAACAAGTTTTTAACCAACTGCTGAGTTAAGGTACTACCCCCTTGCACCGTTCTGCCTGCCTGATAGTTTGTGACTAACGCACGGGCAATCCCGATCGGGCTGATACCATCGTGCTGATAAAAGCGGCGATCTTCGGTTAAAATCAGCGATTCAATCAACAAACGAGGATATTCTTGCAGTTTTAACGCTTGGCGTTCTTCATCGCTATCAGAATGCAGCATTGCCAACAGTTTTGGATCTAAACGAAACTCTTCGATCAACTTACCCTGCACAAGATCTTCGATGTACGTTAATTTGTCATCTTTAAAGGTTAAACGCAGCACACGCTGGGCTTCGGGCGTTTCAGGGAAAGGGAAAGCACGGCGGAGCAACACTAAACGATTTTCCTCAATTTTGAAATCGCCCGGTGTGGCAACCTGTGAAACTTGACGATAGCCATTATCCAACAACGCCTGTTTAGCTTGCTCAAGAGTTAAGCCATCTTCAATTTTAATGCTTTCAATACGAGCATACACCTCAGCAGGCAATTCCCAAACCTGCCCGTCCATTTTGCTACGGATTTTACCGTCTAGGTAAATGCCATAAAAAGCAACACTACAAGCCCCAATCAAGCCAAGTTTGAATAGGGTGGTAAGAATGTAGCTTCTCTTTTTCGGCTTACGTTCAGGCTCTTCTTGGTGATGTTCGTTTAACTCAACGTCTGACATAAAATTAACTGGTAGGTGCGAGTCCTGTGCCCACCCAATAAACAAAATTTCGGGCGGGCACAGGACCCGCCCCTACAGATATTGCAAAAACCTATAAAAATTTGACCGCTTGTATACTTGTATCAATTACGGATTACGGCGAAATTTGCTGAAATCTGGCTCACGTTTTTCGTTAAACGCATTACGCCCTTCTTGACCTTCTTCTGTCATATAGAACAACATCGTAGCGTTGCCCGCTAATTCTTGAAGACCTGCTTGCCCATCGCAATCTGCATTTAATGCGGCTTTTAAGCAACGTAAAGCGATTGGGCTGTTTTGTAGCATTTCACGACACCAACGCACGGTTTCTTTCTCTAAATCAGCATAAGGCACAACAGTGTTTACTAATCCCATATCTAACGCTTCTTGAGCATTGTATTGACGGCATAAGAACCAAATTTCACGGGCTTTTTTCTGACCAACAAGGCGAGCCATATAGCTTGCCCCCCAGCCGCCATCAAATGAACCCACTTTCGGACCTGTTTGACCGAATTTCGCATTATCCGCAGCAATGGTTAAATCACATAACATATGTAGAACGTGTCCACCACCGATGGCATAACCTGCCACCATTGCCACCACAGGTTTCGGACAAGTACGAATATCACGTTGAAAATCCAATACGTTTAAGTGATGCACACCGCTTTCATCTTTATAGCCGCCGTAGTCGCCACGCACTTTTTGGTCGCCACCTGCACAGAACGCATATTCGCCCTCGCCTGTTAAAACGATCACGCCGATCTTTTCATCAAAACGAGCGTCAGAGAAGGCTTCGATCATCTCTTTTACCGTGTGCGGACGGAAAGCATTACGCACTTCAGGGCGGTTAATAGTAATTTTTGCGATACCATCGGTTGATTTATGGTAACGAATATCGGTGTAGCCTTCGCTGTGGTCTACCCATTCCACCGGTGCATATAAAAATTCTTCGCTTGGATATAACATTGCTTAATTCCTTCAAAAAATAGTCAAAAAATTGATGTGATTATAGCGGAATTGGAGGGAAAAGAAAATTTGTCTACGATCCTTATTTTTTGTGATCCCCCTCACAATTCCACACATTACTCATTGCCCTATTTTATAACTGAATTAAGGTATTAACATTTATGTTTTTTGATAATGGGGCTTTTATGTCGTTACCGAATTACTACCAAGATCCAAATGTGCTACACATTAATCGCATTCCGCACCACGCTTATTTTATTCCATTTCAAAAAGGGCAAACGCCCAACCAATTAGCACGAGAAACATCAAAACACTTTACTTTGCTTAATGACGAGTGGGATTTTAATTTCTACAACAGCCCACACGATCTGCCAGATGATTTTCTCAACGCTACTTTCGCTCACAAAATTCCTGTGCCGTCTAACTGGCAAACAGAGGGCTTTGATGCTCATCAATACACCAACATCAATTACCCGATTCCGTTCGATCCGCCTTATGTGCCGCACGATAACCCTTGCGGTGTTTATCAGCGTGAAATTGCGTTTGAGCCGAAAGCAGGTAAGCGTTATTTACTCAACTTTGAGGGGGTGGATTCCTGCTTGTTTGTGTATTTGAATGGCGACTTTGTTGGTTACGGGCAAATCAGCCACAGCACCAATGAATTTGAGATTACAAAGTACCTTAAGCAGGGCAAAAACAATCTTGTGGTGGTCGTCTTGAAATGGTGCGATGGCAGTTATTTGGAAGATCAAGACAAATTCCGAATGTCGGGCATTTTCCGTGATCTGTACATTTTGGAACGTGAGAAAAATTACCTGCAAGATTTCTTTATTCAATATCAGCTTAGTGAAGATTTAACCCAAGCGAATTTGAGCGTAGAAACCCTATTTTCCAACCAGCCCGAAGACGTGCATTTTCAACTGTTTGATCCACAAGGCAACCTCGTTTGCGAGCAAACAAGCGGTCATTTTTTTGCAGAAATTTGCAACTTAGCGTTATGGAATGCGGAAGATCCACAACTCTATACGTTACGCTTGAGCTACCAAAACGAAATCATCGAACAGAAAATCGGCTTCCGCCAAATTCGGGTGGAAAATGGCGTGCTGTTATTTAACAACAAACCGATTAAATTCAAAGGGGTAAACCGCCACGACTCCGACCCCGTAACCGGCTATGCCATCAGCCGTGAGCAAGCATTAATCGATTTACGGTTGATGAAAGAGCATAACATTAACGCCATTCGTACCGCTCATTATCCAAATTCCCCTTGGTTTACCGAGCTGTGCGATCAACTGGGCTTTTATGTGATTGCCGAAAGCGATATTGAATCGCACGGCTCGAGTGCAGTTTATATCGAAAGCCCTGAAAACAGCATTTTCCTCAACGTACCAAACCCGAACAAGCAGGAAGAGATTCGCCAACAAGCGGTCGATAATTTCTGTTATTTTGCAAGAGATCCTGATTTTAAAGCAGCAATTTTAGATCGCAACATCGCCAATGTGGAGCGAGATAAAAACCGCACTTCTGTGATTATTTGGTCTTTAGGGAATGAGTCGGGTTTTGGCGAGAATTTTGAAGCGGCGGCTCGCTGGGTAAAAGAGCGAGACGCGAGCCGTTTAACCCATTATGAAGGCTCAATCTATCAGTATTCCGCTTATCAAAACGATTTATCGAACTTAGATTTATACAGCGAAATGTACCCTAGCACCGAAAGATTAGACGAATACTTTGCCGACCCAGCAAATCGCAAGCCGTTTATTCTGTGCGAATATTCACACGCAATGGGCAATTCCAACGGCGATATGGAAGATTATTGGCAAACTTTCCAGCAATATTCAGGAGCGTGCGGTGGTTTTGTGTGGGAATGGTGCGACCACGCCCCACTTCTGCCAAATTCTGATAAATACGGCTACGGTGGCGATTTTGGCGAAACCTTGCACGATAGCAATTTCTGTATGGACGGCTTAGTTTCACAACACCGCATTCCGCACAGTAATTTGCTTGAAGTGAAAAATGTCAATCGCCCTGTACGAGCAGAGTTAAAAGCGGGCAAAATCTGGCTGAAAAATCAGTTAGATTTTACCAATCTTGCCGATTACCTTACCGTTCATTACACGTTCAGTGAAAATGGCGAAACCACTCAGCAGGGGCAGTTATTGGTAAATTGTGAACCAAATCAGACCGCTTGTTTAGCCCTAGATTTACCTCAACCAAACGACAAGTTGCAGCTTTTAACCCTTGATTATCGCTTGAATGACAGCATGGCATTATTGGCAAAAGAGCATCATTTAGGATTTGATCAAATTATATTAAATGACAAAACGGTCAAACCTGCATTAAAAGCACGCCCACAAGCGGTCATTTTTGTGCAAAATTTTGCAAATGAATGGCAGATCCAAAATGACGAATACCGTTACACTTTCGATAAACGCAAAGGGATTTTTAAATCCATTGAAAAAAATGAAGAGCCGATTATCGAGCAACCGCTTGATTTCAATCTCTGGCGAGCCCCAACCGATAACGACCGCTTAATCCGAGAATTTTGGCAAAAAGCGGGTTACGATAAATGCTACACCCGAGCTTACCATTCAGAGCTTACCCAAGATGAAAACGGCGTTACTATTGTGGCGGAATGTGGCATTGTAGCAACGGCACAAAGCCGAATTTTAACGCTGGAGGTGGTTTATCGTATTTCGCTCACGGGAGAAATTAAAATCAGCGTTAAAGCCAAACGCCCAGCCCATTTGCCATTTTTACCTCGTTTTGGGCTGCGTTTCTTCCTCAACAAAACCGATAACCAAGTGGAATATTTTGGTTATGGCGAGCGAGAAAGTTATATTGATAAACACCATTTAGCGAAGCTCGGCATTTATCAAATCAATGCGAGAGAAAACCATACGGATTATCTCAAACCGCAAGAAAACGGCAGCCATTTCGGCACGCATTATGTGAAAGCAAAAGATCTCGCTATTGTGGCGGAGCAGCCGTTTAGCTTTAACCTCTCGCCTTATACGCAAGAGGAATTAACCTCAAAAACCCATAGCTATGATTTGCAAGAAAGCCGTTCAACGATATTGTGTGTGGATTACAAAATGAGTGGTATCGGCTCAAATTCATGTGGCCCGAGCTTGAAAGAACAGTATCGATTAAATGAAACAGCGTTTGAATGGGAAGTGAAAGTTATATTGTAACGTAACTACTATGAGGGGCAAATTGCAATTTGCCCCTTCGATCTTTTCTGATAACAATATGTCTTATTGTAAAGCATTCACCGCTTTTTTATAGACCTCCGATTGTTCTAATAAAATGCGAGCTGATTCGCGCAATTTATCAATATCTTTCTCTGGCAAATAAAAAGAAGTTGGAATGTTNGAGCTGATTCGCGCAATTTATCAATATCTTTCTCTGGCAAATAAAAAGAAGTTGGAATGTTCAGTACCTCTTTTTTCAACTGACCATCAGGCAGCTCTTTTAAGCCCAAATTAACAAAAAACATCTCAATTTTGGCTTGCTGTCCGTTGGCATATTCATTCCAACTATCGCTAAATTGGCTATAGCGTTGGAGATTAATTTGTGTAGTGCTATCAATGGGAACATTGATAATCGTATTAACCACATCTTTCAAGCCGGGAACATTCGCAGATTTATCAATTTCACTTGATACTTCATTTTGAGCATTCACGTTAATCACAACAACATTTTTGACACCCAGCTCGCCAGCTCGTTTATACATATCTTCAATGCCGATAGTATCTGAAGCATCTAGCACAGAAGCTAAACCTAAATTATCTGTTAGTCCGCCATCAACTAAATGGATAAATGGGCGTTCTTTGCTATCTTGGTAAAAACTCAGGGTATGCTCTGTTTCTTCAATTTGCTTGGTAGTTAAACCATCAACTACTTTCTCTTGCTCAATGAAAGCTTTAGGCAAGTTGAAATTGCAATTCCCACCATTGTTATTGAGTGTGAGTGGGGCAAAAATCAGCGGAACAGAACTTGAAGCCGCTACTGCTCGAGCAATTTCTAAATCATTTAAGTTAAGGCAAAGTCCGTCAAAGGTTTCTTGAGTAAAAGTCAGTTGCTGACCGATATTCATATCCGTTGCACTGATGACTGCAAACGGTCCTTTACGATTTCTCACTAAATCACCAAATTTTTTGCCTTTATAAAGGGTTAAATTAAAACGTTCTTGCAGTAGATCTCCTCGCCCAAATTGAGGCGAGCTCAAACGAGGCAAATTGGAAAGTGAAAATACTTCGGTAAGAATACCTTTCTGGAAATTTGATTTTAAAAAGTTATTCGCAAACTTAGGGATAATCGCTTTCCCTTCCAACGCAAAATAAGTGGCTAATACCGAACCGCCAGACACACCAAAGGTCATATCAATATTATCGAATAATGTGTCCCCTTTCTCCGTGCCTTTCATTTTGGCTTTTTGCAATTCCTCCAACACACCATAGCCAAGTGCTGCCGCCCGTGTGCCACCACCTGAAAACATTACCATAATAATGTTGCCATCTTTAGCACCTTCTTTTAAAACGTTCTTTTGGCGGTATCCGCTCTCAAGATTAACCTGTTTAATGGTATCCACAGGTTTATAAGTAACCAAACTACAGGCAGATAATGTTGTTATTACAGCTAACATTGAAATAGATTTTATTTTCTTTAAAACTGACATAAAGACCTCTACACTAATCCCTATAAATTATAATGTTTTTTAATGCTAGCGTTAATGCAAGCGGTCAAAATTAGCTAAAAATTTGCAATATTATTTATTATGAGTAAAGAGTAACTTTCACTAGATGGGCTTTATTCTATAAACAGAAAGGGATAGAATAGCCAAAAATTTAGTTACTCTTTTAAGGAATTTATAAAATGGCAAAACAAATTGCAGTATTAATTGGCAGCAACAGCAAAACTTCATTTAGCAAATTAACAGTTCGCCACTTACAAAAAATGGCACCGGCAAGCATTCAATTGAACATTGTTGAAATTGCAGATTTACCCCTTTATGGCCGTGATTTAGACGAAAACAGTCCGGCACAATATACCCGTGTGCGTGAAGCGGTGGCAAATGCAGACGGTGTTTTATTCGTTACCCCTGAGCACAACGCAGGCATTTCAGCAATGTTAAAAAATGCAATTGACGTTGTTTCTCGCCCAATGGGTGAAAGCAAATGGCTTGGTAAACCGGCCGGTATTGTAACTGTAGGTGCAAGTGCAGGCGGCGGTGTGCGTGTAGCAGATCAAATCCGTGCTATTACCTCTGGTGCATTCGTTAATATGCCTACTCTACCCTTTGCATTAAATGTAGGTAACCTATTCGGAGGCGTATTTGCAGAAGATGGTGAAATTGCAAATGAGGCATTAAAAGGCTCAATGCAGGGCTTTATTAATGCTTATGCTGATTTTGTAGAGAAATTTTAATCTTTTAACAATGAAAGCCGTTTATCGCCAAAAAGGTAAGCGGCTTTTTAGTACATAAAATAAAAAGACCTATCGCATTACATCTTTCAAAATATCCCTTAGCCAACGATGAGCAATATCTTGCTCGGTTCGTTCATGCCACGCCATCATCATCGTAAAACCTTCCACCTCAATAGGCGGTGCTTGCAAATGCACGTTTGGTAAAGTTTTGGCTAAATGTTCAGGCAACACAGCCACTAAATCTGAGCCTTGTAACAGTTGTGGCAGAAGTGAAATATGATTCACCGAAACCATTACCCTGCGTTGTTTGCCCAATTTTTGCAAGGCGATATCTGTTGCCCCACTAAATTCACCGCCGTTGTAAGAAAGCATTGCAAAAGGCAGATCACAAAACTGTTCTAAGGTGAGTTTTTTATTGGCAAGAGAATGGGTATGGCTCATTGCACAGAGATAACGTTCTTCATACAGCACCGTTCTTGGCATATCTGCACTTAAATGTTGCTGGCTCACCAATGCTAAATCAATTTTATTCTGCTCAAACAGCGTTTTAATATTCTGTCCTTGTACAGGCAATAGTGCCACCTGCACATTCGGCGCAAGGCGACGAAGACGCAAAATCAACGGTAGAGCGATAATTTGCTGCACATAATCCATTGCGGCAATACGGAGTGTCATTGTCAGTTTTTCCGGCTCTAACTTCGGTGGTTGTAGCATTGTGTTAATTTCTTGCAAAATTTTTCGAGCCGTCTGCCCTAGTTGCAATGCCCGTTCGGTAGGCTGCATACCGTGTTGAACCCTAACAAATAGCGTATCATTAAAACTCTCTCGTAGCCGATTTAAAATCCCACTCATTGCAGGCTGGGTAACCGAAAGACGCTTCGCCGCACGGCTGACATTGCATTCATCTAACAAAATCACAAAGGCTTTGAGCAAATTCAGATCTAACGTTCTTATATCATTCATTCTTATACCTTAATATCAAAATAATCAATTTGAAATGATAATATGATTTCACTACCATATCATCTGTTTTTTCATAGGAACCCTTAGATATGGCAAAATTTAGAAAATTATTTACCCCGTTTAAGATTAAAAACCTTGAACTCAAAAACCGTGTGGTAATGCCGCCAATGTGCCAATATTCCTCCACAGACGGCGTGCCGAATGACTGGCATTTTGTGCATTACACTTCTCGTGCGATTGGTGGTGTTGGGCTAATTATTGTTGAGATGACCAATGTCGCAGCCAACGGTCGCATTACCCCAAACTGCTTGGGGCTTTGGAATGATGAGCAAGAGGCTCAATTTAAACGCATTGTGGACAGCGTGCATTCACACGGCTCAAAAATCGGCATTCAAATCGCCCACGCAGGTCGTAAAGCCCAAGATGAGCCGAATGCCGTTGCCCCAAGTGCGATTCACTATGGCGAGCTGGATTATGCGGGGCAAAATCTGATTACCCCTCGTGAATTAACCACAAAAGAAGTGAAAGAGTTGGTGGTTTCTTTCCAAAATTCGGTAAAACGAGCCGTCGATGCAGGTTTTGATACGATTGAACTTCACGCCGCTCACGGCTATTTAATCCATCAATTCTATTCACCAAAATCCAATAAACGTACAGACGAATACGGCAAAGACCCAATGCTATTTGGTGAGCAAGTGATTAAAGCCGCCAAAGAAGTAATGCCGGCGGATATGCCTCTGATCGTGCGTATCTCTGCACAAGAGTACGGCAAAGACGGCTTTGACAGCGATTATGGTGTTGAAGTAGCTAAACGCTTTGCGGCGGCTGGGGCTGATGTGCTTGATGTCAGTGGCGGCGGCGATGGCGTACTGCACGCAGGCAACCACCCAGAGTTCTACGCAGGCTACCAAGTTTACCTTGCAGAAAAAGTGAAAAAAGCGACCACTTTACCGGTAATTGCAGTGGGTATGCTGGACAATCCGGAAGTTGCAGATCACGTGTTAGGCGTAGAGAGTGCAGACTTAGTCGCCATCGGACGAGCATTACTGCGTGATCCGTACTGGGCATTAAACGCTCAATACAACCAAAACGCCGCCAACAGCTCAGAAATGCAATTTTTCCCATTCCAATATCAGCGTGGGTTTATGTAAATTGTGAATGAAAAAACACCGCTTGTAAGGATTTGCAAGCGGTGTTTTTTATTGATAAATTTGCAATATCAAAGTTGATATTCTTCATCACATTGATGACATTACAGCTCGCTGAAAATCCTTAATCAATGCTCTTTGGAAGGCTGGATCTTTGATGAACTGCTTATAAAAGTCCATCTCTTGCTCTCGGCGATCTCGCATTACTTGTTTTACAATATCACCAAAAATATCATCACGCAAAGTCGTATCTTGAATGGCTAGATATTTGTGCTGAAAATCTTGATGCTGCTTGATTTTCTCAATAATGTTCACGATGCGAACTCGTCTATCCTCAGGTGTCTCTCCCCAACCGTCAAACCAGCGTTCATTAAAGGCCTTAACAATGTTGTCCAGCTCGTCTTTCTCTTCATCTTCTGGGTGCGTGCCGTGTACGGTGCTGTTGCTTGGGGTGAATGTGCCCGTTTCGTCCGACAGTTGAATTGCTCGATTCTCTTCTGAAACGGCAAGTGCATATGAGCTTAGTTCCACTTTTTCTAATAAATCATCGATGACTTTATCATCGTCAGAGACATTGAGTTTTGGAATAAGCAGCTTTAAGAACCAGTAACGTTTCTCCCAAGCAGCATTTTCAAAAGCGATAATGCTCGCCATTTGATTGTACACTTTGACAAACTGCTTAGCCTTAATCTTATATTCGACTTTTTGTAGACGCTCCCAGGCTAATTCATGATCGAAACGATCAACACAGACTTGATTTAAAGCTTGTAACTCATTCATATCCGCACCAGCAAATAGCCTATTAACAAAATGCTCCATTTCGGCCAATTCATAGACGCCTGCCTCATCTAACTCATGTTGTAGATCGTGCAGAATGTTGATATCTGTTTCGCCTAAGAGTTCAGTTTGAGTATAAAATGGCTCAAAAGCAATTTGAATATCTTTGGATTCATTAAAGAAATCCAAGACGAACAGATCTTCTGAGGTTTTGCCGTATTTGGGGGCACTTCGGTTAAGACGAGAGAGTGCTTGTACACATAATACGCCAGCCAAAGGCTTATCAATATACATTGCACACAGCTTTGGTTGGTCAAACCCAGTCAGATATTTATTCGCCACAACCAAAATGCGGTACCCATCGTCATCAAATCGTTCTTTGGTCTTGCTTTCTTCAAAACCATTCATCTGGCTTTCCGTGTATTTTATGCCGCTGATTTCCTTTTCACCGGAGAATGCGATGAGAGCCTTGAATGGATTACCTATCTCTGCCAATAGCTCATTAATAGCTTGGTAATAGCGAATCGCCATCTCGATGTTTTGGGTAATCACCATAGCTTTGGCTTTGCCTTTTAGACGCTTAGTTTGAGCAACACGATCCATAAAATGCGACAGCATAATATCCGCTTTCACCAGAATACTCTGCTCGCTTTTTTCAACAAAGGCTTTTAGGCGTTGCTGAGCTTTTTTGCTATCAAACTCAGGATTATCTGTAATGCTTTTTTGGATCTCATAGTAGCTTTGATAGGTGGTGTAATTGTGCAGCACATCCAAAATAAATCCTTCCTCGATGGCCTGTTTCATCGAATATAGGTGAAATGGCTTAAAGATAGGCTTATCCTTTGGGGCGCAAGCGGTCTGTTTTTCACCAAACTTTTCCAAAGTGCTGTTTTTTGGTGTTGCAGTAAAGGCAAAGTAAGAGGCATTGTCTCGCATCTTGCGTGATTGCATCGCATTTACGATCCAATCTTGTGCATCACTTTCTTCAGAGCTTCCCATTGCTCGGTTCATATTATCGTGTGCTGAGCCTGATTGTGAACTGTGCGCTTCATCGATAATAACGGCGAATTTTTTATCACTCATATTAGCAATGCCATCGACAATGAAAGGGAATTTTTGAATGGTGGTAATGATAATGCGTTTGCCATTTTCCAGTGAGCTTTTTAGATCGGCAGCACGGTCGGCGTGGGCGATGATGTTCTTAACGCTTGAAAATGCTCGGATATTATCACTGATCTGTTTATCTAGCACTTTACGGTCGGTGACGACAATCACCGAATCAAAGACAGGCTTATCGCTGTTTGCATAGATCTCAATTAGCAAGAATGCCAACCAAGTGATTGAGTTCGATTTACCTGAGCCGGCTGAATGCTGAATCAGATAGCGTTTGCCCACCCCATTTTGTGTTACATCAGCAACCAGCTTACGCACGACATCAAGTTGATGATAGCGAGGAAAATATAATGTGGCTTTATTCAGATCTTTTTTGCGTTCGTCATCAAACTCTAAGCGGGCGAAGTGCAAGATAATGCCAGCAATACTCTGTTTTTGGAAAATCTCTTGCCATACATAGGCCGTCTTAAAGCCATTCGGGTTTAGTGGATTACCTTTTCCGTTATTATTACCCTTATTAAAAGGGAGAAAAACGGTACTGTTACCGGCAAGCTTGGTGGTCATATAAGCTTCTTGGGTATCAATGGCAAAATGCACCAATGCTCGGGCGGGCTGAAATAAAGCTTGGCTTGTATCTCTGTGGCGATATTGTTGCTTACCGTGGTAGTTGCTTTGCCCCGTCCATTCGTTTTTAAGCTCCATTATGGCGAAAGGCAAACCATTGATAAACACCGCCATATCCACAGTTTTTTGACTTTGGGTGGAATAAGGCACTTGACGCATTATGCTAAATCGGTTTTTATAGAATTTTTCGGCAATGCTTTTGGGGCTATTGGTAAGTGGTGGTACATAAAACAAATCCAAATGCACATTACCCACATCTAGCCCTTTTTTGAATAAATGCAACACACCTTCTTTTTTCCAAATATTGTCCAAACGGGCAAGGATTTTGGCTTGCCAATCGTTGGGATTTAAGCGGATAAAATCGTCCAATTTATCTTGCTGACTGTCCGCCAAAAACGCCCAAAAATTGGCTTCATCAAGGGCAAATTGGGCATTAAAATTGCTCGGATTGGCTTTGATAAAACCTTGATTTAACAAATCTTGCTCAATGGCGTTTTCAAAATCTTTTTCTTGGGTGCGGAACATCGTGTTTCTCCTAATCTTGAATGGCACAAATTAATTCGTATTTTAAATTTTCAGAATATTCATCTTCATTTTCAATAATGGAAGTGATGAGTTTGCATAAAAGTTCTTTGGAAATTTTGCTTTCAGCCAGCCAAACCACAATATTTTCCATTTCTAATACAAATTTTTTCACACAATAGTCATAACCGTTTAATTCCAAAAAATATGCTCCAAGCACCAAGCTAGACCGTTTATTGCCATCGCAAAAAGCGTGTAATTTGTTGATGGAATACATTAAATGCGTTAATTTGTCTTCAAAAGTGGGGTAATACCAATCGTTTTGAATGTGTTCTAGCACGCTTTCTAATTTGCCCGCCCCGTCAGGATAAACCCCTGCCAATCCGCCAGAGTGTTCAATAATCCAATCGTGAGTTTGTATAGCGTGATGGACATCAAAATATAAGATTTCAATATCCATTTATCTGTCCTTTAATCGCTTTAATACAGCCAAAGTTTCAGGGGCAGAGAGTTGTTCTTGTAATGAACGACTTTTTTCACCTAAAAATTTCTCAAAATCGCCCTGTGGTACAGCTTGAATATATTGTTCCAATTTTTGATGTAGCGCATCTCTAAATGCCAAGTCTCGGCTTGCCATTTTGCTTCTAGCCATCATTATGTGGGGGTAATTAAATGCATTATTTTCGGCTTGAGAAATCAGCTCATCTAATTCTAACGGAGTTAATTTTCTCCCTAGTTGTTCAGATTTTTCTTTCATTTGAGTGGCTAAACCATTCTCAAAACTGCCAATGACTTGCAAAACTTCAGAATACATTGTATCCCTCACATTGTCTTTTTTAGCAAGGTCTAAGATTTTTTTATATTCTTGGGCATTTTCACAAAAAATGGCTTTATAAATTTTATTGGTATAAATACCATACTTTGTATTACCCATTTCTAAATAATGCTTTAATGCATCTGTAAACTGTTTTCTATACACATCTTCACTGTATGCTGTTAGCAAATAATCACTATCTCGCTGATTGATGTATTTAGTATTTCCTCCTGTTTTTTGGGCAATCACATCAATGACCATATCTAGCATTTTAGAACGAATAAATTTTGCTCTCTCACTTTCGGTTACTAACATCGCCAGATTTAACACAGCACGAAAACTAAAAATCCCCAAAGACGGTGCCTTGTTACTGATGTCGGCGAAATTTGTTTCGTCGACATACGCCAACCTTAGGTTTTTCAAGGCTTGCCCCTTAATAACACGATAGCCATTTTTGATAAGCTCATCGCCATTTGATGCGATATAGTTATCAATCGTTCGCTCGGTAATCTCTAAAATCTGTGCAACTTGGGATTTGGTAAATGCAGTCTCGCCTTCAAAGCTCACCCCTCCTAATGCCAAATGTGTTTCTAGCTCACTGATAACATAGGGGTTATTCAACACATTGCTTCTGGCAACGGCTGATGTTGTTAATTCACTCATATACTTTCTCCAATTTGATGTATTTTATTGGGTGTTTTAAGCTGCCTGAATGTGGATTTTCCCCGTAACCGCATCGCTAATCAGTCGTTCTCGGTATTCTTTGAGCAGGCTGATTTGCTGTTCGTGCTGACAAATGGCGGTGTCTATTTGGGCGGTTTTATTGTCCAAAAATTGAGCAATAGCGGTTTGTTCGGGGAGTGGGGGTATAACCACAAATAAATTTGATAATTCAGTAGAGTTAATCGCAGGGTAGCTCATACCTTTTGAATTTACTGTTACTTGAATAGTAAAGGCATCACTTTTTAGCATATTGGCTAAAAATTTATTAGCTATTCCATTTTTGGGCGATAAAATTGCAAAACCAGTCGAGAAAATACAATTTTTAAATTCATCTGTAACAATAGATATGGCTTTCAAATAAGTTCTCACCGTTGAAACAATGGTATCACCAGCTTTTGCTATCCTCCTTGCACGAGAAGGGGCATTTCCAAAGGTAAATTGTTCTACTTTCTCAATACCATTCTCAAAAGAAATACTACCAATATCAACATAATCAATCATTATATTTTTATTGATATTTTCAGGTAAAGTTTGTAAGTTAATATCAGATACATACTTCAACTTCTTAACCTCCCAATGCTCTGGCACATCGCCCAGCCATTCCACACCGCTATTTTTCATTGGCACATCAGGATTTAAACCTTGTGTTACTGCTTGGTTAATGAGCGTTTGGCGATATTCTTTGAGTTTGGCAATTTGCTCGCCTTTTAGGGTAATGGCTTTTTGGATTTGGGTGATTTGTTTGTTCAAAAAACAAGCAGTATCGATTTGCTCGGGGAGTGGGGGAAGTGGTAATTCTAATTGTGCAAAATCCGCAAAACGAAAATCGGTTGAACGCTCACGAATACCTTTTGCCAAAGATTGAATAAAACCTGATAAAGCCAAATTCCTCAAAAAATAAGCATAAAAATAAACATTTACTTGATTATTTAATCTTGGTATGCAGACAGAATAAACAGGGGTAGATTTTCCATCTGCATCTGAAATACCAATAGCACCCGCAAATGCATCCATTGCGTGAATAACCAAATCTCCCTTTCTAACTCCTTGATAACCGTGTTCTTTCAAGGCATTTGTAAATCCCTCTGTTCTTCTATTTGAACGCAATGTTACTTGCCCATCTCTAAAACAAGTAACAATTTCATCATCAGAACGCACCGCTCTTTCCATTTTTTGAAAAAGATATTTTGCTTTTCTTAATTCCCAATGACTTGGAATATCGCCCAACCAAGCGATTTGGGTTGGTTTAGTGGCTGTATTCATTGTGTTTGCTCCTTATCGCTGGTTATGCCCAAAATGGAATGTATCGCATCGCTGTTGTACCTGCGTTGGGGTCATAGGCTTTTATGACACCCGCCTCTGTTGCTTGTTTAATAACACGGCTATTAGTAGCTGGCTGAATTTCTAAAATGACAACGGCTTTTTCTTTGTATTCAAATTCATAAAAAGAAAAATTAATTTTTGGCGATAATTTTTGTAGTAGCCAGCTTTCAAGCTCTTGCTGTTTATGCTTGGTTTGACTTGGCAAAAAAGATGCGCCCAGTACTTCGTGCGTTTTATCATCAACCCCCCACACCATATAAGCTTGTTTTTTACCTAGCAAGGCGGATACATTAGATAATGCTGAAATATTTTCGCCAATCATCACAGGGTCTGCATTATTGTGCTTAAATTCTGCCCATTCTGTCTCTTGGGGCAATTTAATGAGTTCTGCAATCAAAGATTGCCATCTTGAGATTTGTTCGTGTGTGTTCATCTGATCGTTCCAGTTCAGTCAAGCAACAGTCAAGCAAATGACTGGGCATTTGCCCCCAAAATCGCCCCAATCAGCCCATCGGCTTCACGCTCCAACGCCAAAATATCAGCACGGATTTCATCTAGCGTGCGTAGGGTTTTGTGCTGATAAAAATATTTGTTAAAGCTGATTTCATAGCCGATTTTGACGCTGTCTATATCAATCCACGCCTCATCAATGTGTGGCTTAACTTCTGCCACAAAATAATCGTGAATATTTTGATTTAAGGGAATGTTTTCGCTGTCTGATAGTTCACTATTTGTGGCATAAGTCAAATATTCGCCTGATTTGTCTGTGGGATAATAACCAAAATCAGGCAAATGGGTTTGGCTGGTTTTGAGTTTGCACAACAACGCATTTAAGGCTGGCTCATCAAATTGATGGACTTTTTCAATGACTTTTTCGGCGGTTTCGTCATAAACGCTTACCGCATTAAAAAGCGCTTTTTTGTCGCTGGCGGACAGTTTGATTTTTTGGTCTTTAAGCACTTTGTCGGCTTGTTTGATAAAGGCGTTGTAATTTATAAAGATTTGTTCGCCAAAATGTTTTAACAAAGTACAGGCTGCCTGAAACTTTTCTTTGGCTTTTTGCCAAGTCTCGGCGGATAATACTTTGGCTTTGGTTTTGTTATTGAGAGCATAGTCGTTTTGTTCTGCCCAAGCGGTTAATTTATCGGCAAAATTTGCTAAATTTTCCCCATAAACCTCATCGCCAAATTGTTCATACAAAAATTGCATTGGCTCAATCAAGGATTTATCAAAACGCAGGGGTAAAATATTATCGCTCGTCAATTGCACTTTTCTGCGGTCTGGGCGAACAATGCTTACTTTATGATAGCCAAAGTCTTGATTATCAAATACTTGGCTTGCCAATCCATTGGTGCGTGCTAATGGCTGGCACGCCAGATAAATTTGGGTGATTTGCGTGATGTGTTCGCCAGTCAATTCACAATTTTTTTCGCCCAAATTTTTACGCAATTTGGCATAACATTCATTGGCATCAATCAGTTGGACTTTGCCTTTGCGATGTTCGGGCTTATTATTATTTAACAGCCAAATGTAAGTGGTAATACCCGTGTTATAAAATAAATTATTGGGTAATTGAATAATGGCTTCCAATAAATCATTTTCTATCAGATGCCTGCGAATATTGCTTTCGCCACTGCCTGCATCGCCTGTAAATAAACTAGAACCATTATGAACAGATGCAACACGGCTACCCATACCATTTACTGATATGGGTTTCATTTTATTTGCCATTTCCATCAAAAATAATAATTGTCCATCGGAAGTGCGTGGCGTAGCATCATATTGAGTGATATTGCCCCAATAATCGCTTAAATTGACTTTAAAACGGCTATCAATCACCGTTTTACCGTCTTTGATATAACTTTCATCTGATGACCAACTTTTGCCATAAGGGGGATTGGAGAGCATAAAATCAAAAAATTGTCCGCCAAATTCATCGCTTGCCAAAGTAGAACCCACTTTAATGTTTTCAGGGTTATTGCCTTTAATCATCATATCAGATTTGCATATCGCATAAGTTTCATCGTTGATTTCTTTGCCATACAGATAAATGGTGCGGTTAAAGCCCTGCATTGGGTATTTTTCTTCAATAAAGTTTTGGGATTCGGTCAGCATACCGCCACTACCGCAAGCAGGGTCATACACGCTTATCACAGGCGGAATGCTTTGGCTAATTGGGTCAAATACCAAATGGGTCATCAATTCAATGACTTCTCGTGGGGTAAAATGTTCGCCTGCTTCTTCGTTGTTTTCTTCATTGAATTTGCGAATCAGTTCTTCAAACACATAGCCCATTCCCAAGTTGCTTAATGCGGGCAATTTGTTGCCATCTGGGTCGGTCTTTTCAAACGGGGTGAGGTTGATATGTGGAGAGACGAACTTTTCTAGCACATTTAGTAACACACCTTTATTAGACATATGGGCGATCTGGCTACGCAGATTAAAGCGAGTAATAATCTCCTGAACATTCGCTGAAAAACCGTTTAGATATTCATCGAAGTTCGCTAGTAAGTACTGGGCGTTATTGTTGCTATTCTCTTTGAGCTTAAAGAGAGTCCACTTAGATGTATTATAAAATACATAACCGCTGGCACGTTGTAGATCTTCTTCTGGTGCTTCTTCATCGCCCCAAAAGCTTATCTCGTTTAAGACAGCTTGTTTAGTGGGTTCTAATAGACTGTCCAGACGGCGAAGTACGGTCATTGGCAAAATCACATCACGGTATTTGCCTCGGACATAGACATCTCTTAGGCAGTCATCTGCGATACTCCAAATAAAAGAAACAAGCCGGTTGTGAGTGGCGTGGTTCATAATGCTCTCTAATCAAGGTTGGTTTTTGTAGATATTATATATGAAGTAACACATAAAATGGCGGATAAATCGGAGAAATTCTATTAGTCGGTGTTATACCTAGCTATCATAAATATCAATTATTCAAGATATGTGAAATCTTTTATAATAATGCCATTTTCAGGCTTTGAAAGCCCATTACATTTCGGAGAAACCAATGAACTTTTTCAACAAAGAAGACGTGCTAAACGCATTCCACTACCGAGCTTCTAGCCGTTCTTATGATGGTAGCAAGAAAATTCCGGCCGACGATTTTAACTATATTTTAGAATTAGGTCGCCTAAGCCCAAGTTCGGTGGGTTCTGAGCCGTGGCAGTTTATCGTGCTACAAAACCCGGAGCTTCGCCAAGCAATCAAGCCATATTGTTGGGGAATTCCAACGATGGAAACTTCAAGCCATATCGTAGTGATTTTAGCGAAGAAAAACGCCCGTTACGACACTGAGTTTATGATCGAGTCTATGCGTCGCCGCCAAGTAACCGAAGAGCAGCTGCCTGCGGTGATTGAAAAATACCGTACCTTCCAAGAAAGTGACAGCAAGGTGCTTGAAAGCGAGCGTTCACTGTTCGACTGGTGTAGCAAGCAGACCTACCTTGCCCTTGCCAATATGATGACTGGTGCAGCGTTGATCGGCGTGGATTCTTGCCCTATCGAGGGATTCGACTACGATAAAGTGAACGAAATCCTGTCTGAAGCTGGTTTATTCGACCCAGCAGAGTGGGGAATTTCGGTGATGTGTACCTTCGGCTACCGTAACAAAGAGATCCGCAAAAAACTGCGTAAATCGTTCGATGAAGTGGTGAAATTTGTCGAGTAATCGATCTGCAAAAAGTTTAGGAAAAATGACCGCTTGTTAGCCTAACAAGCGGTCTGTTTTTAGGAGAAAATTGCAAATGAAATTCAAGTTATTAACCCTAGCCGCAATGTTATTCTCTACATCTGCCTTTGCCGATGGCGTGCATAGCAATACCATCAAAGCCACCCAACTCACACCAAACGTTCACTTACTTGAGGGGCAAGGCGGTAACATTGCCGTGATTGAAAATGCAGACGCTTTGACGGTGGTGGATACCCAATTTGCCAAAGATTTTGATGACATCAAATCCGCCATTGGCAAAATCAGCCCAAAATCCGTCCGCTATGTGATCAACACACACGGACACAATGATCATACTAACGGCAATGAAGCCTTTGTAAACGCCTTTAACGCCACGATTATCGCCCATCACAATACGACAGAACTTGTTAAAGCGTATAACCAAACCGCCGCAAAGCCAAATACACTACCACATCTCACCTTTGAAAAATCCTTTACTTTTCAACAAGATGAGCCAATAAACTTGCACTATTTTGCTAATGCTCACACCAATGGCGATGTGATTGTGCATTTGTCAAAAGCGAATGTGATTCACGCTGGCGATATTCTGTTCTTTGGGCGTTTTCCCTTTATTGATGTGAAAAATGGCGGCACAATTGACGGTATGATCGGCGGCTTAAATGGCATTGTTGAATTGGCTGATGAGAACACCAAAATCATCGCAGGGCACGGCAATGTTGCAAGTAAAGCCGAGTTACAAGCACACATTCAAATGCTCAGCACGATTAAAGATCGTGTCGCAACATTGAAAAAAGCAGGCAAATCGCTTGCAGATATTCAGGCAAGCCACCCAGCCAAAGAGTGGGAGGCAAGCCATAACTGGAACTTCATTAACCACACGAAATTGGTTGAGAGCGTTTATCAAAGTTTGCCGTAATTTTTCACTATGACATTTATTATTGGACTTTTGGCAGGCGTGTGCATCGCCTGTCAGTCAGCGGTCAATGCCCGCTTGCGTTCCCATCTAGGCTTTGCCTTTTTAACTTCGTTTGTCTCATTTGTGGTGGGGCTTGTTTTCTTGCTTGGCTTGTCGTTGGCACTGGACAATCCGCTTTGGTTTGATAAGGCGACCTTGTCGGCTGTGCCTTGGTGGGCGTGGTGTGGCGGTATGCTTGGTACGATAGGCTTAACCGTCAATGTGCTGATTTTCCCTAAATTAGGCGGTGTACAAACAGCCGTGATGCCCATCTTAGGGCAAGTGCTGATGGGGATTATCATTGATACCTTTGGCTTGTTAAAGTCGGTGCAGATCGCCTTTTCAACCAGCCGAATTTTGGGCATTGTGCTGGTGCTGGCAGGCGTGTTTGTGGCGATTGTCCTCCCTCAAAGAAAACAGCTTGCCCAAGCAGGCGAAAAGCTGTGGTTTTGGCGGGGAGTGGGCGTGTTAGGCGGTATGGCACTTGCCACGCAAGCGGCAGTCAATGGTGAGCTAGGGCGACAACTCGGCTCATCGCTAAGCGGGGCGGTAGTGTCGTTCTTGGTGGGAGCAAGCGTGCTGCTTGTTATCTCCTTATGCTATGAAAAAAGCTTGGCAAGCCTAGCTAGGCCGACCAAAGGGCAGCCGTTTTGGATCTGGGGCGGTGGCGTGCTGGGTGCGTTGTTTATTTTATCAGGCGTGTACCTTGTGCCACTTATCGGCACAGGGCAAGTGGTGATGTTAGTATTATCAGGCTTGATTTGTGGTAGTTTACTGGTGGATAGGCTGGGCTTATTTGGCGTAATTAAAAAGACGATATTACCCGTGCAACTCTTAGGCGTGGCATTGCTACTTAGCGGTGTGGCGTTGATTCGGTTGGTGTAAATATGGAAAAGAAAATGAAATTATCAGCTTTAAGCCTTGTGCCTGTCAGACAAGGGCAAACACATAAACAGGCGATTGAAACTATGTTAAGAGAGGCGAAATTCTGCGAGGAATTAGGCTTTGAACGCTATTGGATTGCAGAGCACCACAATATCAAGGCCTATGCCAGTTCTGCCACGCAAATTTTAGTTTCACAGATTTTGCACCACACCGACCGCATAAAAGTCGGTGCTGGCGGGGTGATGTTGCCGAATCACGCACCATTATTGGTGGCAGAACAATACGGCACATTGGCAACTCTCTACTCAAATCGTGTAGAAATCGGTATTGGGCGAGCCAAAGGCACCGACCCATTTACCGCCAGAGCCTTACGCCGTCAAGCAACCAATCACGATCAAGATGTCGCCGAATTACAAAGCTACTTTGGTGAAGAACAACCGCACGGGGTGAACGCATTACCGGGTGCGGGGACGAATGTGCCGCTTTATGTGCTGGGTTCGAGCGTATCAAGTGCTTATTTTGCTGCTGAACAAGGCTTGCCTTATGTATTCGCTTCACACTTTATGCCAATGCAACAAAAAGAGGCAATGACGATTTATCGGCAAAATTTTAAGCCGTCACAATATTGCTCTAAGCCTTATGTGATTTTTTGCTGGAATCTTGCTATTGCAGACACAGATGAAGAGGCTCACTATAACAATAGTACGCTTATTCAGCTTTTCTTGAATGAACAGCGTGGGATTAATATCCCTGTTCAGCCACCACTTGTACAGATCGACTACCATTCAGCTGCTGAAAAGCGTTCAATAGAAATGCAAACCGCCGGAATATTTATCGGCAGTAAAGAGAGTGCAACTAAGCAATATGCCCACTTCTGCCAAGAATTTGCAGGCGTGGACGAAATAATGTGTACTGGTTATATTTGGGAAGAAGAAAAAATGCTCAACTCCTATCGGTTATTTAAAGAGATTATAGATGAGTATCAGGGCTAGCTCTAAAAGCGGTTGTTTTTGCAAAAAAGTTGCAAAAAACAACCGCTTGAATACTTTATCATCAGTATTCTGCTTTCTAAGCCCAAATATCATATTTCCTTATATCTGAATATCAAAATTATCAATTAGGCATAATAACTGAATTTTTTTATAATTTTATTTTTCATTAATCCTCTAAATAGTAAGTTATGAATATAATCAAATCCCACGCGGCGGTGGCATTTGCCCCGAATGAGCCGCTTAAAATCGTAGAAATTGATGTAGAACGCCCGAAAAAAGGCGAAGTGTTGGTTAAAATCACTCACACAGGCGTATGCCATACCGATGCCTTTACGCTATCAGGGGCAGATCCTGAGGGCTTATTCCCTGTAGTGCTTGGGCACGAAGGTGCAGGCGTGGTGGTGGAAGTCGGCGAGGGCGTAACAAGCGTTGCGGTTGGCGATCACGTTATTCCGCTTTATACCGCAGAGTGCCGTGAGTGCGATTTCTGTAAATCAGGTAAAACAAACCTATGTGTAGCTGTGCGTGAAACGCAGGGTAAAGGTTTAATGCCTGATGGTACAACTCGTTTTTCTTATGAAGGTAAACCAGTTTATCACTATATGGGTTGTTCCACTTTTAGTGAATACACCGTAGTGGCAGAAGTATCATTAGCCAAAATCACCCCTGAAGCAAATCACGAAGAAGTTTGCTTGTTAGGTTGTGGTGTTACCACAGGTATCGGTGCGGTGCATAATACAGCTAAGGTGCAGGCAGGCGATTCAGTAGCGGTATTTGGCTTGGGCGGTATTGGTTTAGCGGTCATTCAAGGAGCAAAACAGGCGAATGCCGGGCGGATTTTTGCCATTGATACTAACCCTGAAAAATTTGCCCTTGCCAAAGAATTTGGGGCAACGGATTGCCTAAATCCAAACGATTTCGACAAGCCGATCCAACAAGTTATCATCGAGATGACAAAATGGGGTGTAGATCATACCTTTGAATGTATTGGTAATGTCAATGTGATGCGTGCCGCATTAGAATCGGCACATCGTGGCTGGGGGCAATCTGTTATTATCGGTGTGGCAGGAGCTGGGCAAGAAATTTCAACTCGTCCATTCCAACTGGTAACAGGCAGAACGTGGAAAGGCACCGCATTTGGCGGCGTGAAAGGCCGTACCCAGTTACCACAAATGGTTGAAGATGCAATGAAAGGCATTATTCGTTTACGTCCGTTTGTTACCCACACAATGGGCTTAGATAAAATCAACGAAGCCTTTGATTTAATGCACGAAGGCAAATCTATTCGTTCAGTCATTCATTATTAGTTATAAGGCGGAAAAATTCCGCCTTTTATATTTGCAAGAAAAGTGCGGATTTTGACCGCTTGTAAGGACATTATGCAACAAATTGAAAACTATCGAATCTTTGAAGGACAACAGCAGGTTTGGCAACATTCATCAAGCACATTAAAGTGTGAAATGAAATTTGCGATTTACTTACCAAAATCTGCTGATACACAGAAATTACCTGTGCTGTATTGGCTGTCCGGCTTAACTTGTACCGAGCAGAATTTCATCACTAAATCGGGCTTCCAGCGTTATGCGAGTGAACATAATGTGATTGTTGTTGCACCGGATACCAGCCCTCGAGGCGAGAATGTTGCTAACGATGAAGCCTATGATTTAGGGCAAGGAGCAGGATTTTATCTCAATGCAACACAAGGCGATTGGTCAAGCCATTATCAGATGTATGATTATATTGTCAAAGAGTTGCCCGCCTTGATTGACGAACATTTCCCGACCAATGGCAAGCAGTCGATTTTTGGGCATTCAATGGGCGGACACGGAGCATTGACGATTGCCTTTAAAAATCCTGATATTTATCAAAGCGTATCGGCATTTTCACCCATTGTCGCACCGATTCAAGTGGCTTGGGGACAAAAAGCCTTTCTTGCATATTTAGGCGAAAATCAGACCGCTTGGCAAGATTACGACAGCGTAGCATTACTTGAAAAGCACCGCCCAAGCCTACCTATTTTGATTGAACAGGGCGATAAAGATCAGTTTTTAAGTGAGCAGTTAAAACCCGAACTTTTCTGCCAGATGGCTGATAAATTAGGCGTATCTTATCAATTTAATTTGCGTGAAGGTTACGATCATAGCTACTATTTTATTGCCAGTTTTATTGGTAACCATATTGAATTTCACGCAAAAAATTTATATTCACTTTAATGTTTAATGGAGAAAAGCGATGACTTACCCTGTAAAATCCTACGCTGCATTTAGTGCAACAACCGACCTTAAGCCGCATTCTTTTGAACGCCGTGAGCTGCGTGAAGATGATGTGTTAATTGATATTCTCTACTGTGGCGTATGCCATTCAGATTTACACACCGCTCGTAACGATTGGGGCTTTACCCACACTTATCCTATCGTTCCCGGTCACGAAATTATTGGTCGAGTAACCAAAGTGGGCAGTAAAGCGAACAAATTCCAAATTGGCGATTTAGTCGGCGTGGGTTGTATGGTAGACTCTTGCCGTACTTGCTCGCCTTGTTCGCACGGTTTAGAACAATACTGCGAACACGGACATATCGGTACTTATGGTTCAAATGACCGTTTTGACGGCACACTCACTCAAGGCGGCTACAGTACAGGTGTAGTCGTTAGCGAAGATTTTGTGTTAAAAGTATCTGAAAAACTAGATACCAAAGCAGTAGCCCCACTTCTTTGTGCAGGCATTACCACCTACTCGCCACTCCGACACTGGAACGTGCAAAAAGGCTCAAAAGTCGGTGTGATTGGCTTAGGTGGCCTTGGACATATGGCAGTAAAATTAGCTACTGCGATGGGAGCGGAAGTTACTTTATTTACTCGCTCGGCAGGCAAATCTGATGATGCATTTCGCTTAGGAGCAAACCGTGTTGTACTTTCAACCGATGAAGCTCAAATGCAAGAAGTGGCTAACACCTTTGATGTAATCATCGACACCGTCCCATATACTCACGATTTAAAACCTTATATTCCAACGCTGGCGTTAAACGGCACATTGGTTTTAGTTGGTTTAGTGGGCGAACTGGAACAAACTATTAACACCGTACCAATGATTATGGGAAGACGCTCAATTGCGGCTTCTGTCATTGGGGGTATTAAAGAGACTCAGGAAATGTTGGATTTTTGTGCTGAGCATAACATTGTGCCAGACGTAGAAATGATTGATATGCAAGATATCAACACAGCTTACGAGCGTATGCAAAAATCTGATGTGAAATATCGTTTTGTGATCGATATGGCGAGTTTGAAAGCTTAAATTGAGCAAATACTAACAACCGATTGAGTGTTAGGCTCAATCGGTTTTCTTTTGGAATAATATGACAATTTTAAGAAAAACGATTAAATTTATACTATGGCTATTCGCTGGCTTAGTACTAATTACCGCCATACTTGGCATTATGCTTTACCGCAACTTAGGCGATTTGCCTGATGAGAACCGATTTAAAGATCTGCCTTATTACAAAAACGGGCAATTTATCAATCTTTATACTGAAGATCTGCCCTATTACCCAGAGCAAGCTACTGGCAAAGGGGGTTTTATCCGTTACGATGGCTATACGCCAAACGGGCGTTTACCAATGGTGGATTTGAATAAACAGACTTTCGGCAAGCCTGAACATTTTGCTTATTATTGGCTTGGACACGCTTCAGCTATTTTGGAATTAGATGAGCAACGCTTTTTGATTGACCCCGTGTTTGATAACGCTAATCCGCTTAATTTTCCATTGATTGCATCTCGTTTCCAAGAAGCACCGATTGAACGTAAGAATTTGCCAGACATTGATGTGGTACTGATTACCCACGATCATTACGATCACTTAGAAGCAAGCACAATGCGATATTTAGCGGATAAAGCCAAGCGTTTTATCGCTCCTCTTGGCGTAGGTGCAAGATTGCAATCTTGGGGTGTGCCGGTAGAAAAAATTACTGAACTAGGCTGGAGCGATTTCACAATGGCAGGCACAGTGAAATTAACCGCCGAACCAACGCAGCATTATAGCTCTCGTTGGACCAACGATCGTAACAAAACCCTTTGGGCTTCTTTTGTATTAGAAGGTTCACAACGTCTTTATTGGAGTGGAGATACAGGCTATGCTCAACATTTTGCTGATATCGGCAAAAAATATGGTGAGTTTGATTTAGCCTTTATTGAGATTGATGCTGCCAATGCAGGCTGGCCGAAAACCCATATGTTTACCAAGCAATCGGTGCAAGCCGCATTAGATTTGAATGCGAAAAAGATGATCCCAATTCACTGGGGCGTATTTAGTTTAGGCAGAAATTCTTGGTATCAATCGATTGATACCGCCATTACTGAGGCAAATTCTCATAACCTTGCTATTGATGTACCTAAAATGGGTGAGAAATATCAAGCGGGCTTTGTTAATGATGATTGGTGGAAAGCCCCTGAATTAAGGCGAATTGAAGAATAATCAAGATACAAGCGGTGCAATTTTGTGAAAATTTTGCAACCGCTTTTTTATCGTTACTCGGCTGTTTCAATCGCAACCACAACCGACATTCCAGCCAGTAAACGTTTTACATTTTCTTGGCTTTGGTCTATTTCAATTTTTACTGGTACACGCTGTGGAATTTTAACGAAATTACCTGTGCTATTATCGGTTTTATTGAGGCTAAATTCTGAGCCTGTTGCAGGAGAAACTTCAATAACTTTTCCTTGTAATTCAGCTTTATTTAACGCATCAACCTTAATTGTTGCAGTTTGCCCTAAACGGATATTTTCCATTTCCGTTTCTTTTAAATTCGCAATCACCCACATTTGGGGTGGAACAAGATAAACCAAATTACCACCAGCAGAAAGCAACTGCCCTTGCTTCACAACAATTTCGCCTAGTTTGCCTGCAACGGGAGCTCTAATTTCAGTATGAGCTAAGTTATCTTCTGCTAAAATCACGCCTGCTTTGGCATTTTCAACTGCGGCGAGTGCAGCTTTCTCATTGGCTCCTACATTAATTACATCTTGTTCGGCAACTTGTTTTTGGGCTTTTGCTTGGCTTAATGCCGCTTGTGCTTTTTTCAAATTAGCTGAGGCAGTATCATATTGCTGCTTAGATGTAGAGTTCGTTTTAATCAACTGTGCTTGGCGTTTAAACTCTAATTGGGCGTTATACACTGCTGCTTCTGCACTCTCAATTGCTGCTTGCATAACATTAACAGAAGCACGAGTGGCTTCACGAGATTGTTTAATCTTACTTAAATTCGCTTCTTGAGTGGCTAAGTTAGCTTTCGCTTGCTCCAGTTGAGCGAGATGGGTTACTGCGTCAATGCGAGCAATCACTTGTCCTGCTTCCACCCTTTGGTAATCGCTCACCAAAACCTCTTTGACATAACCGCCTACTTTGCTACTTAGTAACATTGTTTTTCCTCGTATATAAGCGTTATTCGTTTCTACCGTTGAAGTTTGGAACGGAGGCAATTTCCAAGCATATAAAATACCCAATACACCCGCTAAAATGAGAATAAGCACAAGAATGCTTTTGAATGGGGAGGCTTTTTTCGGCTTCCATTGTTCGGTTTGATCTTGTGGTTCTGTCGTTTCTTGTTGTTCTGTTGTTGTCATTGAATTACCTTTAATTGTTATTCGTGAGTGTAAAATTTGGGAAATGCTTACATCATTGCTTGTAATGCCTTCATCTCTTTTGCCAAAATATCAATGCCTTTAATTTTGCGGTAAATCCATACCACAAAAGCAATTAATGCAAATGCACCGCAAGCAAGAAAAATCAGTTCAAATAAGTCGTTATAGGCGAGCAATGTCGCTTCTATATTTGCATTTTTTATGACATTTCCGACCGCTTGCGGCATAATTGCAGGATCAGTTGCGGTAATATGTTGCGAGATATTTTGCAGATGAACTTTGCTTTGAATAGTAATATAGCTACTAAACATCGCAGAACCTAGCAATGCTCCCATTACCTGCGTTGAGGAATAAATCGCAAGAAAGCTGATAATATGCTGTATGCCTGCCGCAATTGCCCTTAAAAATCCCTCAATAAATACAGGGCCTGCAAAATAAAAGCTCGAGAAGGCGATAATCGCCTGGCTTAGATAAAACTGCTCTGCCCGTGTTTGCTGGCTCACGCCAATGTTTAAATAAGCCCCGATGGCTAAGCCAAACAAAGCAATCATCATACTGCGTCTGATTTCAGTTAATTTCAATGTAACAATGCTTAACGCTAAGCCTGCTAAACCGGCTCCCCACATAATAAGGTTATAAACAGTAAGTTCACTTGCACTTAATCCAAATAAACTAAGAACCGTATTTGCCCCAACCGTTTGTTCAGTGCTGAATAATCGGGTCAGCATTGCGACAAACATAAACATTGCCACTTGTTTGCCCGATACCCAATGCCAGTAAATCATTGGCGATTGGCGGTGGGTTTCAATCCAAAACATCAAGGCAATTAGACCAAAGCTCCCAGCCACTAACCAACCGAGCCACGACGTTGTCCACCACACTAAATTGCCTTGTGTTAAAAAGGCATAAAAGAACGAAATACCAATCGCAAACATCGCAAAACTTAAATAATCTAACCAAGTGAGTGATTGCTGCTTAAAACTTGGCGGTAACGGTAGCCAGCGAATGAACCCAATGCCTATCAACGTAATAGAAAGCTGGAAAATAAAAATCGCCTGCATATCACCATCAATAAATATCAGCGGATACATCAGTTGAGATAAGGTCGGCACAATCTGCATTAAGCCCAGTAACACGGCGATAATAATGATCCGAGTTGCTCCTTCCACCGCCTGCATTCCATAAAATACGGCGAGGGTAAAAAAGCCACTTGTACCAATGCCCAACATTAAGCGTGCAAATAAAACGACAGAGAAATCGTGGGAAAATACTTGCAACAAATTGCTAACAAGCACAACCCATAGTGTCCAGCGGATAAATTTATGCAAGCCAAAATGTTGTCGAACCTTAAACAATAAAGCACCAAAAGTACCGTAGCCCATAAAATAAGCGACTTGAAGCCAGCCGCCTTGCTCGATAGTCAATCCCATATCGCCACGCAGTTGTGGCAGTGTTGCCATCAATAAGCCATTTTGCAAACCTGCCGTAAAGGTCAAAAATAGTGAGATCAAAAAATAGTTTAATTTGCGTTTTGATGGGTGTTCTGGGGTGGCTGGCGAGCCAGAAACCATTGGTAATTCGTGCTTTTTAAAAGTATAACCGTTGGAATTTAAAGACATAAAGTAGATATAAGATCAAAAACGAGGTGTTATTTTAATGAAATTTAATAAATTAAGCAACATATGTACCCTAATTAAGTAAGAGGTAAGAATTTGCTATAATGCCCAAAACAACACATTCAAATTAGGAAATGCATATGACAGCTCTGCCCGTTGGTCGCCCTCGTGATGAAGAATTAACCGAGAAAATATTAAATGCTACCTATCAATTATTAACTGAACAGCTTTATAGCGACATCTCACTTGTTAAAATTGCAGAAACTACAGGCGTTTCTCGTAAAGCCTTGTATAGCCGTTGGAACAATAAAAGCGAGTTAATTATTGAAGCTTTCAACTTATTTAACCCGCCCCAAGTACCACAAGTTTCAGAGAGTATTAGAACACAACTCATTGATTATATTGAACAATCCCTTGTGATTATCGTACAAAACTTTGCCCTATTTCGCGAAGTATTAGCTGATATTCAACACCACCCCAAAACCTTGAGTTTCTTTGAAGAAAATTTCAGTTTGCCACGCCAAGCTATCTACCGAGAAATGCTTCAAAAAGGGGTTGAACAAGGCGAATTCTCTGCCTCATTGAATATTCCTCTTGTAGTTGAAAGTCTTTCTGCAATATTCCGCCAACGTATATTATTAAATAAAGAGATAAATCGAGAATTTATTAAATCTGTAGTGGAGCTGCTTATTCTCTAAGCCAACAAAAAGCTTATTACGTTGATGGACTAGCTGCTTTCACATCTTGATATCAGTAAGGCGGCTGTTTTAAGTAAAAATAACTTAGCAGTAGCGATAGTAAATCTACAACCTACTAAAATTTGGATCATTGAAAGGCTACCTACCATCTAAGAATTTGGCATCTCGAAATACCTATTTCGTTTGCATAAATAAATGTGCCAAACTAGTGGATAATATTGTAACTTTACTTGTCAAGCTGTAATTATTTTCTTCTCTATTAAAAGCCCGTTTCGTAGCCTTATTTTTGCTTGTTTACTGTGCTAAAATCCGATTTCTGCTTTTATGAGGGGTTACAATGAACAGTAAAAATACACTCTGCTTGATTATTGATATTCAGACCAAGCTCGTGCCTGCTATGCACGAAAATCACCGTTTTGTGAATGATTGTGTGAAGTTATTAAGCGGATTGAGCAAGCTGAGCATTCCGTGTATGCTCAGCGAGCAGTACCCTAAAGGGCTAGGGAAAACTGTAAGCCTTGTGAAATCATTCACCGCAAACGCAACTTTAGTGGAAAAAACACAATTTTCTGCATTTTTGCCTGAAATCGAGGCTTTCATTCAACAACATCAGGCTAAAAATATTATTGTTATTGGGGCTGAAACTCATATTTGTGTATTGCAAACGGTGTTAGATCTTTGCAAAAAAAATCTGAATGTCTATTTGCCGATTGAATGTGTTACTTCCCGTACTCTTGAAAATAAACAGAACGGCTTAATGCAAATGCAGCAAGCAGGGGCAATTATTAGTAATATTGAATCAATTTTATTTATGTTATTAAAAGATGCCAAGCACCCTGCTTTTAAAACGATTTCTACTTTAATTCAATAATTTTTATGAGCGCATAAAAAACAACCAATAAAATACGCTTATATTCACACTCCCCTAATAACAACGTAATCATTTGATTTTATTGATTATTTATCATATCGTTATTCGTTACTTTAAGTTATTCACGCCTATTTTGAAAAATTATCACATCTTTATCCACAAATGGTGGGGATAACTCTTCGCTTTTCGATAGAGGTAAAATTCTTGGTTTAGCCATCGCAAAATTTAGGCTTATTTTGGTGAGAAAAAAATCAACAACTTGATCTTTATCCAGATCATTGCTCAAGAAAAAGATCGCATTTTTGGATCTGATTTACATCATTATTTTACAAGCTTCAGTACGGTTACCCACAACTTATACTATATAATTCCAAAAGTTATCCACAAAGTTATTCACAAGCGGTCATATTTTATGGATTTTTTGCAAATCACCCCAAAGTATGAAACAATTCCATTATTCTAAAATTTCATAAAATTAGGTGGTCTAGTGATCGATTTCGATGGCTACCGCCCAAATGTTGGAATCGTCATCTGTAATAAGCACGGGCAAGTTCTGTGGGCAAAACGGTTTGGTCAAAACTCTTGGCAATTTCCGCAAGGCGGGATTAATGAGGGGGAAAACATTGAAACAGCAATGTACCGTGAGCTTTATGAAGAAGTCGGCTTAAGCAAGAAAGATGTACAATTGCTTTGGGCGTCTAAATATTGGCTAAAATATAAACTGCCAAAACGCTTGGTACGCAATGAGGGTTCAGGCCCTGTGTGTATCGGGCAGAAACAGCGTTGGTTTTTACTGCAACTGATTAGCGATGAGAGTTTAATTAACCTAAAAACCACGAAAAATCCGGAATTTGACGGCTGGCGTTGGGTAAGCTTTTGGTATCCTGTCCGACAAGTGGTTTCATTTAAGCGAGATGTTTATCGCAAAGCAATGAAAGAATTTGCACAGGTTCTGCAGAATAATATGCAAAAAAATACGTTCAAACACTTGTGTTTGAACGTTGGCTTTGCCAACGGCTCCGAAGGAACGAGCGTAGCGAGTAATAATAGACTGCTTGAAAAATCTCGTACCGAGCGTGATGAAAAATTTACTCATACGCCTAAAAAATCCTTTCAGGACTCCGCCAAATCATATAAACGGGAAAATCGCAAACCGTATCGAAGTTGGTATCAACATAACCAAAAAGGAAAATAATAATGACTATTTTGTTAAGCTGCCTTTTTTTAGGGGTATTTGTTGGCTTTTTAGCTGGATTATTCGGCATTGGGGGCGGTTTGATTATTGTCCCAAGTTTGGTCTTTTTACTGCCAATGGCAGGTGTGCCGCCTGAATATATAATGTCCACCGCATTGGGCACATCGTTCTCTACCATCATTATTACTGCATTTTCGTCCGCTCAACGCCACCATAAATTAGGCAATGTTGATGTACAAACCAGTAAATCCTTTATTCCTGCATTAATGATCTCAGTATTTTTATCGGCCTTAGTGGTAAGCAAATTCGATCCGCAAATTATGTCGAAAATCTTTGCGGTAATGGTATTATATCTGGCTGGTAAAATGCTTTTCACCTTGAAAAGAGCCCCGAAAAATAAACCGCTTACCTTACAAACTACACTTGTAGGAGGGAGCGTGATTGGAGCTTTATCTAGTATGGCTGGCATTGCAGGTGGAGCATTTATTGTGCCGTTTTTAAGTGATCGTGGCTTAGACATCAAAAGAGCCATCGGTACATCGTCATTTTGTGGAGCATTTTTAGGTTTATCTGGCACAATCAGCTTTATTTTGAGCGGCTGGGGCTTAGAAGGAATGCCTGACTATTCATTAGGCTATGTTTATCTACCTGCACTACTTGGTATTACTGCCACGTCTTTTTTTACCTCAAAAATGGGAGCAAGTGCTGCCAATGCGTTACCTGTTCCGATGCTAAAAAAAGCCTTTGCAATGTTGCTTGTGGGTATCGCTATTAATATGTTTTTAAAATAAGGAAACTATGAACGAACAATTTATTCAATTTCCACAAATAAGCCCTATCGTTTTTGAAATTGGCCCGATTGCCCTACGTTGGTATGGCTTAATGTACTTAGCAGGTTTCGTTTTTGCTTACTGGCTCGGAATGAGACGAGCAAAAAATTCTAACGGTGTTTGGACAACCGAACAAGTCGATAGCCTAATCTACACTGGCTTCTGGGGCGTGGTATTAGGCGGACGCATTGGCGATGTTTTTTTCTATAACTTCGACCGTTTCTTGCAAGATCCACTCTATCTTTTCCGCATTTGGGAAGGAGGAATGTCATTTCACGGCGGCTTAATTGGCGTGATTGTGGCGATGATTTGGGTTTCCTACCGTCAAAACCGTAGTTTCTGGCAAACCGCTGACTTTATCGCACCGCTCGTACCATTCGGGCTAGGAATGGGGCGTATCGGTAACTTTATTAACGATGAACTTTGGGGGCGTGAGACTAATGTGCCTTGGGCGGTATTATTCCCAAGCGGTGGCTATCTACCCCGACACCCATCACAACTCTACGAAGCCTTCTTAGAAGGTGTGGTGTTATTGCTGATCCTCAACTGGTTCATCAAAAAACCTCGCCCAACAGGCTCTGTAGCCGGCTTATTTTTAATTGGCTATGGCACATTCCGCTTTATTGTGGAATATTTCCGAGAAATAGACCACAATGTAAACACTACGGCTGATTTAATCACTCGTGGGCAACTGCTCTCTTTACCGATGATTATCGGTGGAGCTTTGATTATGGCGTGGGCGTATAGAGTAAACAAAGTAAAATAATGACAAGCGGTCGAAAATGGCAAAAAATTTGCATAAAACGACCGCTTGTGTTTTTAAGGACATACTATGACCAAAAAATACAAAGTAATTGGTTTCGACTTAGACGGAACGCTAATTAATACCCTCCCCGATTTAACCCTAGTCGCAAATGCGATGTTTTTAGAAGCCGGCTTTCCAACGGTTACGCAAGAAAAAGTACTAACTTGGATTGGCAAAGGCGGAGATATGTTCTTCCAAAATGCCATTGCTCACACGGGTAAAATTTTCCAAGCCGATGAATTAGTCAAAATGCGTATGAGCTTTGATAAATACTACGCTACCTATGTTTGCGAAGAAAGTACGCTCTTCCCCAATGTAAAAGAAACCTTAGAAACATTAAAAGCCAAAGGCTATCCGCTCGTTGTGATCACCAATAAGCCAACTAAATTAGTTGAGCCTGTACTTTCGGCTTTTGGCATCTACCACTTATTCGATGAAACCTTAGGTGGGCAATCCCTGCCTAAAATTAAACCCCACCCAGACCCAATGTGCTTTATCTGTGAAAAATTTGGCATTACCCCACAAGAACTGCTTTTTGTTGGCGACTCTGAAAATGATGTTATTGCAGCGAAAGCCGCAGGCTGTGATGTAGTGGGGCTAACTTATGGCTATAACTACAATATCCCGATTGAGCAATCAGAGCCAACTTTTGTTACCTCTGAGTTTAAAGATGTGTTAAAGATTGTTGAAGGATAAAAGAAAATATTTGTTTTCTTTTATCTTTATTTTAAAATTTTCCTCATCAAAATTTTAAAGGAGAAAAAGAATGCCAACAATCTCATTACGCCAAGTTGGCGGATCAGTGGCAATGGTTATTCCCCCAGCATTCTTACAAGCCTTGCAACTTTCTGTGGGCAGTAAAGTGGATTTATCCCTCAATGAGGACAAAATAGTGGTAAATCCTGTTCGCTCCAAAGTGAAGTATAGTTTAGACGAGTTATTAAATCAGTCCGATTTTGAGGCTGCAAGAACTGAAGAAAGCCAAGAGTGGTTATCAGCCCCTACGGCCGGGAATGAAATTCTATGAAACGTGGCGATATTTATTGGCTTGACCTTGATCCAACATTAGGACACGAACAAGTAGGTTTCCGCCCTGTCGTGATTGTATCGGCAACCGCATTTAATTTAGCCAGTAAATTACCTGTTGTTGTGCCTATTACAAACGGTGGAGCTTTCGCTGAACGACTAGGGTCTGCCGTTTCATTAAAAGAAGCTAACCTAAAAACAACGGGTATTGTACGTTGCGACCAACCTAGAACCGTAGATATTAGCCAGCGTAACGGAAAATTTATTGAAACATTGCCTGAAAATCTGCTAGATGAAGTAATGGCTCGGGTTTCAGTTATTTTTGAATAAGTTCTCAATAGCGGTTGTTTTCTTAATCTGTTTTACAAAACGGTTAGAAAAAATAACCGCTTGCACTTTTATCCCATTTCAATAACCGTTAAGATAACCACATATTTTTCAATACAAAACGAGATTATAAAATGACCAAACCTATCGTATTTAGTGGCGTGCAGCCGTCTGGGGAATTAACTATTGGTAACTACTTAGGAGCGTTACGCAACTGGGTAAAAATGCAAGATGATTACGATTGTGTCTATTGCATTGTCGATCAGCACGCTATTACAGTGCGTCAAGATCCTGAAGCCTTGCGTAAATCCACCTTAGACGTGTTAGCTTTGTATTTAGCTTGTGGAATTGATCCGAGCAAAAGCACCATTTTTATTCAATCTCACGTCCCTGAACACGCTCAATTAGCGTGGGTGTTAAACTGTTACACTTACTTTGGCGAAATGGGGCGTATGACGCAATTCAAAGATAAATCAGCTCGCTACGAAGAAAATGTAAACGTCGGTTTATTTACTTACCCTGTGTTAATGGCAGCAGATATTTTACTTTATCAAACAAACCAAGTGCCAGTAGGCGATGATCAGAAGCAACATTTAGAAATCACCCGTGATATTGCTAACCGCTTCAATGCGTTATACGGCAAGAAAGATGCGGAAGGCAATGTGATTGAACCTGTATTCGCTGTGCCTGAAGTCTTTATTGCGAAGTCTGGGGCGAGAGTGATGTCATTACTTGAGCCAACCAAAAAAATGTCAAAGTCAGACGATAACCGCAATAACGTAATTGGTTTATTAGAAGATCCGAAAGCCGTTGCGAAAAAAATCAAACGTGCGATGACCGATGGCGATGAGCCACCTGTGGTGCGTTATGATGTACAAAATAAAGCGGGTGTATCTAACCTATTGGATATTCTCTCAGCGATTACAGGAAAAACCATTGCGGAGTTAGAAGCGGAATTTGAAGGTAAGATGTACGGTCATTTAAAAACTGAAGTGGCAGATAAAGTTTCTGAGCTTTTAACCAATCTACAAGAACGCTACCACCACTACCGCCAAAATGAAGCATTGCTTGAACAAATTTATCGTGATGGTACAGAAAAAGCACGCGCTCGTGCTAAGGCAACGTTAGATAAAGTGTATGAACTTGTAGGCTTTGTACGTTATTAATGCTGTACTATTTGTAAAACTATAGGGGCTAATTGCAATTAGCCCCTACGTTTATAATGCAGTTGTTTTTTCTAGTACAACTAGAGATTTACAAAAAATCTGCCAAAATTAACCGCTTGTAATTATTTACGAGCGTTATAAATCTTCATTGCTTCTGGCACAAGGAGAGCTAAATTCGCTTGGCGCTCCGCATTTGATGGGTGTGTTGAAAAAATCGATAAACCAGAATCTCCGTTTGCTTTGCTCATTTTAATCCACACATTTGGTGCGGCTGATGGGTTATAGCCTGATTTTGCCATTAACATCAAACCCACTTCATCGGCTTCTGTTTCTTGACTACGAGAGAACGGTTTGGTTGCAATTAGATCTACGCCTGAGCTTAATAAACCTTCTGTACTCACACCTGTTGAAGCAGTTACTGCAATATCTGCAATCGCTCCTACAATACCGCTAATCATTGTTACTGTACGGTCAGATTTACTATGTTCTTTTAAGGCGTGGGCCATCTCGTGTCCCATTACTACCGCAATTTCATCATTAGATAAATTCAATCTTTCCACTAAACCTGTGTAGAATGCCATTTTACCGCCCGGCATTGCCCACGCATTGAGTTCATCAGATTTTAAAACCGTGATTTCCCAATGGAAAGGTACGCCCGTTTCATTTGACTGCTCCGCATAAGGCTTCATTTTATGAAATACCGCATGTACACGTTTTGCCGTAGAAGATGTTGTATCGATGGCATTTTGCTGGCGGGCTTGCGATTTAACCTGTGCATAACTTTGTGCCGCTTCTTGGTTAATACTTTCTGTTGTCGCACAAGAAACCACCGCAGTGGCTACAAAAACTGAAAGACCTAATTTTTTAATAAAATTCATATCGATTTCCCACAAAAAATGCCAAACAAATCTGCTTGGCATTCAGATCAAAAATTATTTTTTAGCACGCTCGAAAGATTCTAAGATTTCTTGGCGGGCTTCGTTTACATCGCCCCAACCTTCAACTTTCACCCACTTGCCTGCTTCTAATGCTTTATAGCTTTCAAAGAAGTGTTGGATTTGTGCTTTTAATAATGCCGGTAAATCACCCACATCTTTAATGTGGTCGTACTCTTTGCTTAATTTAGTGTGTGGCACAGCAACCACTTTGGCATCACCACCCGCTTCGTCAGTCATTTTTAACACGCCAACCGGACGGCAACGGATTACAGAACCCGGTTGTAGTGGGTATGGTGTTGGTACTAATACATCTACTGGGTCGCCATCAGACGATAAGGTGTTATTCACATAGCCATAGTTTGCTGGATAGAACATTGCTGTTGCCATAAAGCGATCTACAAATAATGCGCCTGTTTCTTTGTCCACTTCATATTTGATTGGATCTGAATTTGCAGGGATTTCAATAACAACATAAATATCATCTGGTAACTCTTTACCAGCCGGAACTAATTCTAAGCCCATTTTGGTTTCCTTCTAAAATTGATGGTTAAATAAACGGCGTGATTATAGCTTATTTTCAGAAAAAGATAAAAGCCCGTTTGTATTTTGTATCAAACTGTTTAATTTTCCGTAAAATTGCTTATAAACCATACACTTAACACTATTTAAATAAAAAAAACTTGCTAAACTTTCAAAAATCCGTATGATATGCCCTCGTTACGCAAGATTATGGGTCATTAGCTCAGTCGGTAGAGCAGCGGACTTTTAATCCGTTGGTCGAAGGTTCGAATCCTTCATGACCCACCATTTAATCTTCAAAACACCTCTTTGGGTCATTAGCTCAGTCGGTAGAGCAGCGGACTTTTAATCCGTTGGTCGAAGGTTCGAATCCTTCATGACCCACCATTTAAATTTCAAAATCCCTCTTGGGTCATTAGCTCAGTCGGTAGAGCAGCGGACTTTTAATCCGTTGGTCGAAGGTTCGAATCCTTCATGACCCACCATTTATTCAAATCACATTTGCAAATTTTTCTGAAAAAACGACCGCTTTATAGTAGAATTTAACTCGTTTTTCCTTAACTATTATTCAATTTCAATGTTAAAAAAAATCCTTATTGCATTAGGTTTAGCTGGAGTTATCGCCTGTGGTGGCTTATTTTACGGCTACCAAAAATTAAACTCGTTGGCAGAGCACCAAATCACGACACAACCAGACCAACTTTTCGTACTGGAACGAGGCGTTTCTAGCCAAAAACTTGCTACTCTATTAGAAGAGCAAGGCATTGTTACCCACGATGATGCCGATCTCCTCCCCTATTTGATGCGTCTATACCCAGAATTAAGCAAATTCAAAGCAGGTGCTTATTCATTAAATGGTTTAACTACGGTAAAAGATTTACTTGCCCATTTAAGTTCGGGTAAAGAAGTGCAACTTAACGTTCAGCTTATTGAAGGTAGAACCTTCAAAGCGTGGCGTGAACAACTTACTCAAGCGAAATATCTACAACAAACACTAAAAGATAAATCAGAAAAAGAGATCGCAGAATTGCTTGATATTCCACACGAAAAAATGGAAGGCTGGATTGCTCCCGATACTTACAGCTACACGCCAAATTCCACCGATTTAGCACTACTCAAACGAGCTTACCAAAAGCAAAAAACAACGTTAGAACAGGCGTGGCAAAATAGAGCAGAAAATCTACCGCTTGCAAATCCGTATGAGATGTTAATTCTTGCCTCTATTGTGGAGAAAGAAACTGGCATTGCAAGCGAACGCCCCCAGGTAGCTTCTGTGTTTATTAACCGCCTACGCATTAAAATGCGTCTGCAGACCGATCCAACCGTAATTTATGGTATGGGCGACCGCTATGATGGCAATATTCGCCGTAAAGATTTAGAGGAATATACGCCATACAACACTTACCAAATCGATGGCTTGCCTCCAACACCTATTGCAATGCCGAGCGAGGCTTCAATCAAAGCAGTGGCAAACCCGGATAACACGTCATATTTATACTTTGTGGCAGATGGCACAGGCGGGCACAAATTCAGCCGAACGTTGAGTGAGCATAATAAAGCTGTGCAAGAGTGGATTCAAATTGAACGCAAACGCAAAAATGAACAAAAATAGTGAGAACAATATGCGTGGAAAATTTATTGTGATTGAAGGCTTAGAAGGTGCAGGCAAAACCACCGCCCATCAAGTAATTTTAAAAGAGTTAGAGCAAGCAGGCATTAAAGATGTTGTGATGACTCGTGAGCCGGGCGGCACTCCCCTTGCGGAAAAACTTCGCCATTTAATTAAGCACGAAACCGAAGAGCCTGTAACCGATAAAGCGGAATTATTAATGCTCTATGCAGCCCGTGTTCAGCTGGTAGAAAATGTGATCAAACCTGCTCTTGCTGAAGGTAAATGGGTGCTAGGAGACCGCCACGATATGTCTTCCCAAGCCTATCAAGGTGGTGGACGCAAACTAGATCGCAAATTGCTTGAAACCTTAAAAGAATCGGTGCTTGGTACATTTGAACCTGATTTAACGATTTATCTCGATATTGATCCTGTTATCGGCTTAGAACGAGCCAGAGGCAGAGGCGAGTTAGACAGAATTGAGCAACAAAGTTTAGATTTTTTCTACCGCACCCGTGAGCGTTATTTAGAGCTCACGCAAAATAATGATAAAGCAGTCATCATCAATGCGGAGCAACCTATTGAAAAGGTTACCGCAGATATTCAACAAGCAATCAGAAATTGGCTGAAATAATGTATCCTTGGCTTCAAAATACATACCAACAAGTTACCAACTCTTTTTTACAAGGGCACGGACACCACGCCCTACTATTTAAAACTGATGTTGGGCTTGGCACAGACACTTTAATCGAAAAAGTGGCTGAGTGGTTACTTTGCACCGAAAAACCAAGCAATGATCCTTGCTCTCAATGTAAAAGTTGCCAACTTACCCAAAGTAAAAACCACCCTGATTTCCATATTTTAGAGCCTATTGAAGGGAAAGATATTGGTGTTGATCAGGTACGAGAGCTGATCGTGAGCCTACAAAATTTCGCTCAGCAAGGCGGAAATACTGTTGTTTATATTAGAGGAGTAGATCGCCTAACTGAAGCCAGTAGTAATGCTCTGCTCAAAACATTGGAAGAGCCACGAGAGAATGTCTATTTCTTACTGGAAGCTCCCTTACAATCTAGCGTATTAGCCACTATTCAAAGCCGCAGCCAAACGTGGGTGCTTTATGTTCCGCAAGCTGCAGAAGTAATGCAGTGGCTACAAACAGAATTTCCAACGACCTCAACCAGCGAACTGGAAACCGCTCTCCGCATTTGTCGCTCTCGCCCGCTTATTTGCAAAACTTTTCTGGAAAATGACCGCTTGCAACAGCGTAAAACGTTCCTGCAAACCTTCTGGCGTTTCTACAAAAGCCGAGATGTGGTGCTGCTTTTCCAAGCCTTTGATAAAGAAAAAGAAGATATTTTACAACAACTCGAATGGCTCGAAAGTTTCTTCAACGATGCCCTCAAAGCCAAAATGAACATCACACAAGGTTGGATCAACCCAGATCTGCAAAACGGCATTATCCCTTTCAGCCAACAGCTCACCGCTCACGGTTTACTGCAAGGGCAACAAATCCTCCACCAAACCCAGCGGGATTTAACCGAAATCAACGCTGTCAACCCGGAATTGATGTTGCTAGATTGCCTGACGAAGTTGGTTTTGGTGTTTGAGTAAAAGCCCTCCCTCATAGAAGGTAGCTTTTAATTAGCCGTAAAAAGAGGCTTCTAGCCCTGTAATATAGTTTATAACTTGCAAAATTATTTATCTTTGTTATTGTATGAATAATTCACACAAGGAGAATATTATGGCAAGAACAACCAGCGTGACTTTAGGCGAACCTTTAAATGATTTTGTGAATGAAATGGTGGCAAGTGGGCGTTATGGCTCTACCAGTGAAGTAGTGAGAACCGCTTTACGAATGCTTGAGGAAAAAGAGCAATACTTAGCTCAGTTGCGACAAGCCATTGATGATGGTGATGCTAGTGGTTATGCAACCGAAACGATTGATGAAATGATGTTGAGAGTAAAGGCGGAACTTAATGTATAAACTTTCTGCTCAAGCACTCCGAGATCAAGAGAAACTTTTTCGTTACAGTATCTCTCAATTTGGTGTTCAACAAACAGAATCTTATTTTGCAGATCTAAAGCATATTTTGAATTTATTAGCTGATTTTCCAACAATGGGAACTTCTGCGGAACATATTCGTGGTGGCTTGCGAATGCACACACATCAATCTCATACAATTTATTATCGAATAAAAGCAGATCATATATTTATTGTTCGCATCTTACATAACCAAATGAATCATAAACGCTATATTTAGAAAAATGAAAGACTTATTTATCATAGACTCACATTGTCATCTAGATTCTCTAGACTACGAAACCCGACATAAAAATATTGATGAAGTGATTGAAAATGCGAAAGCTCGTGGTGTTCATCATTTTCTTTCTGTTTGCACAACCGTTGGGCGTTTTGAAGCAATGAAAAACTTAACTGCTCATCGCAATGATGTCTCACTTTCTTGCGGCGTTCACCCATTAAACGTGGAAGATGAACCCTTTGATTACGATAAACTTTTTGAGTTTGCTCAAGATCCAAAAGTGGTAGCGATTGGCGAAACCGGCTTGGATTATCACTATACACCCGAAACCAAAGCATTACAGCAATCGCTCTTTGTTCAGCAAATTGATATTGCGAATAAGCTGAATAAACCGCTTATTATCCATACTCGTTCTGCCCGTGAAGATACAATGGATATGCTAGAACAAAACAATGCTGAAAAATGCGGGGGTGTTTTGCACTGCTTCACCGAAGATTGGACAATGGCAAAGCGTGCCCTAGATATTGGCTTTTATATTTCAATTTCAGGTATTATCACGTTCCGCAATGCGGAAGAATTGCGAGATGTAGTCAAAAAAGTGCCATTAGATCGTTTATTGGTAGAGACAGATTCACCTTACCTCGCTCCTATTCCTTATCGAGGAAAACCGAATCAGCCCGCTTATGTGCGAGAAACCTGTGAATACGTTGCGACATTAAAAGGGGTCTCAACAGAAAAATTCGCTCGCATTACAACGGAAAATGTGCAAAACTTATTTAAAATTCAATTATAAGGAACAGAATATGAGAACTATGCTCAAATATTTTCTAATTTTAGTCTCACTTGCCTTTTTTATTGTGTTAGGCGGTGCAGTGAATTATGCGATGCCAAGCTATGAAGAAACGCTGGTAACAGGAATGGAAGTTCGCCGAATGGATAAAGATGGCGTTATCAGCAAAGCAAACCCGGCTGATGGTCAAGTGCGTGATGTTTACTTCCTCTTTACCGAAGACCCCGAAACGAAAAAAGTGATGGTTTACCGCAACGAAGACACAGGCTGGGGTTTACCACCTTACTTCAAATTCGGCTCTGCAGATATTCAAGCAAAAGCACAAGCCTACGCAAATGAGAAGCAACGTGTACAAATCAAATACTATGGCTGGCGTATTAACTGGCTAAATGAATTTAGAAATATTGTTTCTATCAAGCCATTAGCCGAAGCGGAAACGGTAAGTAAACCGATTATGAGCTATATACTTTATGCCGTACTCGCGTTCTTATTCTTCCTCTCAGTACAATTTATTCGCGGTATCTTTAAAGATTAAGCCAATTAAACCTTTGACAAACGGTTCGATTTTGTAAAAAATTGAACCGTTTTCTTTTTATCATAAATATCAAATGACTTACTATTTTATTGCCGATCTGCACTTAAACGAAAATCAGCCTGAAATCACCCACCTCTTTTTGCAATTTATGCAAGAAAAAGCACCGCTTGCAGAAGCGGTTTATATCTTAGGCGATCTGTTTGATTTCTGGATTGGTGATGATGAAGAATCTGAACTTATTTCGACCGCTAAAAATGCGATTAAAACTCTCACTGCAAGCGGTACAAAATGCTATTTTATTTGCGGAAATCGTGATTTTTTAATTGGAAAACGCTTTAGCGAACAGACAGGTATGATTATTTTACCTGATTACTACGTTATTGATTTATTCGGTACGCCAACCTTACTCTGTCACGGCGATACACTTTGTACTGATGATGTGAAATATCAACAATTCCGTAAAAAAGTCCACCAAAAATGGCGACAAGCTATCTTTTTGATGTTTCCACTTTCTTGGCGAATTCGCATTGCGGAGAAAATCCGCTCTAAAAGCAAACAAGAAAAGCGTGATAAATCCGCTGAAATTATGGACGTAAATGCCGAATTTACCACTCAAATTGTATCCAAATTCAACACAACTCAACTTATACACGGACATACCCATCGCCAAGCAGTTCATCAGCATAATGGATTTACACGCATTGTATTGGGCGACTGGAAAGAAGATTACGCTTCTATTTTAAGCGTAACCCAACAAGGAGCAGAATTTATATGATTGATGTCATTATTCCTTGCTACAACTCTGAAAAAACGCTTGTTCGTGCCGTCCAAAGTGTACTAAATCAACCTGAGTTAAATTTACTATGGCTTATTGATGATGCTTCAACGGATAATACGCTTGCTTTAGCCAAACACTTACAAGCTCAAGTACCCGATAAAATTAGGGTGGAGAGAATGCCTCAAAATGGTGGTGTAGCAAAAGCTCGTAACTGGGAAGCATTACAAAGCGAAGCAGCTCTAATCGCCTTTTTAGATGCAGATGATGCCTACGAAAACGGAGCATTACAAGTAGCTGAAAAGATTTTTGAATTCAAACCTGAAACAGCGTTAGTTCGCCTTGCATTAAAGGCAATTAACTTAGATGAACGCTACAGCTCTCACCCCAATTCTGATTTAGCTTGGCAGCATATGCGAATGACCTGTGGAGGAAATGTAGTGTTCCGTCGTTCATTTTCTTAGCTTGTGGTGGCTTTCCACAACATCAACTCTTTAGAGAATTAGGCGGAGAAGATGGAGCATTAGGCATAGCCACTACACAAATTAGTTCTGTAGCGACTGCGTTCAATGATATGGGCGTGTTACATTACTGTCGAGAAGGTATGCACGCAGAAAGATTATTAATATGCGATTTTATTTAACGAAAAAGATTCTAATATTACTGAAGAAAAATTCAGCAAGCCAATCTAATTACAGAAACCATCACTAATAACTTAAAAGCTTGCAAATCTGCCTTAATAGTAAAGATATTGGTATTAAGCCTTATACTCTGGAATGGAGCTAAATAACTAGCTGATTCGTAAATTTTTCCTAAAAACAACCGCTTGTAGCCCTAGAATTTAGCTTTCCTATTCCTCTCTGCAAGCGGTCATTTTCCTTCACTTTTCTACAACATTAAATTTGAAACTTAAAATTTAAACATCCACAACACCATTAAATAGCAAAAACCCCTTAAGTATCTCTACTTAAGGGGGTTCCTAAATTAATAACCCGACGATGCTCTACTCTCACATGGCGAATCACCACACTACCATCGACGTTACTGCATTTTACTTCTGAGTTCGGTATGGAGTCAGGTAGAACCACAGCACTATGGTCGTCGGGAAAATCTTGTTGATTTTCTGTCTTCTCTATTTTTTCGTTCTTTAATCTAAAAACAAGCTGTCACAT
>NZ_JBGTYX010000010.1:0-64093 GCF_041807785.1 Mannheimia sp. E30BD
GTTTAAACATACGGGTGGTGAATGGACTAAATTTATTTTGTTGTTTGAAAATAATGAAATAAAGACAAAGTTTGAATATCAACCTCAATCATTAATTTAGATACGAGCCACGATAGCGCTAGCTTCCACGCTAGTGCTATTTACTATAAGTTACAAGTGGTTAATTATGCTAAGTATTTTGCAAATTTTGGTACGAGAGAGGACGCTAGCACCATCGGGGCATAGGCGAGATTGCAGAAAAGGCTTATCAGATTTACACGCATAGTGAGCGTGAAAAAGTGACGGAAGCGAAACTGGCGTTGGGCAAAGTGGAAACCCGTTTGAGAAATGAGGGTAAAACGAAAAAAGAAATCGCTCAACATCCTGAATATCAGCGATTAACACTTGACTTGAGTGATAAACAACAGGCTTATGATAAAAAGTTTGGAACAGGTAAGGGAATATTTATCTGTAGAAAAAGATAAATCATGAAGTGCCTATTAAATAATTATGTCGCTAAATCGGTAAAAGAAGAGAAGATTGCTAGTATAAATAAAAGATTTATTAGGCAGGAGCCCCGATAGCGCTAGGGTCCACAGCTAGTGCTATTTAATATAAGTTACAAGCGGTGAATTATGTTAAGTATTTTGCAAACTTTAGCGGTAAATCTACCGCTTGTTGTGGTACGAGCGAGGACGCTCGCACCATCGGGGGGAGGATTTGAAACGGTGCCGGCTGGATTAAATGGTGCCCTAACAAGATACAAACCAGAAAATGTAATTCCAACTGGGGTAGGAAATGCAATAGATAACGCATTAGGTAAATATATTGAATATAACATTGAAAATATCATAATTCATAATGGAGATAAAAAATGATAAAGTTATTTTTTTATTGTGTTTTTTCGTTGTTATATAATTTTCTTACTATTTATGTTTTTTGGGGTTTTTCTTATAAGAAATATTCTAAATGTTATATATGCAGGAGAATTAATTATATTTAAAAAACTTTCAATTATTGAAGTGGCATTAATAACTTTGCCTACACTTTTTGGAAGTATTGTCTTAGCTATATCAGCAGTGGTAAGTTATAGGAATAGTTTATCAAGAGGAAAAATAATAGAGTGTTATGAGAACACACCCAAAAACAGAAAGTCATCTTTAAAAGAATGGTTAGTCATTATAGTAGGGCTAAATTATATTATGTTTATCATAAATATATATAATAAATAATGGGACTGTAGTAGGTTAGCCCTCGATAGTACTAGCGTTCACGCTAGTGCTATTTAATATAATTTACAAGCGGTTAGTTTTGTTAGGTATTTTGCAAATTTTAGAAAAGTAAATATGAACAAAATCCATCAAGTTATTTTCAACAGGGCAACTCAACAATTCGTTGTGGTTTCTGAACTTGCCAAATCAGCCGGAAAGCCAAAAGCGGTTTCTGCCAGTTCGGTGGATATTGTTTCTATTTTGCAAAATTTTTCTGAAAAAAGACCGCTTGGCACAACAGATACCCAAACCAACCGCTCAGACAACAAAAGCAGCAGTTGGAGTGTGGGCGTGTTTGTGGGTAAATCACAAGGCTCTACCGGCTTTGGCGTGGAAGGTGCAGTAAATGTCGGCAAAGGGTATTCTAACAGTGATTCCACGGTTCAAAACCAGACCGAAATCAACAGCGACAGCCTAAAAATCAAAGCTAAAGAGACGACTACGCTTAAAGGTGCGGTTGCTAATATCAACCACTTAGCACTTGATACGAAAAATCTGCATATTGAAAGTGTGCAAGACACAGAAAAATATGACAGCAAACAGACCCAAGGTGGGGTGAGTGGCTCGGTGGCGATTTATGGTAGCGGTTCAAGTACTTCGTCACAATTTAGCCAAAACAAAGCGAAAGTGGATTACGCTCAAGTTGCTCAACAATCGGGCTTTAATATTAAAGAAAGTTCAAACATTAACGTGAAAGAAAATAATTTATTATCATTAGAGGATGATGAATATGTTTATCAAAAAATAAAGAATTCGAAGAAAAAGATTATTTAACAGAAAAAGATAAGCGAGGTGTTAAGGAGCGTCTATTAAAAGACGTTTATATCAATCATTTGATACAAAAATATCAAAAAGATCCAAATGGTTTAAGTTATATGGAGCGGAATTATCTAAATGTAGAATTATCCCAAATCGTAAGATCGTACGGTATTTCCGTTGAAAGTTTATATAATTGGGATTTTGCAAATACAATAAAAAGAGATGATAGTGCGTTATCTAAGTATTTAATTGCAGATGATCAATTTTGGAATCAATCTTATGAAGGAAGACAAGCAAAATCTTTTGCCGTAGGGATGGCAACTTTACCTTTATTTTATGGTGGAGATAAACTAGTACGTTTCTACCCTGAATTAGCCAAAGGTGTTTAGGAAGAAAATTTATACGGATTTAACGACATTACAAGCGGATTTAGATGAATGGTTAATGTATTATAATCACCATCGAACACATCAAGGAAAAATGTGCTGTGGCAGAACACCGATGGCAACCATTACTTGATGGAAAAAGGATTTGGGTGGAAAAGAATTTAAGCTCAAATTAATCTGACAGACACGGTAATTTTAAACGGGGGACTGTCAGATTAGGTTTGATCTTCTACAAAAAGAAAGAGCCTTGTTTTACAAGGCTCTACCTAGATATTCTATGATTTATTTTGACAGTTTAGATATATACGTATCTCAGAACGGAATATCATCATCAAAATTGTTCATTGCCGGCTCAGGCTGTGGTGCCGGTTTAGATTGCGGTGCAGCACTTTGGGTTTGGTTGTAACCATAATTGCTGTTGCCTTGATTATAACTATTGCCCGCAGGTGCTGAATTACCCCAACCGCCTTGCTGACCGCCCATATCATTACCTTGACGGCTACCTAACATTTGTAATACATCGCCTTGAATTTCGGTAGTGTAGCGATCTTGTCCGTTTTGGTCTTGCCATTTACGGGTTTTTAAACGACCTTCTACATAAACTTGTGAGCCTTTGCGTAAGTATTGACCGCAAACTTCTGCTTGGCGGCGATAGAACACAATTCTATGCCATTCTGTTACTTCACGGCGTTCGCCTGTGTTTTTATCTGTCCAGCTTTCTGAAGTTGCTACACTAATGTTTGCAACCGCTTCGCCATTTGGCATTGTGCGCATTTCCGGGTCGTTACCTAAGTTCCCCACGATAATTACTTTATTGATACCAGCCATAAAATCCTCTGTGTTTTTATTTCAAAATCGGGAGTATTCTACCTGAAAATTCACTTATTGAACATAGAAAAACTGATATTTTGTACAGTTTTATCAAAATATGCGATAATGCTCGAAAATTTAGAAAATAGTGCTGGACATAATTGGATAAAGGAAATATGCAACATATTGATATTCGTGGTGCAAGAACGCACAACCTAAAAAACATCAATTTGATCTTACCGAGAGATAAATTTATTGTTATCACTGGGCTTTCTGGCTCAGGAAAATCTTCTCTCGCTTTCGATACGCTTTATGCAGAGGGGCAACGCCGTTATGTAGAGTCGCTTTCTGCCTATGCTCGCCAATTCCTTTCTTTAATGGAAAAGCCTGATGTTGATCATATTGAAGGGCTTTCGCCTGCGATTTCGATCGAGCAGAAATCCACTTCTCACAATCCTCGCTCAACGGTGGGAACGGTAACCGAAATCCACGATTATCTGCGTTTATTGTTTGCTCGTGTGGGCGAACCACGTTGCCCTGATCACGATGTGCCGTTAGCCGCTCAAACCATTTCGCAAATGGTGGATAGAGTGCTGGAAGAGCCTGAAGGTAAAAGGTTAATGTTGCTTGCTCCTGTGGTCAAAAATCGTAAAGGCGAACACGTAAAATTATTGGAAAATTTGACCGCTAGTGGTTATTTGCGTGCCAGAATTGATGGCGAAATTTGTGATTTATCCGATCCACCAACATTAGAACTTCAGAAAAAACACACGATAGAAGTGGTGGTGGATCGCTTTAAAGTAAGGAACGATATCGCTACTCGCTTAGCAGAATCCTTTGAAACAGCATTAGATTTATCAGGTTCAACCGCAATCATTGCCGATATGGACGATCCAAATGCGGAAGAAATTGTGTTTTCGTCCAGCTTTGCTTGTCCGCATTGTGGCTATTCATTGCAAGAATTAGAGCCACGTCTATTTTCATTTAATAACCCTGCTGGAGCTTGCCCTAGTTGTGATGGATTAGGGGTGGAGCAGTTTTTTGATGAAAAGAAAGTGGTGCAAAACTATGATGTTTCATTAGCCGCTGGGGCAATTAAAGGCTGGGATCGCCGTAGTTTTTACTACTTCGGGCTACTTAAAGCGGTTGCTGAACATTACGGTTTTGATTTAGAAACACCATTTGGGCAGTTATCGAAAAAACATCAAAACCTCATTCTAAACGGTACGAAAGAAGAGATTGAGTTTGTTTACGTTAATGACAGAGGCGATAAAGTTAAACGTAAACACGCTTTTGAAGGCGTGTTGAATAATATGGCTCGCCGTTATAAAGAAACGGAATCTAACTCGGTGCGAGATGAATTGGCAAAATATATCAACACTCGCCCTTGCGTGGAATGTGAAGGCTCTCGTTTACGCCGTGAAGCTCGCTATGTTTTCCTTGATAAAACGAACTTGCCAATGGTGTCTGAAAAAAGCATTGGTGAGGCGTTGGCTTTCTTTGAGGAGATTAAATTATCAGGGCAAAGAGAGAAAATTGCAGAAAAAATTCTAAAAGAGATCCGTGAGCGTTTACAATTCTTGGTAAATGTGGGCTTGAACTATCTTTCGCTTTCTCGCTCGGCAGAAACCCTTTCAGGGGGCGAGGCACAACGTATCCGTCTTGCCAGTCAAATAGGGGCTGGTTTAGTGGGGGTGATGTATGTGTTAGATGAGCCTTCCATTGGTTTACATCAACGTGATAATGAACGTTTGCTGAATACGCTCATTCATTTGCGTAACTTAGGTAACACCGTGATTGTGGTTGAACACGACGAAGATGCTATTCGAGCCGCTGATCATATTGTCGATATCGGGCCGGGAGCAGGAGTTCACGGCGGACAAGTAATTGCACAAGGTACAGCCGAAGAAATTATGCAGATTGAAGAATCGGTAACAGGGCAATTCCTTTCAGGCAAACAGAAAATTGAAATTCCAAGCCAGCGTGTTGCTTACGACCCTGCCAAAGTTTTAACCCTTTCAGGGGCAAGTGGCAATAACTTGAAAAAAGTGAAGTTGGAAATTCCTGTTGGCTTGTTTACTTGTATCACGGGGGTGTCTGGTTCGGGTAAATCGACGCTGATTAACGATACTTTATTCCCACTGGCTCAAAATGCGTTAAACCGTGCGGAAAATAGCGATGTTGCCCCTTATGAATCTATAGATGGCTTGGCTCACTTTGATAAGGTGATCGACATCGATCAAAGCCCAATCGGGCGAACTCCTCGCTCCAATCCAGCCACTTACACAGGGTTATTTACCCCAATTCGTGAGTTATTTGCAGGTACGCAAGAGGCTCGAGCAAGAGGCTATAATGTAGGGCGTTTTAGTTTTAACGTGCGTGGCGGACGTTGCGAAGCCTGTCAAGGCGATGGCGTGATTAAGGTAGAAATGCACTTCTTACCTGATGTTTATGTGCCCTGCGATCACTGTAAAGGCAAACGCTATAACCGTGAAACTCTTGAAATTCGCTACAAAGGCAAAACTATTCATCAAGTGCTAGAAATGACAGTAGAAGAAGCGAGAGAATTTTTTGCCCCTGTGCCGATGATTGCTCGCAAGCTACAAACCTTGATGGACGTTGGATTATCTTATATCCGTTTAGGTCAGTCTTCGACTACGCTTTCAGGCGGGGAAGCTCAACGTGTGAAACTTGCCACCGAGCTTTCAAAACGAGATACAGGCAAAACGCTGTACATTTTAGACGAACCAACCACAGGGTTACACTTTGCTGATATCAAACAGCTACTTGGCGTGTTGCACCGCCTGCGTGATCAAGGCAATACCATTGTGGTGATCGAACATAATTTAGATGTTATCAAAACCGCAGACTGGATTGTCGATCTCGGACCTGAAGGCGGCAGCGGCGGTGGTGAGATTATCGCTACAGGCACACCAGAACAAGTGGCTAAAGATAAACGCTCCCACACTGCAAGATTTTTAAAAGAGATCTTGGCTAAAGGCTAATTCCAATAAGGCTACAAGCGGTCATATTTTTAGAATTTTTTGCAATTTGCAAAATTTGGAAGAAATATGACCGCTTGTTATTCGTATCTAGAAATTTTGTGAACTGCATCGAAAATTTTAATTTTCTTGTTAGATAAGAGCATTCTAAACAGTAGAATTGATTAAAATTTTGCGAGGAAAAATAATGACTAAACTTATCCGTAATAGCACTGCTGAATTTTTGATTTTTACCAATCAAACAGGTGAGCAGAGTATTGAAGTTCGATATGAAAATGGCGAAATTTGGCTTACTCAGAAACGTATAGCTGAACTGTTTGAATGTTCGAGCGATAATGTATCTTTACATCTCAAAAATATCTTTAAAGAAGGAGAATTAGATCCTTTTTCAGTTACCGAGATTTTCTCGGCAACTGCCGCAGATGGTAAAAATTACAACACCAAACATTACAATCTTGATGCTGTTATCTCAGTGGGTTATCGGGTTAATTCCATCCGTGCAACTCAATTCCGTCAATGGGCAACACAAATTTTGCGAGAGTTTTCTCAAAAGGGATATGTGTTAGATCGTAAGCGTATGGAAAATGGGACTTTTTTAGGAGAAGATTATTTTGAACAGCTATTAGAAGAAATTCGAGAAATCCGCCTTTCTGAACGCCGTTTTTATCAGAAAATTACCGATATTTATGCAACCTCCGTTGATTACAATAAAAATGCACCTACAACAAAAGCCTTTTTTGCTACAGTACAAAACAAGTTACATTATGCCATTCATCAGCATACGGCTGCTGAGCTAATTATGGAACGAGCTAATAGTAGCAAGCCCAATATGGGATTAACCACTTGGGCGAAATCACCAGAGGGGAAAATTTTAAAAAGTGATGTGTCTGTTGCCAAAAATTATTTAAATAATGATGAGCTAAAAGATTTAGGTTCGATCGTGAACGCATTTTTGGATTTGGCAGAGCGTAGGGCAAGACGCCAAATTCCAATGACAATGGAAGATTGGGCGAAACGATTAGATATATTCTTAAATGCTGATGATTTGCCTCTCTTAGAGGGTAAGGGAAAAATTAGTTTTGATGAAGCAAAACTCTATACCGAAACAGAGTTTGAAAAATATCGAGTCATTCAAGATAAAACCTTTGAAAGTGATTTTGACAAACTCCTAAAAGAGAAACTTGGTAAGTATAATGCAAGCGGTCATATTTAGAGTATTTTTTGAATTTTGTCCAATATGTCGAAATTCAAAAAATTTCCTGATTTTGACCGCTTGTGTTTAGTTTTTTAGAGTAGTGGGCTCATCAATTTAACAATGTTTTCGACTAATCCCCACAATTTGATACGATAACGCCAGCCTTTCGGGGTAATTAATTCACTTTGTGCTAAGTATTTTTGCTGAAGTTGAGCGATCTCTTTCGTCATCTCTTTATCATAAATTGCGAGGCTGATTTCCAAATTTAGGAAGAAACTTCGCATATCCATATTTACCGTGCCGAAGAGGCTGAACTCATCATCAACCACCAATGTTTTGGTATGGAGCATACCTTGATCGAAGCGAGCAATTTTTACATTGTTTTTGAGTAACAGCGGGAAATAAGCTCTTGAGGCATAATGCACCATTCGGGAATCATTTTTTCTTGGCAAAATTAAGGTAACATCAACCCCACGGCGTGCGGCAGTAGTCAGAGCTAACAGTAAAGGCTCATTTGGCACAAAGTATGGCGTGGTAATCACGATACGTTTGGTTGCAAGGTGGATTGCACATAAAATAGTCTCATAAATAATGCTTTCTTCTTGCTCAGGAGCTGAAGGAATTACCTGTGCAATCACATTGCCCGCTTTAGGAGGGGTTAAGCCATTGTGTTTCTGTGCCTGCTGATTTAAGAAATCTTTGACTTTGTGTAAGTTTTCATCATCTTCTACAGCAATATCCGCATAAAGAACCGCTGCCATTTCAAGCACTATAGGGCCAGTACAACGCATCATTACATCAAACCATCTACCAATACCAATATCGTTCCTGAATAAAACAGGATCGATTAAGTTAAAACTGCCCGTATAACCAATTTGGTAGTCAATCACTAAAATTTTACGGTGGTTACGCAAATCATTACGTCCATAAATCGTTTGCATAATCCCAACAGGCAGGGACGTTTGAATAAATACACCGACTTGCTCTAGCTTTGCTCGCCATTCACTTTTGAAGAAAGGTCCACTTCCTACATCATCAGCGAGAATCACGCAATGCACACCACGTTCTGCAGCTGCTTTTATTGCTTCTAACAGCGGATTAATTTTGCCTTCAGGTTCTACAATATAAAAGGCAAGTAGGCAGCTGTATTGTGCTTGCTCAATATCCTCAATCATAGAATGCAAAATATCCTCTGTGGTACTGAGCAACTTCATACTATTATTAGCACTTGCACCTAAGCGAGTGGTTTTCTCTGCCATTCGTTCAATACCACGAAAAGCAGATGGAATTTGATCATCAGGATTAAAATGCTCACTAGGGAAATATTCTTCTGCAAATTCATCGTAGAACTTAATCATTTTTTTTGTTCGAGCAAGACGACGTTTGCTGACACGAGGCTCGCCGATCAACAGATAAAGAACAATTCCGCCTACAGGTAAAACGAAAAGAATAATGATCCACGCAATTGCTGCACCGATATTACGCTGGGTGTATAACACTCTGGTGGCGAACACCAGCACAATCAGAAAGTTAATGGTGAGTAAGAGTCCACTCCAAGTAAAAGAAAACGGCATAAGATAGTCCTTATCAAAATGGTTTAATACTATTTTAGTGAAAAATCGAGTTCAAGTGGATTGTGGTCGGAGCTTCTCACGGCATAGCTTGTTGCAGAATGCACAATAATATCCCTTGTAAAAATATAATCTAGCGGATAACCGAACGCTTTGGTTCGAGCATCTAGGCTAAGTTGCACTTCGGTTAGTTGCAATTTATCAGTTAATTCAAATAGCTTTTTTTTGCGTTTTTCATTCCAAGTATTAAAATCACCCGCTAAAATGACCGCACCTTGATGTTGTTGAATAAGCTCTTTTAAACCATCTAATTGCTTCTGATAGCTATGGCTCGTCCAGTCAAAATTAATTAAATGGACATTAATGACCAGCAAAGATTTGCCATTCTCAAATGGAAAACGCATTGCAGACATCAATTTAGGTAGTCTAAGCAGCGGCTCTTGAGAGCCATTTAAGCAATAACGATCAGCATCTAAGCGACTTAAATTGAGAATGCCTGATTTTTGTTGTTGGTACTGAAAAGCAAAAATATGCAAAGAACTTTCAAATTGTGAAAGTAAGTCTGAAATTTGTTGCCCAGAAGTGGCTTCTTGTAATAGCACAAAATCTTTTTTCTTAGCGAATTTTTTTAGATCTTCTTGCCAGCTTGGATCTTTGCCTTTATGAATATTCCAATTGAGTAACTGAAAATGTTTATTCGGGGCAGGTGTAACGCCAGTATTTTGATAGCAGTGCCAATAATAAGAAAACTCCATTTCTTTAAAGATACTTTTCTTATAATCTTGAAAAATAACTTTGGGGGGCGTGTAAATGGTTAGACTTCTGTAATTCAAAAATAAAGCACTCCCTAATAAAGTGAGTATTAATAGTAGTAAGCGTTTTTTCATATTTTATCGCCAGTTAAACAAGCGGTTAAATTTGGATAATTTTTTGCAAATTTTTTATCCAGAATTAACCGCTTGTATCACGAACCTTAGCCGTCTATTTCCTCACCTGTTTCAGTCCACTTAAAATTTAATGCCACAGAATTTAGGCAAAAACGTAATCCTGTTGGTGGTGGGCCATCAGGGAAAACGTGTCCCATATGCGAATCACAATTACCGCAACGGATCTCTGTCCTATGCATACCTAAGCTATAATCATCTAAATAGCGTAACGATGTGTCGGATACTGTTTCATAAAAACTCGGCCAACCACAACCTGCATCAAATTTAGTATCAGAATGGAAAAGCTCGTGATGACATCTGGCACAACGATAAACTCCCACACGGTTTTCATTTAAAAATTTGCCTGTGAAAGGGCGTTCTGTACCGTGATTTATTAAAATCTCAACTTGTTTTTCTGTTAGAGCAGAAATCGGCTTAATCATTAATATTTCTCCTAAAATTAAATAGAAATATTGTAGCTTTTTTTGTGTGATAAATCGCCATAAATTTCAAAATTTGACATAGATCACAAAAAAATTATCTGTTATATTGAGCAAGTTCTTTTTAGCTTGTCAGGAAAGTGAAAAGATGTGTTATAATTCCTACATCTTTAGTAGTACATAAAGAACAAATTTTGTTTAACTTTAATATAGGTAGAAAAATCTATGGCAATTAAAATTGGTATTAACGGCTTCGGTCGTATCGGTCGTATCGTATTCCGTGCTGCACAACAACGTGATGATATCGAAGTTGTGGGTATTAACGACTTAATTGATGTTGATTATATGGCATATATGCTTAAATATGACTCAACACACGGTCGTTTTGACGGCACTGTTGAAGTTAAAGACGGTCAATTAGTAGTAAACGGTAAAGCAATCCGTGTAACTGCTGAGCGTGATCCAGCTAACTTAAAATGGGACGAGATCGGTGTTGATATCGCAGTTGAAGCAACTGGCTTATTCTTAGATGATGAAACTGCTCGTAAACACATCACAGCTGGTGCGAAAAAAGTTGTTTTAACAGGTCCATCTAAAGACGCAACTCCTATGTTCGTAAACGGTGTAAACTTTGATGCTTATGCAGGTCAAGACATCGTTTCTAACGCTTCTTGTACTACAAACTGCTTAGCTCCATTAGCGAAAGTGATTCACAACAAATTTGGTATTAAAGAAGGCTTAATGACTACAGTTCACGCAACTACTGCAACACAAAAAACAGTAGATGGCCCATCAGCGAAAGACTGGCGTGGTGGTCGTGGTGCATCACAAAACATCATTCCTTCATCAACAGGTGCAGCGAAAGCAGTAGGCAAAGTATTACCAGCATTAAACGGTAAATTAACTGGTATGGCTTTCCGTGTTCCTACAGCTAACGTTTCTGTTGTAGATTTAACAGTAAACTTAGAAAAACCAGCAACTTATGCTGAAATCTGTGCTGAAATTAAACGTGCTTCAGAAAACGAAATGAAAGGTGTTTTAGGCTACACAGAAGATGCAGTAGTTTCAACAGACTTCAACGGTGCAAAAGAAACTTCTGTATTTGACGCAGCTGCAGGTATCGCATTAACAGATACATTCGTTAAATTAGTATCTTGGTACGATAACGAAACTGGTTACTCAAACAAAGTATTAGACTTAGTAGCTCACGTTTATGACTACAAAGGCTAATTGCTAATTTAATCAATTTAAAGGATCAAGTTGGAAGACTTGGTCCTTTTGTTTTATTTATTATAGAAGATAAGACTTTATCAAGTATCAAGGGAAGATAGCTATATAAATTGAAGGAATAAATATGTATTTGGGAAAAGAAAAGCCTTGAATTTTATTATTTAAGGCTTTTTAGCCGGTTCCTGTGCGAGATCTGAATTTTATAGCTTTAAGTATTGATAAATAAGGTTTCTTTCTAATTTGATTTTTCAGGATATAACTAAAATCCAAAGTGCCTTATTAATTAGGTTGTTTTATAGACAGATATTTCGAGCTATCGCCGTAGCTAAAAATTAGTTCTTGAGAAATTTTATTTTTGAATAAAAGAAAAAATTTAAAACTTTTTGAAATTTAACCCACTTTACCCACTGATTTGTTGGAAACCTTGATATATAAGGCTTTGTAAGTAGTGGGAAGCAAGTGGGTTAAGTGGGTAACTTTGATTTTTACCCACTGTTAGCTACTTTTAGAGGGGAAATATTAGCGGTTTTGGTAGTGGTTAAAGGGCAAAAAAGGCCTTAATTCTCATCAACGGCTTAAGGTTCGGCTACACTAAAGAACACACCAGCCGAAGTGTGGTATCTAGTCCACATTTTCCGAAACCGATTGCCCTTGACGGCTTACGAGGCAAGGGCAGGGGGGCGAAGAAGGAAGTAGTACAGTTTTGTTTAAGATGGAAAGTGAAATAATGGAGAGTAGCAAAGATAATTTTTGGGGAATAATTGGTGCAATATTCAATCTTGGGACGGCACGCAAGAAGATTGCATAAAAGTAACATTTGAGCTAGGTAATAGTGGGAAATCATTGGATTTTGTTTTTCCAAGACCTAAAGAATAAGTAGATAAAGGCGTATTAAATACGCCTTTATTTTTACTGACTTTGTTTGAATTGTTGAACAGCCTGAATAATTAGCTGATTTTGTGGAATGTTGAGTTTTTGGCTAAGTGTTTCGATTTCTGCGATCACATCGAGGGGCAGTTTAAAGGATTTTTGCTTTATTCCTCTTTTGGCTTCGCTTTTAGCCTGAATTTCATTTCTTGACATTACCATAATTAAACCCTATTATAAATTCGTTTGAAGAGCTGGGAGCTTTCACCCCCAGCGAGTTACTTCAAGTTAATAAGCCGGCAAGCTGAACATTAACAGGAAGATAACTAGGATAATGTATTTAAACATTTTCTTATCCTTCTTCATTTTGTAAGGTTTAAGCCTTACACTCACTTTCAAGCTATCCCTTGAAAGTGAGATTATTATAATATAGGATATCCTATATTTCAACTAATAAATACAAAAAAGCCGATAAATTTTACTATTTATCGGCTTTTATTTTATTGCAATTTTTTCACAAGCTCTGAAATATCAGGGTTGTAATAGGTATTTTGTAAAATGCTTAAATCCCTATGCCCTGATACTTTGGCAAGCTCCATTACCGTGAGATATTTAGACAAACGTGTGAGTGCCTCTCGCCGTGTGTCGTGAAAATGCAGATCAGCGTTGTGGAGGTTTGCCCTTTTCTTTAACTCTCTAAAGGTGCTTTCCAAACTTTGAGTTTTTACCTGAAAAACAGTTGGGTCATTTTCAGACTTGAAAAAAGACAAATGCTGAATAATTTTCATCGCCTTTAATGATAATGGCACAGTTCTAGGGTGACCATTTTTTGTCTTCGGTAAAAAAGCCGTTCTTTTTTCAAAATTTATGTTTTCCCAAGTAAGCGTCTCAATTTCACCGGCTCTCATAGCAGTTTCGATCGCAAATAAGAACATTGCACCAACACGATTTTGTATCGTCATTGGTTGATAACGTTCATCATAACCAGAAACAAGTACGATTTGTTCAATTTCCTCGTCAGAATATCTCCGTGTTCTAGGTGGTGGAGTTTTTGGTTTCTCAAGCGTTAATAGCGGGGTTGTTTTTAGATAATCCCACTCAATAGCTTTACTCAAAACAGCAGATAAAGAGGTACGTTCACGCATAACGGAGTTAGGTTGTGCTTCTTGCAATCTCTGGTTTAAAATGCTCTTTGCTTAAATCGGGTAGTAGTATGTCACCTAAGAAAGAGCGACTTACCCGTAAGAGCCGATAGCGCTCTTCTCTTGCACCGCCTTTCAAGATTATTTCCTCTTTGAGGTATTTATCAATGAGGTCTGAAAAAGTAATTGATGGGATAGTGTTATACTCTCCGGCATCAATTTGGCTTTCGAGCCATTGAGACCATTTGACAGCCTCATTTCGTGTTAAGAAAGTTTTGCTTTTAGTTACGCCTTTTTTACGAACTTGAGCTCTCCATTTTTTACCATTTTTAATAATTGTTGCCATAGTGTGCATTCCTTTTGATTTGTGCATTTTTGTGTGCAATGTGTGTGCAAAGGAATGTTAATAGAGATCATAAACGATCAGCAAATACCCAATTTTCATATTAAATTGGGTAACTTGGGGAGAGATTTTTCACATTTGGGGCATAGTGAAAAAATTGTAAGGGATTGTTTTATTTGAGGTTTTTTATATTTTATTTGTAGTAAAAGCAGATTTTGGGGAAACCTACTTTTAAAGTATTGGTGCTCTGGGCGAGACTTGAACTCGCACGGGCCACGCCCACCACCCCCTCAAGATGGCGTGTCTACCAATTCCACCACCAGAGCTTTTATTTTTTATTTGCGATTATTGAGGGATATCGCTATTTTCTGTTTTTACAGGTTCTACTTGTTTTTGTTCAACACCACTTAAGTCTTCAAATTGGCTTGTTGGTGCTTTCGTATGTGAACTTAAGTTGCCAATTACTAAGCTAATTGCGAAGAAGATTGTTGCTAATAAAGCGGTTGTTCTTGATAAGAAGTTTGCTGAACCAGCTGAACCAAAAACAGTTGCTGAAGCACCAGCCCCGAAAGAAGCACCTGCATCAGCACCTTTACCTTGTTGCATTAGTACAAATGAAATTAATAAAATTGCAACAACAAGATAAACAATGGTTAGTACGTTAATTAACATTATTTATTCTCTATTTATTCTTTATGCTAAATTTGCAATGGCGTGAATAATATAGAATTTACGCCCATTTGACAAGAGGCAAACGCTGATTTTTAAACGCTTGATTTAATTTTCAGCAGTTAGTGCTTTCTTTTTCGCATATTGCCGCTTAGGCTTAGTTGCAAGCGGTGTGATTTTCGCTAAATTTTGCAAAACTTGGCGGTTTGGGCTTTGTAATAAATGAGGTAGCTGCTGGTTTAGCTCAAGCATAAATTGCTGATAACTTGCCTCTTTTTTACTGATTTGATTGAGCTGCATTTCCCAATGAGCTGTCATATCAGGTTGTGTTACAGAATCGGGCAAGGCGTGAATGAGTGTTCTGCCTGCTTCGGTACTATGAATGTTTTTACCCTTGCGGATTAAGAAGCCTCGCTTAAACAGTAATTCGATAATGCCTGCACGGGTCGCTTCTGTGCCTAAGCCATCGGTTTCTCTTAACACTTTTTTCAATTCTTTATCTTGTACAAAACGGGCAATGCCTGTCATTGCAGAAAGTAGGCTACGATCGGTAAAATGACGAGGTGGCTGCGTTTTTTTACTCACAATTTCGCCATTCTCGCAATGTAAAACTTGCCCTTTTTTTACGATAGGGAGTAGCGGTTCTGCATCATCAAAATTATCTTCTTTACCCAGTAAGGCTTTCCAACCAGCAACCGCTAAGTTGCGAGCTTGTGCGGTAAATTTTCCGCCTGCAATTTTAAGATCAATTTTACTTTTGCGATATTCTGCATCAGGGCAGAATTGCATTAAATATTGACGAGCGATAAGCAGATAAATTCGCTTTTCATTTTCAGTCAAATGCACAGTGCCTTGTCTGGCTGTTGGAATAATAGCGTGGTGGGCTTCCACCTCTTTATCATTCCAGCAACGATTTCGGTGGTTAGGATCAACCACCTCAGGTTTTTCTTGATACTCAGGCAAATGATGAGCGATAGCCGCCATCACTTTGAATCGATCGTTAAAATGCTCGGTTGGTAAATAGCGATTATCAGAACGAGGGTAAGTGATCAGCTTATGCGTTTCATAGAGTTTTTGGCAAATATCGAGTATCGCTTGTGCGGAAAGTCCATATTTCCCAGCTGCTTCCATCTGTAAAACAGAAAGCGAGTAGGGAAGTGGAGCAGTTTCCTTTTCAATTTTATCTTGATAGTCGGTTACATTTGCAGGTTGATTGGTAATGCGTTTTACCACATTTTCTGCCAGTGGACGAGATAAAACTCGACCATCTTCATCTTGATAATCTTCACAGGCCTTACTTGGTTGCCATTGGGCTTTAAATTTTTCTTGCGTTTCAGGCACAAGAATATGAGCGAATACTTCAAAATAATCTTTTGGAATAAAGTTTTCGATCTCCAGATCTCGGCGAACGATTAAGCCAAGCACAGGGGTTTGAACTCGCCCAACAGACAGCACGCCTTTGTAGCCAGCCCAACGCCCTTGTAGGGTGTAGGCTCTTGTCATATTAATGCCGTAAAGCCAATCGGCTCTAGCTCGAGCAAGGGCAGAGGTTGCAAGCGGTATAAAATCACTATTTTTTTGCAATTTTTCAATCGCACGGTTTACCGCAGTTGGATTGAGATCGCTAACCAAACAACGCTGAATTTGACTTTTACGTTCAGGCGATAAGTTGAGATAACCAAACACTTCATCAACTAAAAGTTGTCCTTCACGATCAGGGTCGCCTGCGTTTACTAAAATATCCGCTTTTTTGATCAACCTTTCGACCACTTTAAATTGCTTTAGGGTTTCTTTTTTAGGAATGAGTTTCCATTGCTCAGGCACAATAGGGAGGTGTTCCATTCGCCACATTTTAAAGCGTTCGTCATAGGCATCAGGCTCGGCTTGCTCTAATAGATGACCGATACACCAAGTTACAGTGTCGTGTTCTCCACATTGAATAAAGCCATCACCTCTGGTATGAGGTTTGGGTAGTACATCAGCAATGGCTCGGGCGAGACTTGGTTTTTCAGCTACAAATAAACGCATAATGGTAAATTTTTGAAGAAATTTAACCGCTTGTAAAAGCGGCTAAATGAATATTTTCGTAAATTAATTCAAACCGTATTCGGATAAAATCATCTGGCATTGAACTGGCGGTGTTGGTAATACTTTTGCTCTAGGTGTACCTGTATCCGTCTTAGGCTCGAACCAAGAGTAAAGTTCTTCACCACAACCATCGCCTGCTGGAACTGGGGATTGATTCTCACAATTTGCCGCATCAGCAGGGCAGGTTAAGCGAACGTGGAAGTGTGAATCGTGTCCATACCAAGGGCGGATTTTACGCAACCAGCCACGATCAGAGCCTGCTGTCTGGCAGAGCTTCACTTTAATTGCAGGGTTTACGAAAATGCGATCAACACGATGATCCGTAGCAGCAATTTTAATTAAGTTGGTATGGTGCTGATTCCATAAATTGTCATCAACTCGTTGTGTATTACGATTAACCATAATGGTCGCAAGCCCAGCAGGATTGCGAGCGGTGGCATCGTCCATTGGACCAAATCTCAGCCAAATATCGGCATCAAGCCCTGTTTGGTGAGAGGCATGTCCTGAAGCAAAGCGTCCGCCTGCAGGCATACCCATATCGCCGATTAAAATAGTTGGGATTCCAGCTTCTTTGGTTTTTTTACCTAAATTAGTAAGATAATCGAGCAGCTGTGGGTGACCATAGTAGCGGTTACGAGCTGAGCGAATGACTTGGTAACCATCGCCTTTTAATGCTAATGGCTCTGCTCCGATAATACAGCCGTTGCTATATCCACCAATAGATTGTGCTTTACCTTGAACAGGAGTTTTGATTTTTTCCCATTGTGTTGCGGTAACCGTAGTGCTTGCTAGTGCAAGGCTTGAGATAAAAAGAGTGTTTAATAATTTCATTTTTAATATGTAGGGGCAAAATATTTTTTGCCCTATTTATGTGTTCTGTTTTTAGGGGCAAATAATTATTTGCCCCTACGAATAAAATTTTAGCGGCACTGTGCCTTAAATCTTAAGAGGTGATCTAACAACACAATCGCCATCATTGCTTCTGCAATCGGCACGGCACGAATACCAACACAAGGGTCGTGTCTACCTTTGGTAATAACTTCAACAGGCTCGTTATTTTTGTTCACGCTTTTTCCCGGAATGGTAATGCTTGATGTCGGTTTGAGAGCAATATTCGCAATAATCGGCTGACCAGAGCTGATTCCGCCTAAAATACCGCCTGCGTGGTTAGACAGAAAACCTTCCGGTGTCATTTCATCACGGTGTTCGCTACCACGTTGTTCAACAACGGCAAAACCATCGCCAATTTCAACTGCTTTTACTGCGTTAATAGACATTAATGCGTGGGCGAGATCAGCATCTAATCGGTCGAACACTGGTTCGCCTAAGCCAACAGGCACATTTTCTGCAATTACAGTCAGTTTTGCACCAATCGAATCGCCTTCTTTTTTCAGTTCACGAATTAACGCATCAAAACCTTCAATCGCGACAGGATCAGGGCAGAAGAATGGATTACTATTGACTGCTTGCCAGTCAATTTGTTCAATATTTTCAACTGTTTTTGGATCAATTTTGACTTTGCCAATTTGAGAAAGATAGCCTCTAACCTCAATGCCAAATTGCTCACGCAAATATTTTTTTGCAATAGCACCAGCCGCAACACGCATTGCGGTTTCACGAGCAGAGGAGCGACCACCACCACGATAATCACGAATGCCATATTTTTGTTGGTAAGTGTAATCAGCGTGCCCTGGTCTAAATTTTTCTGCAATATCGCCATAATCTTGTGAGCGTTGGTCGCCATTTTTAATGATTAAGCCGATACTTGTACCCGTTGTTTTACCTTCAAATACCCCTGATAAAATTTGCACTTCATCATCTTCACGGCGAGGGGTGGTGTAGCGTGAAGTACCGGGTTTACGGCGGTCTAGATCAGGCTGTAAATCAGCTTCGCTTAATTCCATATTAGGTGGAACACCATCTACAATACAGCCTAATGCAATACCGTGAGATTCGCCAAAAGTGGTTACTTTAAATAATTGTCCAATGCTGTTGCCTGCCATCTTTAATCCTTTTCTTTTGTTGTTATGTTATTTGGTAGTTCAAAATCAAAGCGTTTTGAGCCTACTTTAATTTCATCTTGTGTATCGTTGTTTTTGATATACACATCTAATTGGTTAAACGCAATATCAATATTATGCTCATTAAAGAGCTGATGGATATGGGTATTAAGTGCATCAATCGTTGGATTACGATCAGATAAATCATTCACATAAGCTCTTAATTCGTGATCCAATGTACTTGCACCGAATGTGAGGAAGTAAGCTCTTGGTTGAGGATCTTTCAATACTTTCGGATTTTCTTCCGCTACTTGTAGTAACAAGCGTTTAACTAACTCCACATCAGACCCGTAAGCAACACCAACTTGAACAATAATACGGGTTGCTGTGCTACTTAACGCCCAGTTTACTAAGCGTTCAGTTACGAATGCTTTGTTTGGTACGATAACTTCTTTACCATCAAAATCAATGAGGGTTGTTGCACGAATACGAATTTTTGAGACTGTGCCACTATATGTGCCAATGGTAATAGTATCGCCAATACGCATTGGGCGTTCAAATAAGATGATAATACCTGAAACGAAGTTTGCAAAGATCTCTTGCATACCGAAACCCAAACCAACGGAAAGTGCGGTGAGTAACCATTGGAGCTTACTCCAAGACATTCCTAATGTGCCGAAGGCAAAGATCGCACCCAATGCAATAATCATATAGGTAAGAAGAGTAGTAATTGTGTATGGTGTGCCTTGAGATAGTTTAACGTGTGAGAAAATCAAGGCTTCTAACAGACCACTCAAGTTACGAATTAATACCACCATTACTACAATAATGAGAATAGCGGTCAGTAAATTCAGCAATGTGATAGATTCCATCACAATGCCTGCTTCTGTGGTTACGCTTTGCTGCCATAAGGTTACACCATCTAAGTAGAGAGCAACGGTAATTAAGTCCGACCACACCCAGTAGAACAGTACAAATAGACCAATCCAAAGCACGAAATCGGTTAATTTCAGCATTTGGTCTTTCACTTCGCTAACAGCAATAGAATCCTCTTTTAGCTCGAAAGGAATTTCAACACCATCAGGGTTTTCATTATTTTGTTCTGCTTTAGCACGAGCTTTAGCTTCTGCCGCTTCTCTTTTCTCCTGTAAACGACGATAAGCAAGACGACGAGCAGAAATAGAGAAAGCACGATAGAGAATATTACGGACAATAATCCAAGTAATAATGGCAAAATAAGAAGCAATTAAATGCTCAATAATCACTAACGCCGTGTAGTAATAGCCCAATACAATCAGGATAATGAGAACCACAGGGGCAATCAGCAAGACTAATTTCACGATTGTTAGCAGAACACTTTTCGATTCTTTAGTCTGCTCGTGCGTTACATTTTCATAAGTTGAAATAGCTTGTCTAAAGGCTGGAGCAATCATCCAGATCATTAAAATCAAGACGAAAATAGTCATTGTTTGCCCAAGTACATCGTAAGCAACACCAGTCTCTAAATTAGTAAAAATAGAAGTGTTGAGCAATAACGCGATGAGCCAAACTGAGCGTCTTAAAATATTACGGAAAATTTCATTACTTTTTTGTGGCATATTAAAGTGGATATGCCCGATACCGTGTGGGCGTAGCATCGCCACCAAGAAGGCAAAATAGAGCCAATAGGCTGCCATTTTTAATCCCCAAGTCCAAACTTCTTGTGGATTTTCTAAAGAAATATAAGTAATGGCAATGAAACTTGCTAAGAAAACGAGAGTACTTGGCAAACAAAGCACCACAGTCCAAAAAATAGCAAGTGGTGTATTCCATTGACTATCTGTTGCAATAATTTTTAATCGGTTATTGATATGGTGGAGTTTTTGTTTAATCTTATCTTTTTGACGATTAATAAAGGCGGCAAGCAATAATAAAATAGTCACTAAAATCCCTGCTGGCACAATATTATCACTCCAGTTTGAGAAATTGAGTTTTTTACCAATATCAAGAATTTGATAGTGAGCGATATCAATAAATTTACTGAACCATTCTAAGTCCATCGGGCTATTACTTTTTACCCAGAAACTTTGTTGCTGGAGCTTTTGTTGCAAAGTATCGCTAATGGTTTGAACCTGCTGTTGGTTTAATTCAATATTAATCAATAAATTAAGCTGACTATTCAAAGATTTAATTATTTCAGACAAGGTGGCTGAACGCTCTTGCAAAATCGTTGTTAGTTGTGATTTTTCTTCAGCAGTAAAGGTAGTTTTCCTATCTTTTTCTAATTTAGTAATATAAGCATTGATATTTGAGAAAGAATCTCTTAGCTCTGTCATATCAAAAACACGCACACGCAAATCGGTAATTTGTTTAGAAATGCCCGAAATCATCTCATCTTGCGGTAATGATTGTTTTTGCTTATTGATAATACGAGAAAGCACCAACGTACCTTGTAATGAGCTAATTTGCTCTTCAATATTACGTTGAGTTTGTTGAAGATTATCAAGCACGCTTTTAATACGTAAATTATCTTGCGATAACTGTGTCATATCTTTGGTTTGCTCAAGCAATTCCTGTGTTATTTTAGTGTTTAAATCCAATTCACCTAAAATAACAGGATTAGTTGTTGCATTATTTTGCTGATTTTGAACTGCTTGTGCTTGCTCTAATTTATTTTTTGATTCCTCTACGATCTGATTGTTGATTGCCGTTTGTAAGTTAGCAATTTCAGCCTGTAGATTTTGCTGTTCTTGTCTTTTTTCCTCTAGTTGGGAAGAATACACCGCAGCTAAGCTATCACTGCCATTTAGTAATGTTTGGTTATAAGTATTTTTTAACTCAATCAGTTCCAGTTCTGTTTCTAGCTTAGAACGAAGTTCGCTTTGAATATTGGCAGCAGAAAGCTGGGTATTAATTTCCTGCTTACGTTTTACCATTTCAGTTAATGCAGCTTGAGCTTTATCCGGTGCAGTATTTTGAGCCACCAAATTATTATTGATTAGGCTTAAATCGTGTTGTACCGTTTCTAGCTTAGCTTGTGCTGCGGTAAGTTCTTTTTGTAAATCGGTGGTTGTTTTTTTTGCCAAATCTTCCACGCTTGGGACAACAGTCTCTTTTAATTTTTCAAGATTACTTTGGCTGGTAGCTAAGGCTTTTTGAGCCTCTTGAATAGATTTATTCAAAGCTTCATTATCTACCTTCTGTTTCTCAATTTGAGAGAGAAACGACAGAGTATCCTCAAGTGTTTGCACTAAGGCTTTATTGTTTGCATCCGCTTGATCTAATTTTTTAGCACTATCAAGCTGGCTCTGAACGGCTTTTTGAAGTGGAACTTCAGCTAAGACAGAGCTATTTGCAGCAAATATAAGTCCTAAGCTGAGAAAAAAGGTTTTTAGTATTGGTTTAAACATAGATTTCCTTTATTTTTTTATTCTGTATATCTTGTTGTAATTGCTTGCGTGAAATTTTGATTGTCCCTTGCGTTTGGTATTGTTCAATATCCAGTAAGTAATACGCAACAGGCTGTTTAAATTTTTCTAATTTATCAGACAACCAAATTTTTAATTTATTAACTTCTCGTGCTAAATTAGGTTGTTTGAATTGTACAACGGCGATTGGTCGTTGCCCAAATTCGTTATCATTAATAGGTAGAACAAATACTTGTTCCACAAGGTTAGAGCGAAAAATGATCAGCTCGATCTCTTCAGGTTGAATATTCTCGCCGCCCGAAATAAACATATTATCCAATCGCCCTTTTATTACAAGCTGTTTTTTACTGTTCCATTCGCCTCTGTCTTTGGTGGCAAACCAGCCTTGTTCGTTTACAAGCGGTCGAATTTGCTGATTATTTTGCAAATAGCCTTTTTGCCAATAACCTAAAGCAAGTGGTTTGCCTTTTACCCAAACTTCGCCGTTTTCAAGTTTGACTTCTCGATGATTTAAAGGATAACCCACATTATCCAATTCATTTTCTACGGCACAAACGGTAGAAGCCATTTCTGTCATACCATAACCACAAAAGGTGGTAATACCTTGCTGTTGGGCTTGAGCCACAAGTTCTGCAGGGATAGCTGTGCCGCCTAATAAGCATTTTTGCTTCATTGGGTAATTTAACTGAGTTAAATAACGTTGTAATTGTGTTGGCACAAGTGATGCGTGGCTGACTTGTTTGAGCAACGTAAAGAAGGCATCTTTGCTTTCATTTACATAAAGCGTTGCCCCTTTGAGCAACCAACGCCACACAATGCCTTGCCCTGAAACGTGGAATAAGGGCAAACTCAATAGCCAAGCGTGCGTTTTTTCAAATCCCATCAATTCACATACACCTTCGGCACTATATAAATGAGCAGAAATTGAATGCACAGCCGCTTTAGGCATACCTGTTGAGCCAGAAGTTAGGGTTAGTGTTGCTGCTTGCTCAAAATCAAGACTTGGTAATGGGTTACAAGCGGTTATTTTTGCTGAAAAATTTGCAAATATTTCATCAGTAATAAACACATCAACGCCTGTTTCTTCTAAGATAGCTTGTTGTTGTGCTTGAGTTTGTGCAGGGTTGAGCATTAAGATTTTTGCTCCTAGTGATAACGTGGCACAATAAGCCAGTAATCCACAAAAACGATTACTGCCACAATAAGCTACTAAGCATTCAGAAGTAACGTTTTGAGTTTTTAAAACAGAACAAACTTGTTGAAGCAAATATTGACATTCCGCCCAATTCAATTGAGCTGGAAGATGAGGGAAATAATCGGTTTCCCCTTTTTCTCGTATAATGGCAATATCTTGGGCTGTGTTTTCAGCCCAAAATTGAGTAGGAAATAGGGGAGAATGAAGCAGCATTGATGTATACTAAGGGCTTTATACAAAAAGAGCTTGAATACGCTCAATCAATTTAGCAGGCACTTGCATAGATTCCATCACGCCTTTTAAAATAAGCCCTTTACGAGCTGTGTTATTATTGGTAATCACCCAAAATGGTGAATCAGGAATCTGTTTAGCTTTTACACCGCTGCCTGTTGCTAAAATTTCTTCTTCGCTTTTTGAAAAATAGATACGTTCGTTACCCCGCACTTTTTCTGTAGCTTTAGCGAACGCAGTAGGATTAGAACGGTAGAGAGCGGCTAATAGCATAATAAAACGCACAACATTTTTATTTTCATTCATAAAATGCTCTGAATTTAAAATGTCTTCCAACTTAGCAACGGTTTTCTCCGCATTGGATTCATCTTTCTTGGTTGCCGCACGAGAAGGTGTTTTAACCAACTCTTTTAATTCGTTGATCATATGCTCTTGCACTAACACAAAAGGCTGAGGCGATTGCGGTAATCTGAGTAAACGACGCAAAATATCTGATGCCGTTTCACCAATAGATTGTGTACGACTGGCAATATATTGATATAATTCATCATCAATTTCGATTTTTTTCATCGGGATCCTCATTCTTTTTGAACATAATATAGCATTAATTATGTGTGCTATTATACGCATTTCTAAGCGTTTTTATAGAGGATCTTAATTGAAAAATTATGCTAAAAACGACATTTATATGACAAAAAAATCAGGTTTAAATTTTCTTTACCAGCCAGCCGTAAATAACCCAAACGCCCAAACAATGGTGTTCTTGCACGGATTATTTGGCGATATGAATAATTTAGGCATTATCGCCAAGTCATTTACCGAAGATTATACCGTGTTGAGGGTAGATCTTAGAAATCACGGTGGATCTTTCCACTCTCCCGAGATGGATTATGCGTTGATTGCTCAAGATTTAAAAGAGCTGTTTATTGAACAAAATATCCAAAATGCCATTATTGTAGGGCATTCTATGGGCGGAAAAAGTGCAATGGCATTAGCCAATCTTGCTCCAGAATTGGTGGATAAATTAATTGTGATTGATATTGCCCCTGTAACCTATACGCAAAACCGCCATAAGCAGATTATTGCAGGCTTATTTGCAGTAAAAGCAGAGAAGCCTCAAACTCGCCAACAGGCAAAAGTGGTAATGGCAGAGTATATTCCCAATGAAGGGGTTCAGCAATTTATGTTGAAATCCTTTGATGCAAAAAGCGAGCAATCCTTCCGCTTTAATTTAACTGCATTAGCGCAAAATTATCAGAATTTAATGGATTGGAATGAGGTGTTTGTTGATAAACCAACACTGTTTATTAAAGGTGCGTTGTCGGATTATATTCTGGCAGAACATACGGAAACCATATTGAAACAATTTCCGCAAGCCAAATCCTTTATTGTTGCCAATGCGGATCATTGGGTTCACGCTGCAAAACCGGAAGCGGTTGTACGAGCTATTAACAAATTTTTAGAGAAATAGAAAATGCAAAGAGATACGTTATTTTCCGCACCTATTGAAAAATTAGGTGATTTTACTTTTGATGAATCGGTGGCGGAAGTTTTTCCTGATATGATCCAACGCTCTGTACCGGGCTATTCTAATATTATTACTGCTATTGGAATGTTGGCGGAACGCTTTGTAACTGATAATTCAAGGGTTTATGATTTAGGTTGCTCAAGAGGGGCAGGGATTTTATCCATTCGCCGTAATGTAAAAGTGAAAAATGTACAAATTATCGGAGTGGATAATTCACAGCCAATGGTAGAGCGTTGTAAAACGCACTTGGGTGCTTATCATTCGGATATTCCTGTTGAAATTCTACTCGATGATATTCGCCAAATTGAAATTAATAATGCCTCAATGGTGGTACTTAATTTCACGTTACAATTTCTGCCGAGAGAAGATCGTCTGGTTCTGTTACAAAAAATTTATCAAGGATTAAATTCAAAGGGGATTTTGGTGCTATCCGAAAAATTTACTTTTGAAAGCGAAGCGATGAATGAACTATTGATCGATCTTCATCATACATTCAAACGAGCAAACGGCTATAGTGAATTAGAAGTCAGCCAAAAGCGTAATGCACTTGAAAATGTAATGCGGACCGATAGTATTGAAACGCACAAATCACGCTTAAAACAGGCAGGCTTTGAACAAATAGAATTATGGTTTCAATGTTTTAATTTCGGCTCAATGATTGCAATTAAATCTTAACAAGCGGTGATTTTTTATAAAAGTTTTGCAACTTAAAGGAAAATAAAAACAGCGTGCTCTTTTTTATTTACAACAAAGCTGAGAATAATCAGTTATAATGATCCGATAATTATTTGGAGGTAAATGTATGGCAACCATAAAAGATGTCGCCAAACAGGCTGGAGTCTCAACCACAACGGTTTCACACGTTATCAATAAAACCCGCTTTGTGGCGGAAGACACTACCAAAGCTGTTTGGGAGGCAATTAAAACATTAAATTATTCTCCTAGTGCGGTGGCTCGCAGTTTAAAAATTAATACGACTAAATCGATTGGTATGATTATCACCACTAGCGAATCGCCATTTTTTGCAGAAATTGTGTTGGCAGTGGAGGAATTTTGCTACAGCAAAGGTTACTCACTGTTTTTGTGTAATACACAAAATAAGTCAGAAAAGATTCAAAACCACTTAGATATGCTCATCAAAAAAAGAGTGGATGGTATTTTAGTAATGTGTTCGGAATATACAGCTAATTCATTCGATATTTTTGCAAATACACACCTCCCGATGGTAATTATGGACTGGGGCAGAAGTGATGAACGTTACGATGTGATTTTAGATCACGGCTTTGATGGTGGTTATTTGGCTACTCAACATCTCATTGAAAATGGGCATAAAAACATTGCGGTCATTACAGGAAATTTAGAGAAAGAACTTGCCCGCAGGCGTTTTGAAGGGGTGAAAAAGGCATTATCCGATGTTGACTTATCTATCCGTAATGAATGGATTCAAGAGGGAGATTTTGAGCCTGAGGGTGGCTATGAATGTATGAATAACCTGCTTAAAAATAGAGATCTACCGACAGCAGTATTTTGCTTTAATGATGTGATGGCATTAGGGGCAATTTCTGCTATTACGGAGAAAGGCTTAAATGTGCCGCAAGATATTTCTGTGATCGGGTATGATAATGTACATAGCTCACGCTTTTATGCACCGCCACTCACTACAATACACCAATCAAAATCACGTTTGGGGGCTGCTGCTTTAGAGCTATTACTAGAGCGTATAGAGAATAACGAAAAAGCGAAAGAGCCTAAAGTTTTAGAGTTTTTCCCAGAATTAGTAAAACGCAAATCAGTAAGAAATTTAACAATTAAGGAGTAATATGGAAACGTTAATTGAATTTTTTAGTAGCTATGGATACTGGGCAGTATTTTTGGTTTTACTTGCCTGTGGATTTGGTTTACCTATTCCAGAAGATATCACCTTAGTTTCGGGTGGTGTAATTTCAGGGCTAGGTTATACCAACGTGCATTGGATGTTGGTTGTGAGTATGCTTGGTGTACTTATTGGCGATAGCACAATGTACTGGCTAGGTAGAATCTATGGCGAAAAAATTCTACAGTTTCCATTTATCCGAAAAATTGCCACGCCTGAACGCTTTGCTATGGTGCAAGAGCGTTTTGAAACACAAGGCTGGAAATTACTCTTTATGGCTCGATTCTTACCGGGTTTACGTGCGGTAGTCTATCTAGTATCAGGTATTACTCGAAAAGTGAGCTTCGTAAAGTTCTTACTTGTTGATTTCTTTGCTGCGATTATTTCTGTACCAATTTGGGTCTATTTAGGCGATTATGGTGCATCTAACTTAGGCTGGTTAAAAGAACAGGTTAGTAATGGTCAGCACGCTATTTTTGCTATTCTAGGTATTGTTATTTTATTTTTCGGTTGGAAATGGTATAAAAAGAAAAAAGCAAAATCAGCGGAATAAATAGAGATGAAAATGACAAAAGGCTATCAACGTTGATAGCCTTTTGCTTTGGAATATGGTGCGACTAGCTGGACTCGAACCAGTGACCCCCACCATGTCAAGGTGGTGCTCTAACCAACTGAGCTATAGTCGCATTAATGGGAAGCATTCTATTGGAAAAAAGAGGACTGTGCAATATGCTTTTTCTTGAATGCTCTTATTTTAAACGCTTTTGCGTGAAAATCTGTTTATCTTCCCAGCGGAGCATTGTTAAATGGCTTCCCCAAGCACAGCCAGTGTCTAAAGCGTGAATATTTCGATAAGGGCATTTACCCATTAAACTTGCCCAATGTCCAAAAATAATTTCTTGTTCTTTATAGAGAGGATTATCTAATTCAAACCAAGCCACAAGATCTTTGGGGGCTTCTTCAACTGGTAATTTACACTCAAAATCTAACCGCTTGTCGGTGTAGCAAAAACGCATACGGGTTAGCACATTAATGATATAACGCCAGCGTTCAATTCCTTGTAAATCTTCAGACCATCGTTGCGGATTATTTTCATACATTTGAGCGATATAATCAGCGTATTCTGAACTTTGTAGCACTCTTTCGGCTTCTTTCGCACAATTTAATGTGGTAGCTAAATCCCATTCTGGGCTAATGCCTGCGTGAACAAGGAGAAATTTATGCGTTGGGTGATGGATTGCAAGCGGTCGATTTCTTAGCCAATTTTGCAATTCCAGACGATCTTCTACTTGGAAAATAGGAGCAACTTTATCATTCGGCTTTACTCGTTTGATACCAAGCAATGTAGAAAGTAAATGTAGGTCGTGATTACCTAAAACAGTTTTAGCATTATTGGTAGGATCTTTTACAAAACGTAGGCAAGCTAGAGAATCTTCACCACGAGCAACTAAATCGCCCGTTAAAAAGAGTTCATCTTGCTCAGGAGTGTAATTGACTTTTTCCAATAAAAGCTGAAATTCCTTAAAGCAACCGTGCAGGTCGCCTACAATATAAGTTGCCATTGATGATTTCCCTAAAATAGGCTAGGGGCAAATTGCAATTTGCCCCTACAACACTAGATAATATTTCCCACAATAGAACGGGTTTCTAACCGTACTTCGGTTAATTTAACGCGTACAGATTGTCCGATTTGGTAGGCTTTTTCGCCCTTGATGTAAATTGCCAATTCTTCTTGGCGGTATTCCATCTCATCTTTATTGTCGTGTAAAGTTGAGAATGGTACGAAAATTTGAGCACCATTTTGAATGACTTTAGCACGCAAACCACCTCGAGAAACATCTGCAATTTCACACTCAAATTCGATCGCGTGTTCTACCATTGGGAAAAGATAGCGAGCATAGAGCCAGTCAGCAATATCACGTTCTACTAATCGGTTTTGGCGGCGAGCTTCTTGCAGACGAGTAAGTACGTTTTCTTCCACCGTTGAGGATTGTTTACCTAACAATACTTGCTTGATTAAACGGTGATTTACCATATCGCCATATTTGCGGATTGGCGATGTCCAAGTGGCATAGTGACTGATCCCCAAGCCAAAATGAGGGGCAACCTCTGATCTAAATTCCGCAAAAGTAAGGTAGCGGCGTAAGCGAAGTTCCAAGAATTTCTCCGGGAAATCTTGAATATCACGCTGCATTTCACAATAGCCTTCTAAGGTTGCTAAGCGTTCAGCAGAATAGCGTTCTGCCAGTTTATTACGGTTTTCATCTGTTGCTAAGGTTTGCAGTAAAAATGATTTAACCAATTCATAATTTTTCGGATCAAAACCTGAATGCGTGTTGAATACACCTGTTCGGGCGTGTTGGCTTAGGAATTTGGCACAGCTGATGTTAGCAATAATCATTGATTCTTCAATCATTTGATTTGCAATACGGCGATATTCAATGTGAATATCTTTAACAGAACCATCTTCATTTAGCTCAAATTTATAATCGCCTTGCTCTTTGAATAATAAGGCATTTTTAGCACGCCATTGGATACGCGCTTGTGTGAATTGGTGCAACCAGTCGATTTGTTGCTTAGTTTCTTCCGATTCTGGCTGCCACGCATTTGCTACGCCTTCAAGGTAATCAGAGACATTGTCATAAGCCAGTCTGTCTTTCGATTTAATCCAAGCAGAGGTGAAGGTTGCTTCTTTAGTGAAATTGCCTTCTAAATCGGTTTCTATAAAGCCTACTAATGCAGGGCGTTTCTCATTCGGTACAAGTGAGCAGAGATCATCAGACAATTCACGAGGTAACATTGGAATGTTAAAGCCCGGTAAATAGTTGGTGAAGCAACGCTGGCGAGCCGCTTTCTCAATATTAGAGTTTTCAGGAATATAGGCAGTTGGGTCTGCAATCGCCACCACTAAACGCCAGCCTATTTGCATATCGTTCTCTTTGATTGGCTCGATATATAACGCATCGTCCATATCTTGCGTGCTTGGGCTATCGATTGTTGTGAAGTAAAGATGAGTTAAATCTTCACGTTCTAATTCATTGTGCAATTCATAGCTTTTTTCATTGGCAACAGGTTCACGAGGTTGTTCGTGGCGAGCAAGCGTTACCCACCAAGGAGCGAAATTATCGTCCTTTTTACAAATAAATTGCGTTACTTGAGCAAAGAAAAAACGGTCATCACGCAAAGGGTGCTTTTTTAATTGTGCCACAACCCAATCGCCATTTTCTAATTTTTCAGTTACTTTTTTGTGCGTATTGGCAGGAATAGTTTGCTTAATGCTTGGGTGATCAACGGCTAATTGTAATTTACCTTCTTTATTTAAACGCACTTGAGCGATAAATCTATCAAGCATCGGTTCAAGTAGAGAATCAATTTCCACTTGTTCTTTGTCGCCATCACGTTTGACTACGGCTTTCACTGAATCACCGTGCATTACTTTTTTCATTTCCGCAGGTGGAATAAAATAGCTTTTTTTATCACATTCTAGAAAACCGAATGCTTTGTCTGAGGCTTTGACAACGCCTTCTACATATTCTTTGCTGGCTTCAATTTGTTGTTTGAGCTGGGCTAAAAGGGGATTGTTTTGAAACATAATTTCTCATTTTAAAAATAAAAAAAGGTGCTATCGTTGCACCGAAAAAAACAATGGCATTATAACGGATTTGAACCAAGTTCAGCAAATAAATGCTGTTGCTATAACTTATAAAGGTTAGTAGAATATAATCCATTTAAAAATAATGGAGACTTTTCAATGAAAAAATTACTTGCAATTGCAACAGTATTTTCTTTAGCAGCCTGTTCTACTCAAACACTTGAACTATCTCCTGCTAAGGAAGCTCAATATGATCGTGTTCAACACTTCTTTGTTTCTGGGCTTGCTCAAAAACAAGAGATAGATGCAGCAAAAATTTGTAATGGTGCAGATAAGGTAGGAAAGGTAGAAACTGAAACTACTTTCTTTAATGGCTTGTTAGGTACAATTACTTATGGTATCTATTCACCTCGCCAAATCCGTGTATATTGTAACTAATCCTAGTAATTTAAGGAGTTTAAAATGAAAAAATTGCTTGCTATATCTGTATTAACAGCCCTGCTGACTACGGCATGTACAACACAAACTGCCCATATTAGCGGCAAAGTTACTGATAATATTAAACCAACTAAGAGTGTAACTCAGTCGTTCTTTATAGGCGGGATTGGACAAGAAGAAACATTGAACGTTACCGAGATTTGTGGTTCGACAGATAAAGTTAATCAAGTAGAAACTGTTTTATCTGGTAGTAATATTCTAGTTGGTATTGTTACTATTGGTATTTATACTCCTCGTACAGCAAACGTATATTGTAAATAATACTAATAAATGTAGAAAAAACGGACTTAAGAATTAAGTCCGTTTTTTCTATTAATTAATCGTTTTAATCATCACCTAATTCGCCCATTGCCATTACGCTGAAACCGGCATCAACGTGTAACACTTCGCCTGTTACGCCTGACGCTAAATCCGAGCATAAGAAAGCAGCAGAGTTACCTACATCATCAATAGTCACGGTGCGACGTAGAGCAGCAGTTTTTTCAAATGCAGCAAGCATTTTCTTGAAGTTTTTAATGCCTGATGCTGCTAATGTACGGATCGGACCGGCTGAAATCGCATTTACACGAATACCTTCTTTACCTAAATCGGCTGCCATTACACGGGTTGCAGCTTCTAAAGAGGCTTTGGCTAAGCACATTACATTGTAGTTAGGGATTGCACGCTCTGCACCTAAGTAGCTTAAGGTTAAAAGAGCGGCATTTTCATTTAAGAACGGGCGAGCAGCTTGAGCCATTGCGACGAAGCTGTAAGCACTGATGTCGTGTGCAATACGATAACCTTCACGGGTTGCGGCATTCACATAATCGCCGTCTAATTGGTCGCCCGGTGCAAATGCGATAGCGTGAACAAAACCGTCAAATTTCTCCCAGTGTTTGCTTAATTCAGTAAAACACTCAGTAATGCTTTCATCGGTTGCTACATCTAACGGAAGTATAATTTCTGAACCAAATTCTTTGGCAAACTCTTCAACACGCGGTTTTAATTTATCGTTTAAGTAGGTGAATGCTAATTCTGCACCTTGTTGTTTCATTGCATTTGCAATACCGTAAGCGATTGAACGATTACTTGCTAAACCTGTAACTAAAATACGTTTGCCAGTTAAGATACCCATAAAAAATTCCTCTATTTGTATTAATCGGGGTCAAAATTGTGTCGATTATAGCGGATATAGAGAGTACGGGCAAATAGAGTTGATGGCTCATCGGATCAGAAATCCCTTCTTGATTGTTCATCAAAGAAGGGATTTTGAGAGAAGTTATGCAGTAGTTTGAGCAATAATATTTTGTTGTGGCTTAATTGCCCCTGTTAATTCGGCTAATTCTTCCATACGGTTAATATGAATATATTTGCCTTGTACGGAAATCATACCGCTTTTCTGGAAACGCCCAAGTAGGCGGCTGATGGTTTCAATGGTAAGCCCTAAATAGTTGCCGATATCGCCACGAGTCATTGTTAATCTAAACTCTTTTGCTGAAAAGCCTCGAGCGGAATAACGTTGGGAAAGGTTATATAAGAAAGCAGCTAATTTTTCTTCTGCATTCATTTTAGAGAGCAATAAAATCATTTCTTGGTCGCTCTTAATTTCATTACTCATTAAACGCATAATTTGATGACGGATTTTCGGCATTTTACCTGCGAGGTCATCTAAAATATCAAAGGGAATTTCGCAAATCATCGAAGTTTCTAATGCTTGAGCATAACCTTCGTGTTGCATATTGGTAATAGCATCAAAACCAATTAAATCACCAGGTAGATGAAAGCCTGTAATTTGCTCTTCACCACTCTCACTTAACGTATAGGCTTTTAATGTACCAGAACGAATAGCATAAAGAGAACGTAGCTCATCGCCAGATTTAAAAATCACTTGTGATTTTTGAACAGGCTTTTTACGCTCAATAATATTATCAAGCTGTGTTAGCTCTGTTTCATTTAGTGTAAAGGGTAAACATAGCTGGCTAATGCTACAATTCTGGCAATGGATTGTACAAGCGTGGCGTCCTGAGGGTTTTAATTCTGAGACAATTTTCATCTATTCAACCTTAGAAGATTAGAAAAATATTTCTAAATTTGATTTAGAACAAAGTTTACCATTAAATTTTAATGAAGCAAAGTATAGGCAAAAAAATTAATACTTCAAAAGGAGTAGAAAAAATAATAATAAATTTCCATTTTTGCGATCTACTTCAAGTTTTTATTTTTCAGGCTGTGTTAGTATGCCCTAAACCATTAAGATAAGTCTAAATAAGGAGATTATTATGTATAAACATATTTTAGTGGCAGTTGATCTTTCAGAAGAAAGTTTGGTGCTAGTGCGTAAAGGTGCAGGATTAGCCGCACAATGTGGTGCTAAACTTTCACTTATTCACGTTGATGTTAATTTCTCTGACTTATATACAGGGCTAATTGATATTAATATGTCTTCAGTGCAAGATAGTGCCGCTGCGGAAACCAGCACTGCATTAGCAGAGTTAGCAGCAAAAGTGGATTATCCTGTTTCTGATTGCTTAAATGGTACAGGCGATTTCAGCCAAGTGCTACAAGAAGCGGTAGAAAAAAATAACGTAGATTTATTGATTACAGGCCATCATCAAGATTTTTGGAGTAAATTTATGTCTTCAACACGTCAAGTAATGAATAATATTACAATTGATATGCTTGTTGTACCATTATCAGAAGAGTAATTTGTAATTTTTTAAACAAAATAAACCGCTTGCGGAGTGGTTTGCTCTGCAAGCGGTTATTTTTTAGCAAAATTTTACAAAAATCTTTTCATTATCTAACAAATAAGCTGAACTAAACTAACAATATGGCATAAAAAATGTGTAAAATAGAAGGCAGTTCAATGTTTAACTTCTATTTTCAAAAGAGTATTTTTAATGAAAACAACATCAGAAATCAGACAATCATTTTTAGAGTTTTTCCAAACAAAAGGACATACCATTGTTCCAAGCAGTTCACTTGTGCCTGAAAATGACCCGACATTACTATTTACGAATGCGGGTATGAACCAATTCAAAGACGTTTTTCTCGGTTTGGAAAAACGCCCTTACACTCGAGCAACTACTGCTCAACGTTGTGTGCGTGCAGGCGGTAAACATAATGACTTAGAAAATGTAGGCTATACCGCTCGTCATCATACTTTCTTTGAGATGATGGGGAATTTCAGCTTTGGCGATTATTTCAAACAAGATGCGATTAAATTTGGCTGGGAATATTTAACATCACCACAATGGCTAGGTTTACCAAAAGAAAAATTATACGTTACGGTTTATAAAACTGATGATGAAGCCTACGATATTTGGCATCAAGAAGTAGGAGTACCTGCTGATCATATTATTCGTATTGGCGATAATAAAGGTGCCCCTTATGCCTCGGATAACTTCTGGGCAATGGGCGACACAGGGCCTTGCGGACCTTGCACAGAGATTTTCTACGATCATGGTCCTGAGCATTGGGGGGGATTACCGGGTAGCCCTGAAGAAGATGGCGACCGTTATATCGAGGTTTGGAATATCGTATTTATGCAGTTCAACCGTTTAGCAGACGGCACAATGGAAAAATTACCAAAACCATCTGTTGATACAGGTATGGGCTTAGAGCGTATGACGGCGGTAATGCAACACGTAAACTCTAACTATGAAACCGATATTTTCCAAACCCTCATTAAAGAAACAGCAAATTTATTAAATGTACAAGATTTAGATAATAAATCACTGCGTGTTGTGGCAGACCACATTCGTGCTTGTTCATATTTAGTTGCTGATGGCGTTATGCCATCTAACGAAGGTCGTGGTTATGTGCTACGTCGCATTATTCGCCGTGCTGTTCGACACGGAAACCTACTCGGTGCAAAATCAGCATTTTTCTATCAATTAGTGCCGACATTGGCGAAAGTGATGGGAGCAGCTGGTGAAATTGTTGCACAAAAGCAAGCTCTTATTCAGAAAACATTAAAAGCAGAAGAAGAGCAATTTGCCCGTACATTAGAGCGTGGTTTGAACTTATTAGAAGATGCTTTAGCGAAAGTGGAAAACAACACACTTTCCGGCGATGTAGCCTTTAAACTTTACGATACTTACGGCTTTCCGCTTGATTTGACTGCTGATGTTTGCCGTGAGCGAAACATTGTGATTGATGAACAAGGTTTTGAAGCAGAAATGACGGCACAGCGTGAGCGTGCAAAAGCCAGCAGCAATTTTGGTGTAGATTACAATAATGTAATTAAAGGGGAAGGCCAAACCAAGTTTTTAGGCTATGAGCAAACAGCATTTAATGCGAAAGTCGTAGGCTTATTCTGTAATGGTGTTGCGGTTGAGAAAATTGAGTCCGGCGATAATGCAGTTGTGATTTTAGACCAAACGCCATTCTATGCTGAATCAGGCGGTCAAATAGGTGATGCTGGTGAAATTAGTTCACCATTAGGGTTATTCCAAGTCAATGACACCCAAAAATATGGTCAAGTTTGGGGGCATATCGGGCAATTAAATGGAGGTGTTTTAGCCATTGGTGATGTAGTTTCAGCCCTCGTTAATGTTGAACGCCGTCAGGCAATCACATCAAACCACAGTGCAACCCATTTACTGCACGCAGCACTTCGCCAAGTATTAGGTGACCACGTTGCCCAAAAAGGTTCTTTAGTGTCTGAAGATAGCTTGCGTTTTGACTTCTCTCAACCGGAAGCTATTGCAAAAGCAGATTTAGAAGAAATTGAGCGTATTGTGAACGCGAAAATCCGTGAAAATATCCAAGTTCAAATTGAAACAATGGGTATTGAACAAGCCAAAGAAAAAGGAGCAATGGCTCTGTTTGGCGAGAAATATGGCGATGTGGTTCGTGTAGTTGAAATGGGGCCATTCTCAATCGAGCTATGTGGTGGTATCCACGTTAGACAAACGGGCGACATTGGCTTATTTAAATTTGTCTCTGAAGGGGCAGTCGCCGCAGGTATTCGCCGTGTAGAGGCGGTAACAGGCGGAAAAGCAATTGAATTATTACACAGCCAGCAACAGGTGCTAAACCAAATTGCTGATCTTTTAAAAGCAGATCAAGCCTCAATTGTAGAGAAAATCCAGCAATTGCAAGAGAAAGCGAAAAAAGCGGAGAAAGAGCTTCAAAGCCTTAAAGAAAAACAAGCTGCACAAGCGGGCGGAGAATTGGCAAAATCGGCAAAACAGATTAATGGTGTGAATGTCATCATTGAAAAACTGGATAATGTAGATAGCAAAGCACTCCGCACAATGGTGGACGATTTGAAAAATCAACTTGGTTCAGGCGTGATTGCCTTTGCGACTGAAACCGAAGGTAAGGTAAGCCTTATTGTGGGGGTAACTAAAGATTTAACGACAAAGCTAAATGCGGGTGAATTAGTTGGTTTAATGGCGACAGCTGTTGGCGGAAAAGGCGGTGGTCGCCCGGATATGGCTATGGCAGGTGGTTCTGAACCACAAAATATTCCGCAAGCTCTTGCGTTAGCACAAGAATTCATTACTACAAAACTTTAATAATAAAGGCGGGCTAGGCTCGCCTTTGAAATTTTACTCTATGTTAGCAATAGAGTTTTTTAACCCGGTCAAGGAGACAATTATGCTTATTCTAACTCGCAAAATTGGGGAGGTTTTACTCGTAGGAGACAATGTTGAGATTTCGGTGCTTAACATTCGAGGAAACCAAGTGAAACTAGGTGTGAATGCACCAAAAGAAATCTCAGTACACCGTCAAGAGATCTATGAAAGGATTAAAGCCTCAACAGAAGAGGGGAAATTCTAATTATTCATTAACCTCACAAGGAACATACTATGGGAAACTCACTTGTTTTAAAGCTAAAATCAATCGTAGTAGGTGGGAGATATTCGTTTAACCAGTAACGAGCTGAAAAGTACAGTTACAAACGGATTATTGGATTCAGGTGTTGATGTTATCGACTTAGGTTTAACTGGTACAGAAGAGGTTTATTTTGCGACTTCTTTCTTAAAAACCGATGGCGGAATTCAAGTAACGGCAAGCCATAACCCGATGGATTATAACGGTATGAAATTAGTCCGTGAAGGCTCCCGTCCAATTAGTGCTGATACAGGCTTAGCCGATATTCAACGTTTAGCTGAGGAGAATAATTTTCCGGCGGTTGAAAAACGTGGCAAATACACACAAAAATCGGTGCAAGGCGATTATGTTGAACATTTGCTTTCCTACATTGATTTAACTAAGCTCACAGCTAAAAAATTAGTCATTAATTCGGGCAATGGGGCAGCAGGACAAATCATTGATGCGATTGAAGCCCAATTCAAAGCCCAACAAGTGCCAGTGGAATTTATTAAAGTCCATAATAATCCAGACGGCAATTTCCCAAATGGTATTCCTAACCCAATTTTGCACGAGAACCGTGAAGATTCCATTAAAGCCGTTTTAGAAAATAAGGCGGATATTGGTATTGCCTTTGATGGCGACTTTGACCGCTGTTTCTTCTTTGATGAAAAAGGTGGTTTTATTGAAGGTTATTATGTTGTCGGCTTATTGTCTCAAGCGTTCTTAGCTAAAAATAAAGGGGCGAATATCACCTACGATCCTCGCTTAATTTGGAACACAGAAGAGCTTGTGCGTGAAGCAGGTGGCGAGCCTGTAATGTCTAAATCTGGGCATTCATTTATTAAAGAGAAAATGCGTGAAGTTGATGCGATTTATGGCGGCGAAATGTCTGCACACCACTACTTCCGTGATTTCTTCTATTGCGACAGCGGTATGATCCCTTGGCTATTAACCTTAGAGCTATTATGCACTACAGGTAAATCGCTTAGTGAATTAGTTGGCGAGCGTTTAGATAAATTCCCATCACCGGGCAAAATCAACAGTAAATTAACTGATGCACAGGCCTCAATTGCCCGAGTAAAAGAAGCTTACAAAGACGGAAAAGTAGAAACTTTAGACGGCATTAGTGTTGAATTTGACAACTGGCGTTTCAATTTACGCAGTTCTAATACCGAACCTGTGGTTCGCTTAAATTTAGAAACTCGTGGCGACAAAGCCCTAATGAAACAAAAAAACTGATGAAATTTTAGCCTTATTACGCCAATAATGCTTAAAATTTTGTAAAAAAATGAAAAAAGATGACCGCTTGCGATATACTACAAGCGGTCTATTTTCAATAAAACTTCACATATTATAAGGATTTCAAATGAAAGTGATTATCCCCGTTGCTGGTCTTGGTACTCGTATGTTACCCGCAACAAAAGCTATTCCTAAAGAAATGCTTACCCTTGCAGACAAACCCTTAATTCAATATATCATTAATGAATGTGTAGCAGCAGGGTTCAAAGAAATTGTGTTGGTAACACACTCTTCAAAAAATGCTATCGAAAACCACTTTGATACTTCTTTTGAGCTTGAAACAATGCTTGAAAAACGTGTTAAACGCCAATTATTAGATGAAGTTCGTTCTATTATTCCGAAAGATGTACGCTTAATTCACGTTCGTCAAGGGCAGGCGAAAGGCTTAGGACACGCCGTTTTGTGTGGCAGAGCAGTAGTAGGTAATGAAGCTTTTGCAGTAGTATTGCCAGATGTGCTGCTTGGAGATTTTACTGCTAATCAAAAAACAGAAAACCTTGCAGCAATGGTTAAACGCTTTAAAGAAACAGGACATAGCCAAATTATGGTTGCCCCTGTACCAATGGAAAATGTAAGTAGCTACGGTGTGGCAGACTGCAATGGGGTTGATATTCCATTAGGTGGCTCAGCACCAATTGCAAAAATAGTAGAAAAGCCGAGTGTGGAAGAAGCTCCTTCAAATCTTGCAGTTGTGGGGCGTTATGTATTCTCCGCCAATATTTGGGACTTGTTGGAAAAAACACCTGTGGGTGTAGGCGATGAAATTCAGCTTACTGATGCAATTGATATGCTTATTCACCAAGAAACGGTTGAAGCTTTTAATATGACAGGTCGCTCATTCGACTGTGGCGATAAAGTAGGCTATATGAAAGCCTTTGTAGAATATAGTTTAAACCACGATAAATGTGGAAAAGAGTTTAAGGCATTTATTAAAGAGTTAGCAAAATCGTTATAGCTAAAATTTGTGAGGAAAATAGACACTATTTGTGGTGTCTATTTTTGTTTAAATAACAGCTCTTGCTCCAAATCTTCAATCGCCTTCATACATTTATCTTTACGATATTCTGTTTCCAGAATTTGATTTTGCAATTCTTGCTTTAATGCTTCATTTTCATCGTTATAATTCTGTTCCATTAACCAACTCATTTTCTCATTTAAGGCTCGCAATGCTTTACGATATTCTTGTAGACGTTTATTCGGTGAAAGTGTGTGAATATTTGTAGAAAATTGAAAAGAAGATTGAAATTGAACCGTATTCTTTTTTTGTTGTTGGGCTTTATTAATTGCACTATTAAGTGTATCAAACTGTTTAATCAGCTTTTCAGCATAAAACTCACTATATGGAACATCTTCTTGAGTAAGTAATTGCTCTGCTGTTTTCTCAATTTCGGCGACAAAGAATTTTACTAATCCAGATTGCTTAGAAAAATAGGTCGAGCTGACATTGATTTTATTTTCAGAAAATGGAGCTAAATCAGCTAAATTTAGCTTCATTTGAGTAAGGAAACGGTGTTTTTGCATCATTCAATTTCGTAATTAATAATTTAGAAGCAGTTTTATTTTATATAAATCTATCAGAAAAACAAAGTTACAGGGATTATAAGCGGTCTATATTTTGCTATTTTTTGTAATATTCAGGTTAAAAATAATCTTATTTTGTAAAAAAATCCTAAAATTGTGATCTATGTCACAAAATAAATGAACTTTTTCCAAATTTAATAATTTATTGAGTTAATTGTTTAAAAGTATTTTATTTTCAATGGGTTATGTCTGTTTTAAATCTGTGGTAAAGAAATGTAAAATTCTCCAAATGAAACAGTAAATATGTAACTAATTGATTTTTATAGGTATTTTAGGGCGCGCGGATGGTGTTTAAACTATTGACAACAACTTTTGTTTTTGCAATTATGCTCGTGAAAACAGTGTTAGGCATTATAGCTGATACATTGTGATTTGGAGTATTGCTCTTACACCTTAATGAGGGCAATTACTATTATACAACATATAAAATCTAAGGTGAAAATTATGAAAAAAACATTAGTTGCATTAGCAGTAACAGCATTCGCAGCGTCAGCATCTGCGGTAACAGTTTATGATGCTGAAGGTTCAAAAGTAGATATCGACGGTTCTATCCGTATGGTTGTTGAAAGAGCTAACTCTGAAACAAAAAATAGCCTTGGTACTATCACAGAGAAAAAACGTACCCACACTGGTATTCGTAATGCAGGAACTCGTATTGGTGTTACAGCTAGACATCAATTGGCAGAAGATTTCTATGCATTAGGTCGTGTAGAAGTTCGTTTTGACAAAGTTGACAAATTTGACAAAGATGGCAACGATCTACCTTCAGAAGATGGATTCGGTAGTGCATATGCAAAACGTGCTTATGTTGGTTTAGGCAGCAAGCAATATGGTCAGGTAACATTTGGTCGTCAAGTAACAATTGCTGATGATCTAAGCCAATCTGTAGACTATGAGTACGGTATTAACCCTAAAGGTGATTACATCGTAGATGCGGCTAGCCAAGTGGTACGTTATGACTACAATGGTATCGAAAACCTACAATTAAGTGCTCACTATGCTTTTGCTCAAAAGCGCGATGCTAATGGTGAAGTATTAGTAGATGAACTTCAAAATGCTTTTGGTGTAGGTGCATTATATACAGTAGATAACTGGGATTTACGTGCGGCTTATGGTCACTCAAGCTTTAAAACGCAAAATGGTGATGATAAAAACCGTAAAGATGGTGTGTTAGCATCTGTTGGTTATACAGCAGGTGATTTAACATTAAGTGTTGATGGTGGTTATCGTCATGAGAAAAAATTAGGTGAGAAAGGTAACGCATTCTATGTTTCTCCAGGCTTTGCTTACCAAGTAGTTCCAGCGTCTAAAGTATATGGTAACTACTTATATGAGCGCGCAAGCATCAAAGATGTGAATAAAGAAAAAACTCACGGTTTCTTACTTGGTGTTGATTATAAATTCCACAAACAGGTTGTAGCTTTTGTTGAAGGTAAATATATTCGTACTAAAGGTTTCGACAAAAATGCAACAGGTGAAGGTTATACTTACAATGGTAGAACAACTGATAAAGCTATCGGTGTAGGTATGCGTGTATACTGGTAATCTATAGATTACGAATAATGCTATAACCCCTAGCAATTGTGCTAGGGGTTTTATTTTGCAAATTTTTCAGAAAATATAACCGCTTGCTGAGTAAAATAATTTCCTAATCTCTCTATCATTTCCCTATTTTTCGGATAGAATATAATCACTATTTTTAATACAAGAGGTGAAAAATGACAGAGGTTTATAACTTCAGTGCAGGGCCGGCAATGATGCCGAAAAAAGTGTTAGAAAAAGCACAACAAGAATTATTAAATTGGTTAGATCAAGGCACTTCGGTAATGGAAGTCAGCCATCGAGGTAAATTGTTTATGGAATTGGCGGCTCAATCTGAAGCGGATTTACGTAAACTTTATAATGTGCCAGAAAATTACCATATTCTCTTTTTGCAAGGTGGAGCGAGAGGGCAATTTGCTGCTATTCCAATGAACTTGATTGGCAAAAAAGGCAAAGCACTTTATTTAAACTCAGGGCATTGGTCGGCAACTGCTGCGAAAGAAGCTCGTCATTTTGCTGAAATTGATGAAATTAATATTTTAGAGACCGAACCACAATTAAAAGTAAATCGTTTAGATTTTAGCGATATTAGCGAACAATACGACTATGTACATTACTGCACAAACGAAACCATTAGTGGTGTGGAAATTTTTGATATTCCTAATGTGGGTAACACGCCACTAGTAGCGGATATGTCATCAAATATTCTATCCCGTGGCATTGATATCAGTAAGTTTGGCATAATCTATGCCGGTGCGCAGAAAAACCTAGGGCCAGCAGGGATTACGATTGTTATTATTCGTGATGATTTAATAGGTAAGGCACGTAAAGACACCCCATCTATTTGGAATTATGCGATTCAGCGTGATGCGGATTCAATGATTAATACGCCACCAACATTTGCGTGGTATTTGTGTTCATTAGTATTCAAACACTTATTGGCAGAGGGTGGATTAGAAGCAACTGAAGAGCGTAACTTAGCGAAAGCATCGCTATTGTATGATTATTTAGATAGCTCAACATTCTATTACAACACGGTTGCAAAAGAAAACCGCTCGCTGATGAATGTTACCTTTACCACAGGCAATGATGAGTTAAATGCAAAATTTGTAAGTGAGGCGACCGCTTGTGGCTTACAAGCCTTGAAAGGGCACAAAGTATTAGGTGGTATGCGTGCTTCAATTTATAACGCAATGCCGATTGAGGGAGTGAAAGCATTGATTGAATTTATGAAAGTATTTGAACAACGTAATACCTAGTAAAAAGCAGAAGAGCCACATTTGTGGCTCTTGTAGTTTGTTTTATTAAATGGACAAAAAACAGATTTTAGATGCTCATAAGAAAATCTTAAGTGAATTGCCCCTATGATTCATTGCTATATTTTTCTCCTGGTTAAACCTAAAAAACGGAATCTCATAAACAGATATAAGATGTGTAAATTGTAACGATTTTATAGTATTACTAAGTTTTTCTGGTGCAATTTTCTCTAGTAATATAATTACTTTATGTAAGTGATATACTGAATGCCCTTTACTCTCTCAGAACCGACCATTATCATAGCTCTACTTAATTTTATAACAGTCTCTATATTGAAAACTATATGCAGACTCACACTATAAAATAACCACCCTTAACATCTTCCCTGATTTAAGAATGACTTTAACTGTTCAGGGTAAATCTGCATATATGACAGAAAAGTATAATTTCTTGAGTAATTTATTAATAAGCAATTCAAATTTTTGAGGGAGGATTCTCTAGTGAAATTTGTTCCTTACACATTAATCCAATTAATGATGAAATCTCCATCCTTAAAAGACGGTTTAGCTCATATTGCCCTAATATTTCTTCTCTTTCTATCCCACAACATCTGGGCATCCACCTATCACATCGGTATTCTTGCCCAACGAGGAGAAGCCTACACTCGCACGCATTGGCAGCCGTGGGTTGATTGGTTGAATGAGCAGCTTCCGAATGAGCAATTTGAGTTGGTGCCGCTTGGGTTGAACGAGGCAAATCGGCATTCAGAGCTGGATTTTCTGCTGACTAACCAAGCCCAATTTTTCTATTTGAATGCTCAAAATGTGCGTTGGTTGGCAACGCTGAACAGCCCTTATTCGGCGAATGCAGAGCAGGGGGCGGTGGGCAGCAGTATTTGGGTACGGGCGGAGAGTGGTTATCAGCAGTTGGCGGATCTGAAAAATCAGACGATTAGTGCGGTGGATAATCACGCTTTTGGCGGTTATCTGCTCGGCTTGCATCGTTTTTATCAGCTTGGAATGCAGCCTCAGCGGGATTTTTCGGTGCGGTTTAGCGGTTTTCCGGTGGAGCAGGCGTTGCAGTTGTTGGCGGATAAAACAGTGGAAGCGGCGATTGTGCCGGTCTGTTTGCTGGAAGAGTTAGTGGCTGAGGGTAAATTTGTCCGTTCGGATTTCCGCTTGCTGTCGCCGCAGCCAAGCTCAATCGCCTGTGAAAGTAGCACCGAGCTTTTGCCGAACTGGTCACTGGCGGCGATGCCGAGTGTCTCGAATCGTTTGGCAGTAGAGCTTGCCACTCAACTATTGCAGAGCGAACGGGCGGATTTGCCCCGTTGGACACCGCCATTTTCCTCTGCACAGGCGGATCAGATTTTGCGGGAACTTTATCGCCACCCACAGCAAAAAAGCCTATGGGCAACGGTGCAGGATTGGATCGTGCTAAATAAATTCGGGCTGTTGGCGGTGCTGGTATTTATTCTGCTGAATTTTGCGGCGTTACGCTATCAGGTCTATCGCAAAAGTAAGGCGTTAAATACCGCTCATCGTAAAATGCAGCAGTATCAGCAGGAGCTGACCCGAGCGGATCGGCTCACGCTGTTGGGCGAGATGACGACCGGCTTTGCCCACGAGTTGAAACAGCCGTTGTCGGCAATTAGAATGTACGCCGAAGGGCTGAAAAGCCAGAGCCAAGACAGCTATCAACAGCGGATTTTGGAGAAGCTGATTGCACAGGTGGATCGCTCTACTCAGACAATGCAAACCATTCGGGATTGGGCGAAAAGCCGTCCAAGCAGTGAGTTGCAAGCGGTGGTTTTGAATGAATTAATTGCAAAAGTGATCGAGTTTATCAGCGTGGAGAATCGCCAAAATGCCAAGATTTGGCTGATTGCCGACTGCTCTTTTTCGCTTAATTTGAATGCAACGGCGTTGGAGCAGGTGATGACAAATTGCCTGCTTAATGCCCTGCAAGAGGGAGCCACAACGATTGCTGTTCGGTTACAAGCGGTTGAAAATGAGATAAACATCACTATTGAGGACGATGCCGGTGGTTTTTCCCAAACCCAACTTGATTTCCCGTTCGTCCCGTTTCGCACCGATAAACCACAGGGGATGGGCTTAGGCTTGGTGCTGTGCCAAAGGCTGATGCAGTCGCTCGGCGGGTCGATTGAATTGGCGAATGGGGAGCGAGGGGCGAAAGTGATTTTAACCCTACCAAGTTAATAACAAATGTATTTTGATGGTGCGTTAGCAAACGCACCCTACGGAGAAAAAATGCAAATTCATATTCTTGACGATGAAGAACCGCTGTTAGACGCAATGGCTTTCCTGCTTGCCCCGTTGGGCTTGGAACTCCACACTTGGCAGAACAGTCTCGATTTTTTGGCACAGGCTGATTTACACCAAAAAGGCGTGCTGTTGCTGGATATTCGTATGCCCTATTTAGATGGTCAGCAGGTTCATCAAAAACTGCGAGAAGCGAAGTCCACCCTTGCTGTGGTGATTATGACCGCTCACGGTGATGTGCCGATGGCGGTACGAGAACTGAAAAACGGGGCGGTCGATTTTCTAGAAAAACCGGTTTCGTTCGAGCAGTTAAAACAGGTCATTGCTCAGGCGGAAGTGGTGAGCGAACAAGCGGTGAAAATTCACGAAATTAGGCGAAATTATGCCAAACTTACCAAAAAAGAACGCAATCTTGTGCCGTTGATTATGCAAGGTATCACCAACAAACAGATCGCCGACCGATTGGCGATTTCCGTCCGTACGGTGGAAGTCCATCGGGCAAGCGTGATGGAGAAAATGGCAGCGGAGAGTTTGGCGGGGTTAGTGCAAAAGATCGGGCAGTTGCAAAAAATCGGGGAAATTTGACCGCTTGTAGGGAATAAAAATGGTATGGTCGGGTATTTTACAAAAATAACCGCTTGTATTTTATCCTTCCATTCCCATTTCCCTGACATTCAGTTACAATAACCACTATTTTTCTAATTTATACACAAACCAAAGATAAGCCATTATGCAAAACAAATTGGCACAAACTATTCCAGAACTCATTTCGTGGACGAAAGATCGTGAATTTTCGCTTTCGCTTTCTTCCGACCGTTTAGCTTTCTTACTTGCAATTTCTATCTATAACCAAGAACAGACAGATGGCGAATTGTTAGAAAGCGATCTTGTTGATCTTTTCCGTTATGTTTCAAATTCGTTTGAGCAGCCTGATGCAACCTTTACTCAGCGTGCAAATAATGCGATTAATGATTTAGTTAGACAGCGTTTGTTAAATCGCTTTAGTAGTGAATTTACCGAAGGATTAGCGATTTATCGTGTAACGCCGTTAGGAGTAGGCATTTCAAACTATTATGTTCGCCAGCGTGAATTTTCCACACTTCGCCTTTCTATTCAGCTTTCTATTGTGGCGGATGAAATTCAGCGTGCTTCGGTGTCAGCTGAAGAAGGAACGGCAGAGGCGAAAGATGAGCGTTTTTGGCGAAATAATGTGTATGCACCACTTAAATATTCGGTGGCAGAAATTTTTGACAGTATTGATCTTTCACAACGCATTATGGACGAAAATCAGCATCAAATTCGTGAGCGAATTGCAGAGCTTTTAAGCCAAAACTGGCACGAAGCGATTATAAGTTGTGAACAGTTATTAGATGAAACCTCAGGTAATCTGCGTGAGTTGCAAGACACGCTGAATGCCGCAGGCGATAAGTTACAAGCTCAATTATTACGTATTCAAAGCTGCTTGCTTGCTCGTGATGATTTAGATTTTATCGACCAGCTGATTGTGAATTTACAGAATAAATTAGACCGTATTATTAGTTGGGGACAACAGGCAATCGATCTTTGGATCGGTTACGATCGCCACGTCCATAAATTTATCCGGACAGCGATTGATATGGATAAAAACCGTGTGTTTGGGCAGCGTTTACGTCAATCTATCCAAGATTATTACAACAATCCTTGGTTTCTTTACACTGCTAAGGCGGATTCATTGCTTGATTTGCGTGATGATGAGGCGATGTTAAATGAAGCAGAATCAGTGGGTGAGTTACCAAGCGAATTAGAGTACGAATCCCTTTCTGATGTGCAAGAACAGATTGTTTCTGCGATGCAGGCTCATTTAGCCCCATTCCGTGCGGAAGGCAAACCGATAGATTTAGGTATTATCTTGCGTGAACAGCTGGCTCGCTTCCCAGAGTCTCGCCATTTTGATGTGGCTCGCATTATTGTCGATCAGGCGGTGAAATTAGGTATGGCAAGCCAAGATAGCCAAGCGGTTTACCCACAATGGCAACCGATTAATGAACAGGGTGCAGAAGTGCAAGCGAATGTAATCGACCAATACAACAAGTAACAAGCGGTCGTTTTTGTGTAGAATTTTACAAATTTAAAAGAGAATAGAAGATGACAGACAATATCCAAGATGTGATTTCGCCAAAATTGGCACTCGCCATTGCAAACCCCATTTTTCCAGAGTTGGACAGCCAACTGCGTGCAGGGTGTCATATCAATACTGAACAACTTGATCAACACGCCTTTTTGATGGATTTCCAACTGGAGTTGGAGAGCTTTTATCGCCGTTACCACGTTGAGCTGATTCGAGCACCTGAAGGCTTTTTCTACCTACGCCCGAAAGCCTCAACGCTGATTGCTCGTTCGGCAATGTCTGAAATGGAAATGTTGGTGGGGAAAGTATTATGTTATCTCTATTTAAGCCCAGAGCGTTTAGCTCAGCAAGGTATTTTCAGCCAAGATGATGTGTATGAAGAGCTATTAAGCCTTACTGATGAAAGTAAATTATTAAAAGCGGTAAACCCACGTTCAACAGGCTCAGACTTAGACCGTGCCAAGTTAGCGGAAAAAGTAGGTGGTGCATTACGTCGTCTAGCTCGCATTCGCATTATTACCCGTGTAGGGGAACAAAACAGCAAGAAATTTGTGATTTCAGAATCGGTATTCCGCTTTGGGGCTGATGTACGCACAGGCGATGATCCAAGAGAAGCTCAACTTCGCTTAATTCGAGAGGGTGAAGCCACCAAGCCTGAATTATTAAAAGAACAAGCGGTTGAAATTGATGAAAATATTGCAGATGAAGTGGAAGACGTTGAACAGGCTGATGAGGAATAATAAAGAATGGAAAACATTGAATTAACACAAAACACAGTGGAACAAGCAAATATGCCAATTCCAATGATGTCACGCCACGAAGGTGTACAACGCGGTAAATTCCTCTCTTTAACCTTAATCAACTGGAACGGTTTTTTTGCTCGTACCTTTGATTTAGATGATCTAGTTACCACCCTTTCTGGAGGTAACGGAGCAGGTAAATCCACCACAATGGCGGGTTTTGTTACGGCATTAATTCCGGATTTAACCTTACTGAACTTCCGTAATACAACGGAAGCAGGTTCAACTGCTGGCTCTCGTGATAAAGGTTTATACGGTAAATTAAAAGCGGGTGTCTGTTATGCGGTGTTGGAATCGTTAAACTCTCGTGGGCAACGTATTATTACTGGTGTGCGTTTACAGCAAGTTGTTGGGCGTGATAAGAAAGTGGATATCCGCTCGTTCTCACTGCAAAACATTCCACAAGAACAGAGCATTATCAGCCTTTTAACGGAACAAGTGGGTGATAAGGCTCGTGTGTTGCCATTAAATGATCTGAAAGATAAATTTGAAGGCACAGAAGTTCAATTTAAACAATATCATTCAATTACCGATTACCACAGCTTTATGTTTGACTTGGGTGTGATCCCAAAACGCCTTCGTTCATCAGCAGACAGAAGCAAATTCTATAAATTAATTGAAGCCTCACTTTACGGTGGTATTTCAAGCGTAATTACCAAATCATTACGTGATTATTTATTGCCAGAAAATACAGGTGTTCGCCAAGCGTTCCAAGATATGGAATCGGCATTGCATGAAAACCGAATGACGTTAGAAGCGATCAAGGTTACTCAATCTGATCGTGATATGTTCAAACGCTTGATTACTGAATCGACCAACTATGTGTCGGCAGATTATATGCGTAATGCTAATGAGCGTCGTGGCAATGTGCAGGCAGCGTTAGAGCAGCGTAAAGAGTGGTATGCGGCGAAATCGAAAATTGTGGTTGAACAGCAACGTTTTGTTGAATTCAGCCGTGAAAGTGCCGACATTGCAGAGGCAGAGCAGTCGCTAGAAAGCGAATATAATAGTGCGAACGATCATCTAAATTTAGTGATGAATGCGTTGCGTCATCAAGAAAAAATTGAACGCTATCAAGATGAAGTGGAAGAGCTGAACATTAAACTTGAAGAGCAACAAGAAGCTTTAGAAGAAATTGCTGAAATGGCAGAAAATGCCCAAGCTCGTGCAGATGAAGCAGACGACCACGTTGAAGAATTGCGTTCACAAATGGCGGATTACCAGCAGGCGTTAGATGCACAGCAAACTCGAGCATTGCAATACCAACAAGCGGTAAATGCGTTAGAGAAGGCGAAACAGCTCACAGGTTTAGCGAATTTAGATCTCAATAATATTGAAGATTACCACGCTGAATTTGCTGCTCAAGCTGAAGATCTTACCGATAAAGTGTTTGAGCTTGAACAGCGTTTAAGCGTATCAGATATGGCGAAAACCCAGTTTGAAAAAGCCTTTGAGCTAGTTTGCAAAATTTCGGGCGAAATTGACCGCTTGCAAGCGTGGGAAGAGGCTCGTTCGTTGCTTTCAGCATTCCCAGAACAGAAAATGCAGGCTCAACAAGCGGTGAGTTTACGCCAAAAACTTAACGATTTAGAACAGCGTTTGCAACAACAGCAAAATGCCCAGCGTTTAGTGGCGGAATTTAATCAAAAATCGCAACAGCAGCTCAATTCAGCGGAAGAATTGGACGCCTATTTTGAAGAGCAGCAAGCTCGCTTAGAAGATTTGGAAGCCGAGCTTTCGGACTTTGTAGAACAACGTTCAACCCAACGCCAACAGCGTGAACAGCTTAATCAACAATATCAGCAGTTAGCGAAAAATGCCCCTGCTTGGCATACGGCACAATCAGCCCTTGTTCGTTTAGAAGAGCAATGTGGCGAAAAATTTGAGTCAAGCAAAGCGGTAATGCAGTTTATGCAAAATATGCTGAGCAAAGAGCGTGAAGCTACCCTTGCTCGTGATGAGCTTGCTCGTAAAGAGCAGTTGCTTGATGAGCAAATCAACCGCTTAAGCCAACCAGATGGATCGGAAGATGCTCGTTTAAATCAATTAGCCGAACGTTTTGGCGGTGTTTTATTATCAGAGCTTTATGATGATGTGTCGATTGAAGATGCTCCTTATTTCTCGGCATTATATGGCGAAGCTCGCCACGCAATCGTGGTGCGTGATTTAGAAGCAGTTAAAGCACAGCTTGAAAAATTAGATGACTGCCCAACGGATCTCTATTTAATTGAGGGCGATCCTTCAGCTTTCGATGATGCAGTATTCAGTACTGAAGAGCTAGGCGATGGTGTGGTGGTGAAAGTATCTGACCGTCAATGGCGTTACTCGAAATTCCCTGAAGTGCCGTTGTTTGGTCGTGCTGCTCGTGAAAAACATTTAGAAACGCTTAAAGCAGAGCGTGATGAAACGGCAGAAAAACACGCAGAACGTGCTTTTGATGTGCAGAAATGCCAACGTTTACATCAATATTTAAGCCAATTTGTGGGTACGCACTTAAACTTAGTATTCCAAGATAATCCCGAAGATCTGATGCAAGAAATTGCAGCAGAGCGTGCGGAGATTGAGCGTGAATTAGCACAATCAAGCGGTAATGAACAACAATTACGCCATCAATTAGAAAGCGTAAAAGCCCAGTTGCAAATGTTGAACAAAATTCTACCGCTTGCAAACTTGTTAGCAGACGAGACCTTAGCTGAAAGAGCAGAAGAGTGCCGTGAACAGCTAGAAGTGGCGGAAGAAGATGAAATGTTTATTCGCCAATTTGGTTCAACATTAACTCAATTAGAGCCGATCGCCACAGCCTTGAAGAGCGATCCTGCATTATTTGAACAGCTTGAGGCGGATTACAGCCGTTCTGTTGCAGAACAAAAAATCTTACAGCAAAAAGTGTTTAGCTTGGCGGATGTAATGAACCGCCGTTTACACTTTAGCTATGAAGAAACTGTAGGTACGGAAGGTTCAGCACTCACTGAACAGTTACGCCAACGTTTAGAAAACGCACAGCGTGAGCGAGAGCAGGCTCGAGATCAACTTCGTCAAGCACAGGCTCAATTATCTCAATATAACCAAGTTCTAACAGGTTTACGCAGCTCTTACGATGCGAAAAACCAAATGTTACAAGAGTTAATTCGTGAAATTGATGATTTAGGTGTGCGTGGTGATGTAAATGCCGAAGAGCGTGCAAGATTCCGCCGTGATGAATTGCAACAACGCCTAAGCCAACAACGATCTCGCAAAGGTTATTTAGACAAGCAAATTGCCGTGATTGAAGCGGAAATGGATAACCTCAACCGCACCTTACGCAAAGCCGAGCGTGATTACCATACTCAACGTGAATTGGTGGTACAAGCAAAAGCAAGTTGGTGTATTGTTCAGCGTTTATCTCGCAATAGTGATGTAGAAAAACGTTTAAATCGCCGTGAGTTATCCTATCAATCTGCGGAAGAGTTACGTTCAATTTCGGATAAAGCATTAGGTGCATTGCGTACGGCAGTGGCAGATAATGAATACTTGCGTGATAGTTTAAGAGCGTCGGAAGATAGTCGTAAACCAGAAAATAAAGTGGCATTCTTTATTGCGGTTTACCAGCACTTGCGTGAACGTATTCGCCAAGACATCATCAAAACGGACGATCCGATTGATGCGATTGAACAGATGGAAATTGAGCTTTCACGCTTAACCAATGAATTAACCAGCCGTGAGAAAAAATTGGCGATTAGTGCGGAAAGTGTGGCAAACATCTTACGCAAAACAATCCAGCGTGAGCAGCAGCGTATTCTCCAACTCAACCAAGGCTTACAAAATATTGCCTTTGGTCAGGTAAAAGGGGTGCGTTTAGTGGTAAATATTCGTGATACTCACGCTATTTTACTCAATGCATTATCCAATAATCGTGAGGAACACAAAGACTTATTCGACAGTCAAAAACTCAGTTTCTCTGAAGCATTAGCAATGCTCTATAAACGTGTAAACCCACATATTGAAATGGGGCAACGCACACCGCAAACTATCGGTGAAGAGTTATTGGATTACCGCAACTACTTAGATTTAGAGGTGGAAACCTTCCGTGGGGCAGACGGCTGGATGCGTGCAGAAAGTAGTGCATTATCAACAGGGGAAGCAATCGGTACAGGTATGTCCATTCTCTTGATGGTAGTACAAAGCTGGGAAGAAGAAGCTCGCCGTATGCGTGCGAAAGATATTCTGCCAGCTCGTTTACTATTCCTTGATGAAGCGGCTCGACTAGATGCAACCTCAATTAATACGTTATTTGAACTCTGCGAACGTTTAGATATGCAGTTATTAATTGCAGCTCCTGAAAACATCAGCCCAGAACGTGGTACAACCTATAAATTGGTGCGTAAGATTACCAATAACCAAGAGTATGTACATGTTGTTGGTTTGAAAGGGTTTGGCAAGTAATCGGAAAAAAATGCCATAATCAGTATTATTAAAAGATTGTTAGTAGAAATACTAGCAATCTTTTATTCTTGGAAAACTAAAAATAGCTTAAATATTTTTAACTTATTTTTAAATTTTTGAAAATTTATATGATTTAACTTGATTATTTTATAAAATTTGAAAATAAATTAATTTTGAATTACACTAGAAACAGAGGTGAATAAAATGAAATTAGTTTCTAGGCCCGATTATTTAGCGTTTTTAAGACGACATAAAGATAAAAACATCATCAAAGTGGTGAGCGGTGTTCGACGTGCAGGAAAATCTGTTCTCTTTCAGCTATTTAAAAATGAGTTAATAGCTCAAGGTGTGGCGGAAGATCATATTATTTCGGTTAATTTTGAAGATCTGAGTTTTTATGATTTGAGAGATTTTCGCTTATTGAATCAATATATTACGGAAAGATTGAGAGATGAGCAGAAGCATTATATTTTTCTTGATGAGATTCAACAAGTTGAAAAATTTGAACTGGTTGCAGATAGTTTATTTATCAAGCCTAATGTCGATCTCTACTTAACTGGCTCAAACGCTTATTTTATGAGCAGTGAACTTGCTACAAATTTGACAGGTCGCTATGTTGAAATTGAAGTACTACCGCTTTCTTTCCAAGAATATCTGCAAGGCGTTGAAAGTAGCAATGTAGCAAATGTAGGTAGACTGTTTAACGAATATCTATTTAGTGCTTTCCCTTATTTGCTCCAAACAGAAAGTTATGTTGAGCGGGTGGAGTATTTAAGAGGGATTTATCATTCTATTTTGCTCAATGATATTGTACCGAGAATTGGTAATCCTAATCCCTCAGTTATTGAGCGAATTGTGAGAACATTGCTCAGTAGCATTGGTAGTTTGATTTCAACCAATAAAATCCGCAATACATTAGCGAGCCAGCAAGTTACTTTATCACACACCAGTTTGGAAAATTATTTACAAGCATTAACGGATAGCTTGCTATTTTATGCGGTGCCTCGCTTTGATGTAAAAGGTAGAGTCTTGCTTCAACGTTTGGAAAAGTATTATGTAGTCGATTTAGGGTTCCGGAATTTGTTATTGCCCGATCATCAAGAAGATTTTGTGCATTTAATTGAAAATCTCGTTTATCTTGAGTTACGCCGCCGCTATTCAAAAGTTTACGTTGGTAACATTGATAAATTTGAAGTGGATTTTGTTGTAGTAACGGAGGTTGGAAATTATGAATATTACCAAGTCAGTGAAACAACACTTTCTTCAGAAACGTTAGAAAGGGAACTTCGCCCTTTACAAGCTATTAGCGATCAATATCCAAAATATCTTTTAACAATGGATACTATCCAGCCAAATGCTAACTACAATGGTATTCAAAAGAAAAATATATTAGATTGGTTACTTGAACAAAAAGCATTATAATTTTTGACCCAAAAGCTATTTCGGCTTTTGGGTTTTCCTTTTTCCTTTTTCTCGGATTTATAATTATGAAACTTGCCCGAAAAGCTCAGCGGAGATTGTCTTTCCTAAGAGTATTTACCCTCGCGTTTGCAGCCTTTATTGTGATTACAACAGAATTTATTCCTATCGCCTTACTTTCGGATATCGCCCAAAGTTTTCAAATGGAAAACTCAAGCACGGGGATTATGATCACCGTCTATGCGTGGGTGGTGTTTGGATTATCACTGCCGTTAATGTTACTGACAGCCAAGATGGAGCGAAAGCGGTTGTTAATTATACTGTTTATCGTTTTTACCCTTAGCCATATTTTATCGGTGGTGGCTTGGAATTTCTGGGTATTATTGATTTCTCGTACCATTATTGCGGTCTCCCACGCTATTTTCTGGTCGATTACGGCTTCATTGGTTATTCGGGTTGCTCCAAAAGATAAGAAAAGACAAGCTTTGGCTATGTTAGCTCTAGGCAGTTCACTTGCAATGATTTTAGGATTACCGCTTGGACGAATGATCGGGCAAGCCTTAGGTTGGCGAGCTACTTTTAGTGTGATTGGGATTATTGCTTTTATTGTCCTTTTAATGCTCTGGCGGTTGTTGCCTTATTTACCAAGTAAAAACGCAGGCTCAATTAAAAGTTTACCCATTTTATTTAAACGCCCGTTGCTAGTTGGAATTTTCTTACTAGTAATGTTGATTGTTTCGGGTCATTTTACCGCTTACAGCTATGTTGAACCCTTTATGGTTCAAATCAGTGCTATTAGCCCGAAAACAACCACATTGATTTTATTAGTATTTGGTTTAGCAGGTATTACAGCTAGTTTCTTATTTGGCAAATTATATGGCAAAGCACCAAATAAATTTATTTTAGCTGGCATTGGCATTATTATGCTAAGCCAGTTCTGCTTATTATTGCTAAGTGGCTCTACTATTGCGATGTTTGCACTCGCATTTATATGGGGGATAGGCATTACAGGTATGAGCATTGCCCTGCAAATGAAAGTGCTTGAGCTTGCCCCTGATGCTACTGATGTCGCCGCAGCGATATTTTCGGGAACCTATAATTTAGGCATTGGAACAGGGGCGTTACTGGGCGGAATTACCATCAATCAGCTAGGGTTAGCTAACATAGGGTTTATTGGTGGAGGCTTAGCTTTTATTGCGATTTTATGGTTTATTTTTATTACTTTGAAATATAGAAAAGTAAGTTGATAGAAGACAAGCGGTTACAAAAAGCACCGCTTTTTGAACGTTGGTAAAGCCTGCGGCAGCGAAGCTGTGAGCAATCCTTACAAAGGATTGTGAATAAATTTTCTGAAAAATTTGCAAAAATTAAAGAAAATATGACCGCTTGCTTGTATTATTTCGCAATAAACTGATTGCTTTGTTGGATCATTTGCAAGAATAATGCAAGTGGTGGGCGAGTACCTTGCTCTATTTCCCCGTTAGCATTGAAATGTTTGAAATTCCCTTTGTGATCAATATGATACTGCTCGCCATTTGGCATTACTGCAACGTTCCATTTATGGTTAGAGCTAGATACCCAAAGGCGTTGGCTCTGGGTGCTTAAATCGATGCCTTGTGCATAATCGCTAATCGGATTTTGCACTTTAAAGAAGCCGTTTAATAGCGTTGGCATAATATCTAAATGGCTTGAAAGGAAATTATACTCTTTGCTTTCGCCTTGCCAATAAAAGAGCATTGGTACTTGAATGCGTTGCTTAGCAAACGGATTTTCATTGGTTGCTTCATTGTTAGTAATATCAGAAGTGATCATAACTAACGTATTACCTAATAACGCATTTTGTGTTAAGTGCTGCCAAATTTCAGCAAATTGCGTATCTAACAGTTTTTGTTGAGCGGAATTAGAGCTTGCTGATGGCAAACTTAAATCTAAATAGCTAAAGAATGGATTACCTAGCGAACGGCTACTAATCCAACTCTTCCATTGTGAAATTGCACTAACATTGCTGTGAGCTGTCGGTAATAAAATACCGGAGAAAATGGCCTGATGATAAATTGGATCAGCAAATCCATTATGAGAGAAAAGCCCTAACTGGTAATTCGATTGTCTGAAAATTTGAATTAATGGCGAAACGGTTTTGTCTGCCAATACAGAATCTAAATATTTTCCGCTTAAACTATAAAATAAGCCTAACGCACCTGCCGAATTGCTATCGCCACTGCTATAGTGGTTCATAAAACGGTAAGAGTGCTGACTGATTTCAGAGAGGCGAGGCATATTTTCAGCATTAATCATCTCTTTAGATAAGCCCGAGATATTAATTAATAAAATATTAGTATTCGATTGCGTTGTTGCAACCAAAGAAGCCTTAGGGTAATTTAAGAAAAAGGTGTCTAAACGCCCACTTTCTTCAATCTCTTGATCGAATTCCGCTCTATCAATAAAACCGTGTTTTTCTAAAAAGTTACGAGCTGTCATCGGGTGTGATAACGGATAATTCGCTTTTTGGGCGGTAATAGGGCGATAGGCATTCATATCTGCCCACGCATAAATTAAGTGAGTAGCGGTAAAGCTCACTAAGAAAAATAACGCAACATATTTCCCCCATTTTTGGCGACTAAAGCTACGTAGCTTTTGCCAACACCAACGAGAGTAAATCATTTCTGCCAATAAAATAAGTGGCATTGGCACAAATAGCAGCTGCCATTTTCGAGTAAGTTCACCTTCTTCAGGATTGACTAATAAATCCCATACAAGCGGTGATAAATGCAAAGAAAATTGCTTAAAGACCTCCGTATCCACTAATAAAACAGTTTGCCCGATGGTGGCAAGAATCACCGAAAGCCCTCGATAGGTTCGATCATTTTTAATGATAAAACTAAGTGGAAATAAAATTAACAGAAAAGTCGCAAACACGACAAAACTGAAATGCCCAAATAAGCTGACAAAAAAGTAAAGTTTACCAACAAGGGTATTCGGCCAGTCTGCATTGAAGGCATAACGGGAAGAAATGAGCAACGCCAGCACAATGTTAAATAGTGCAAACCAATGCCCCCACGTTATTTTTTGTGAGGTGGCTTCCCGATATTGGCGGGAATTGGTTGGCAATAATGCGTGTAGGCGTTTAAACATAATAGTTATTTAGCTTTTAATGATTGTTTGAGTGCGCCTGCAAATGCTTCTGCGAGGGCTTCACGTTGCGTAGGGTTTTGAATATTTTCGCTTAAAATATTCGTTACCATATTACCTAACGCCATTAAAGATAAATCAACAGGAGCTTTATGCTGTTCAATGGTTGTAATGAGATCGGCTAATAATGCATCAAATTGTTTTGTATGATATTTAGATTTTGTTGCCATAACAAATGGATAAAATAATAAAAATAATATGTGAATAGTAGCATAAAAATGAGTGGAAAGTAGCATTCGGTTTTATTGTTTGGCTGATTTTTGCAAAGTTTTGGCAAAATTTATTCACAATCCTTTTTAAGGGGGGATCATAGCTTCGCTACCGTTGGCAAAGCTAATGTTCAAAAATCGATGCTTTTTGTAACCGCTTGTTCAAAAAAATTTAAATTTTTCAAGGTGTTTATTCACTTTTTTGATGATTTTTCTTCTTCCCTTTTTTATAAAAAAAGATAAAATGAACGACCGTTCATTATAGGCTAGGAGATGATATGTCTAGGCGGATTGAGCCAAAAGAAGAAATGATAAAACGTATTCTCTCAGCAACAGAAGTACTTATTGTGNTTCATTATAGGCTAGGAGATGATATGTCTAGGCGGATTGAGCCAAAAGAAGAAATGATAAAACGTATTCTCTCAGCAACAGAAGTACTTATTGTGAGAGAAGGATTGCAAAACCTTTCAATGCGTAATATAGCAAAAGAGGTAGGAATTGCTTCAGGTACGTTATATCTCTATTTCAAAACAAAAGATGAATTACTGCACTGTTTGGCAGCCAATTTAATAAAGTGCTATCAGGGGTATATGCATATTGAGTTTGAACCGGAGGTTGAACTCTTTCAACAATATAAACAACTTGTGAATAAAAAATGGGCTTTTTTAGCGGAGCGTCTTGCATTAGTAAAACAATTCCAAGCTGTAATGGGGATTGATGAGTTAATTCGAGAAACAGTCGCTGATAAAAATTCTTTTTGGAACAGGCTTGTTTTTGAAGGTAAAAAGCAAAAAATCATTGTGGATTTACCAAATGAAATACTTTATTCGGTGAGTCTTGGCACTTTAATCGAGATCAAGTATTTGCAAAACTTGAATCAGAACTTCGAGCTAGGTGAATATTTAGACGAAATTATTTTACGCACTTGGAAAGCAATCACTTTTTAAGTTTATTTTTAGTTATTTTATGGAGAATGTATGACAACAGAAACGCAGAAGCCGGGCAAAGGCAGAAAGTTTTTAATTGTACTCACATTGTTAATTGTATTGATTGTGTTTGCTGCAATCGTAGGATTACAATTAATTGGGAAGAAAGCAAAAGCAGATGCCGCTGCGAATATGCCTGAATCTGTGAGCGAAGTAACCGCAATGCAAGTTACCACACAGGAATGGACTCCAACTATTTCGGCTGTAGGTTATATCCGCCCAAACCAGGGGGCGATGTTAAGTGCTGAAACCTCAGGTGTAGTAAGCCGTGTATTGGTTACATCGGGGCAGCGTGTAAATAAAGGTGATCTTTTAGTTGAATTTGATAGTAGTGTTGAGATTGCAAATTTAAAAGCATCGGAAGCTCAACTTTCAACAGCAAAAGCAAATTATGACCGCTATCGTAATTTGATTGCATCAAATAGTGCGTCAAAAGCAGAATTTGATAATGCACGATCAACCTATAACCAATTATTAGCGAATATTGAGTCGTTACGTTCGGTTATTAAACGTCGCCAAATCTATGCACCATTTAGCGGTGTGGCGGGTATTGTGAATGTAAACGTTGGTCAATACATCACAATGGGAACGGAAATTGTGCGTGTTGAAGACCAATCTTCAATGAAAGTTCGTTTTACATTGCCTCAAACCAATGTTGAGCAAGTGTCAATTGGGCAAAAAGTAACAGCCGAAATTGATGCTTTGCCAGCACAAACTTTCCCTGCTCGTATTATTGCGATTGATCCTGCGGTTGATCGTTTAACCGGTTTAATTAATGTTGAAGCGGTTATTGAAGAAGGAGCGGATAAATTACTCTCAGGTATGTTTGCACGCTTAAATGTAGCCTTACCAACGCAAACAGGGCAGGTTGTTGTGCCACAAATTGCGGTGGCTTATACGATGTATGGCGAAACTGTTTATTTGTTACAGCCATTATCTGAAGAAGATAAAAAAATGGTTCAAAAAATGTCTGCACAAAACCCAACTTTAGATGCGAATAAAATGTACCGCGCAAAACAAGCAGAAGTAAAAACTGCTGACCGCAAGGGTAACTATTCACAATTAACTAAAGGTGTGAAAGCAGGAGATTTAATTGTAACAGGCGGTTTGCAACGTTTAAGCAACAATGCGTTAGTTAAAGTTTCTGATGTTGAGGCGGTAGGCATTACCACACCAGCAAAAAACAGCAAACTGTAGTGGAGTGAATTAAGTGAAATTTACTGACATCTTTATTAAACGCCCTGTTTTAGCCGTTTGTATTAGCTTACTCATTACGATTTTAGGCTTACAAGCGATTGAAAAATTGCAAGTGCGTGAATATCCAGAGATGACTGTTTCGATCGTAACCGTGAGTGTAAACTACTCAGGTGCAGATGCAGGTTTAATGCAAGCACTTGTTACTTCACAGTTAGAAGAGGCAGTAGCTCAAGCGGATAATATTGACTATATGACGTCATCAAGTTCGCCAAGTACTACAACAGTTACGGCGAAAATGAAGTTAAATACTGACCCGAATGCGGCACTTTCTGATATTTCAGCTAAAGTAAATGCAGTACGTTCAAACTTGCCGAGTGGTATTGATGACCCATCTATTAGCGTATCAACGGGTTCAAATGATGCATTAATGTATATTCGATTTGTGTCTGATGAATTAAATACAGCACAAGTAACCGATTATCTAAACCGTGTGGTTAAACCGCAATTTTTTACGGTAAATGGGGTGTCAAGTGTTGATGTATATGGCTCAACCTTTGGTTTACGCATTTGGTTAGATCCAGACAAAATGGCGAGCAATAAGTTATCAGGCTCAGCGGTGCTATCGGCATTAAGTGCCAATAACTTACAAACCGCAGCGGGTAACTCTAACGGCTATTATACGGTTTATAAAAACAAAGTGTTATCCACTACACCTTCTGTTCAAGAATTAGAACAGGTGACTGTTTCAACAACAGCAGATGGCAGAATGATTAAACTGAAAGATATTGCGACCGTAGAATTAGATAAATCTAGCGATTTTGTTCGTGCAACAGTAGGTGGTAAGGAAGCGGTGGTTTTAGCGGTTTCAGTTGCGGCTACAGCAAACTCGCTTACCGTTGCAAAAGATATTTACCCGATGTTTGATCAGGTAGTGAAAAACTTACCGGAGAATATTCAAGGGGATATTATTTACGATAAAACGGTTGCAATTGATAGCTCAATCAATGAAGTTATCCGTACTATTTTAGAAGCAACTGTGATTGTATTGGTGGTAATTATCCTATTCTTAGGATCGCTGCGTGCAATGATTGTGCCAGTTATTACCATTCCGATTTCATTAATTGGTGCGTTATTCTTGCTTCAAATGTTCGGATTTTCAATCAATCTTCTGACCTTACTTGCGTTAGTATTAGCGATTGGTTTAGTGGTAGATGATGCGATCGTCGTACTTGAAAACGTAGAACGCCACGTTAAAGAAGGCAAAACGCCATTTGATGCAGCTATTATTGGTACACGAGAAATTGCCTTACCGGTAATTTCAATGACGATTACACTCGGTGCAGTATATTCTCCAATGGCATTAATGACAGGGATAACAGGCACACTTTTCAAAGAGTTTGCTTTAACTCTTGCTGGTGCGGTATTTATTTCGGGTATTGCGGCTCTAACACTTTCTCCGATGATGTCTAGCCGAGTGCTGAAAGAGCATAAAGAAGGCGAAGAATCTCGCTTTGCACGCTTTGTCCATCGTTCACTAGACAAAATGACAAGCTGCTACACCAATATGCTAAGTGCAGTTATGGCGGTTCGTGGTTTTATGTTGTTCTTTGCGGTGCTGATCTTTGCCAGTCTTCCGTTCTTATTTACCTCACTTTCAAGTGAAGTTGCACCAACGGAAGATCGTGGTTTCGTTGTAGGGATTTCAAATGGTCCATCTAACACAAATTTAGATTATACAGAAGAAGCCCTAGTGCCGTTTACTGAAGAAATATCTAAAGTACCTGAAGTCTCATCAGTTATGACGATCTCAGGGTTTAATGGCGGTAATAGTGCATTATCTATCATTGCCTTGAAAGATTGGAATGATCGTACTCGTGAGCGTGCAGAAATTTCAAATGAGATTGCAGCACTCGGTAAAAAAGTGGTTGCAATGGATGTTAATGCGATCTCTTTCCCTGAGATCTCAACAGGTGAAAATGGCTTACCGTTCTCACTTGTTATTACTACCGCAGACAGCTATGAAAAATTAGCCGTAGTTGCTTCAGAGTTCTTGAAAAAAGCACAAGCATCAGGTCAATTCTTCTTTGCAAACTTAGACCTCAAATTTGACACGGCAACGATGAATATGAAATTCGATCGTGAAAAAATGGGTGCTTATGGTGTAACAATGCAGCAGGTAAGTGGCACATTAGGTGCATTCCTATCAGGTGCGATTATTACCCGTGTTGATATTGACTCTCGTGCTTACCCAATCGTGTCGCAAGCGGTGCGTAATGATCGTTTAAATCCTGAAGATTTAATGAACTATTATGTTACAACTGCAAGTGGTGAGTCTATTCCATTAGGTTCATTTGTTACAATGGAATTAACCACATCTCCGTCTTCATTGCCTCGTATGAGCCAGCTAAACTCAGCGACAATTGGTGGGGTAGTATCAGGTTCGATTGGTGATGCCGTAAACTGGGCAAAAGCAGAGCTAAATAGAAGCTTACCAACAGGTTATCAGTACGATTTCAGAGGCGAATCTCGCCAATATATTCAAGAAGGTAATGCAATGGCAATGACATTCGCCCTTGCGGTTGTGATTATCTATATTGTATTGGCAATTCAGTTTGAATCTTGGCGTGATCCGCTGGTAATCCTCGTTTCTGTTCCATTGGCGGTAAGTGGTGCATTACTCGTAATGAATCTTCCGTCCGCAATGAAAGGGCTATTTATGGGGATTGCCACAGGCACAGGCTCTAAGGATATGATGGCATTTGCCAATAGTATCTGGACGGCAGGTTACACCTTAAATATCTATTCACAAGTGGGGTTAATTACCCTTGTGGGCTTGATTACCAAGCACGGTATCTTAATGTGTGAAGTGGCGAAAGAAGAGCAATTAAATCACGGTAAATCACGCTATGAAGCGATTGTTTATGCGGCAACTATCCGTTTACGCCCGATTATGATGACAACGGCTGCGATGATTGCTGGTTTAATCCCACTCTTATTTGCAGTAGGTGCAGGAGCAATCGCACGCTTTAGTATGGGTATGGTAATTGTATCGGGTCTTGCAATCGGTACACTTTTTACCTTATTCGTATTGCCTGTTATCTACACCTTCTTAGGACAAGAACACAAACCATTGCGTGAGTTTGATGAGGAAAAATATTTTCCAACAGTTAAACAAGTATAAATGAATGAAAAGGCGTAGTGAAACGCCTTTTTTGTTGCTTACAAGCGGTTACTTTTCCTCAAGAATTTGCAAAATCTAAAGAAAATTTGACCGCTTGTTATTAATTTTTTAATCTGAAGTAATCGTTTGCCTATTTACAAAAATAACGTTCCTCTGTATAATCCGCTCGCAATTTTCCAATACAGTTTTTTCAATTTAACCACTCTTTAAGGAATTATTGCAATGTTACGAATCAAGCAAGAAGCCCTCACATTTGATGATGTTCTTCTCGTTCCAGCACACTCAACAGTGCTTCCAAATACCGCCGATCTTTCCACTCAATTAACCAAAACTATCCGCCTCAATATTCCAATGCTTTCCGCTGCGATGGATACAGTAACTGAAACCAAATTAGCGATTTCTCTTGCTCAAGAGGGGGGAATTGGTTTTATTCACAAAAATATGTCGATTGAACGCCAAGCAGACCGAGTGCGTAAAGTAAAAAAATTTGAAAGCGGCATTGTGTCTGAGCCTGTTACCGTTTCGCCCGATCTTACATTGGCGGAACTTGCCGATTTAGTCAAACAAAACGGCTTTGCAGGTTACCCTGTTGTGGATGAAAACCAAAATTTAGTCGGCATTATTACAGGGCGTGACACCCGTTTTGTAAGCGATTTAAGCAAAATCGTGCGTGAATTTATGACACCAAAAGAGCGTTTAGTGACGGTGAAAGAAAACGACACTCGTGAAGAAATTTTCCATTTAATGCACGAATATCGTGTTGAAAAAGTGCTTGTGGTGGATGATGCCTTCCACTTAAAAGGAATGATTACCCTAAAAGACTACCAAAAAGCCGAAAGCAAACCGAATGCCTGTAAAGATGAATTTGGCCGTTTGCGTGTAGGTGCGGCAGTAGGAGCTGGGCCGGGAAACGAAGAACGTATTGATGCGTTAGTAAAAGCTGGTGTTGATGTACTGTTAATTGATAGTTCACACGGGCATTCTGAAGGCGTATTACAACGTGTGCGTGAAACCCGTGCAAAATACCCTGATTTACCGATTGTCGCAGGCAATATTGCTACCGCTGAAGGGGCGATTGCATTAGCTGATGCTGGAGCAAGTGCGGTAAAAGTAGGAATTGGGCCGGGTTCAATCTGTACTACCCGAATTGTAACAGGTGTGGGTGTGCCTCAAATTACTGCTATTGCTGATGCCGCAGCAGCCTTAAAAGATCGTGGCATTCCTGTAATTGCTGATGGTGGTATTCGCTACTCAGGCGATATTTCAAAAGCGATTGCTGCAGGAGCAAGCTGTGTGATGGTAGGTTCAATGTTTGCTGGCACAGAAGAAGCCCCAGGCGAAATCGAGCTTTATCAAGGTAGAGCATTCAAATCTTATCGTGGAATGGGATCTCTGGGTGCAATGAGTAAAGGCTCAAGCGACCGTTATTTCCAGTCAGACAATGCAGTAGATAAACTTGTGCCAGAAGGCATTGAAGGGCGTATTGCTTATAAAGGTTACTTAAAAGAGATTATCCACCAACAAATGGGTGGATTACGCTCTTGTATGGGCTTGACAGGCTGTGCGACTATCGAAGAGCTTCGTACCAAAGCCCAATTTGTGCGTATTAGCGGTGCAGGCATTAAAGAATCACACGTTCACGATGTAACCATTACCAAAGAAGCACCAAACTACCGTATGGGCTAATAAAAAGTGTAGCAACTGTATCTCCCCAACATTTTTGGTAAGATACAAATTCGTTAATTAAACCGCGTGAGCATTCCACTGTGAGCCATCACGGACGATGGCATTAATCACGGTTAAAAGCTTACGCAT